>NZ_SZXM01000084.1:0-216451 GCF_005281355.1 Citrobacter sp. wls615 | reverse complement strand
ATCCTTAACTGATCGGTATTGCGCCAATGGCGGGCCTGATAGTTAACGCATGCGATTAGATGGTCAGGATACCAATGGCCGTTACAACGGTCAGGATAGCTGCCAGTCCATAGAATACCCATTTGCCAGCAGGCACGTGGATTTTCAGGTCATGCATCGCGTGGTGCATACGGTGTAAACCGCACCACAGCGGCAGGACAATCATCAGGAACAGGAATGCGCGACCGATAAAGCTCTGCGCGAATGCCAGGACGCGTTCATAGCTGAAGGCATCAGGAACAAAGCCCAGCGGCAGCATAATGCCTACCAGCAGGATCATTACCGGCGCAATGATTGCGCTCCACATACCGCCTGCACCAAACAGGCCCCAGAATACGGGTTCGTCAGAGCGTTTTGGATTTGGATTAATCATTCCGGACTCCTTACCAGAACAGGGCAACAAACAGTATTACTACTGTCGCAACCACAGTAACCGCCCAAAGCCCTTTGATGATTGGCTCTGGCCCCATTTTTTCGTCTTTTACGATGATGTTGGCCGCTTTCGGCGCCAGCTCAAACCAGGTCTTGGTATGCAGCAGCGCGGCTGCCAGGGCGATGATGTTAAGGATCACCACCACCGGGTTCTGCAGGAACCCGACAAAGCCAGCCCAGGATTCCACACCGTGCTTAAGCGCAAACAGGCCGAAGATCAGTTCAATACTGAACCAGACAGCCGGAACGGCTGTGCCTTCACGCAGCATGTAAAAGCGATAAAACGGCAGTTTTTTCCACCAGGTGGACGTCATTGGCCGCACATAGGCGTTGCGTTTAGTCGTCATGTTGCACTCCTTAGCGTGGTTTCAGGGTTGCGATAAGAAAGTCTTTTGAACTTTCAACTTTACCCTGCTGAATGGCCGCAGCCGGATCGACGTGTTTCGGGCAGACTTCGGAGCAGTAGCCCACGAAAGTACAACTCCAGACGCCGTTCGGGCTGTTCAATTGAGCCATACGCTCTTTCTTACCGTGGTCGCGGCTATCTTCGTTGTAACGATGCGCCAGCGTAATCGCAGCCGGTCCAATGAACTCAGGGTTCAGGCCGAACTGCGGGCACGCGGCATAGCACAGACCACAGTTGATGCAACCGGAGAACTGATGATACTTCGCCATCTGCGCCGGAGTCTGGGTGTTTGGGCCCTGATCCGGTGTACGCGGGTTACCGATGATGTACGGTTTGATCGCTTCCAGGCTTTCGATAAAGTGCGTCATGTCGACGACCAGATCGCGCTCAATCGGGAAGTTGCCCAGCGCTTCAACCTTCATACCGTTGGTGTAATCACGCAGGAAGGTTTTGCACGCCAGCTTCGGCACGTTGTTGACCATCATGCCGCAGGAGCCGCAGATTGCCATACGGCAGGACCAGCGATAGCTCAGGTCCGGCGCCAGGTTATCCTTGATGTAGCCCAACGCATCGAGCAGAGACGTGGTTTCATCGTAAGGAACTTCGTAGAAAGCACTGTGTGGCGCGGTATCGGTTTCCGGGTTATAGCGCACCACCTCAACTTTCAGGTTTTTCATCTCAGCCATTCGCCTTCTCCTTCTTATCGGCTGCTTCCGCTTCGCCACCGTAAACACGTTTAGCCGGTGGCAGAGTGGTGATTTTCACGTCGCTGTATTCCAGGCGAGTCGTGCCGTCAGCATCGCGGAAGGCGAGGGTGTGTTTGAGGAAGTTCACGTCGTCACGCTCGGTGCAGCCTTCATCCAGACGCTGATGCGCGCCGCGGGATTCTTTACGCGCCAGAGCGGAGTGCGCCATACATTCAGCAACGTTCAGACCGTGACCCAGTTCGATGGTGTACAGCAGGTCGGTGTTGAAGACGCTGGAGGTATCAGTGATACGCACGCGCTTGAAGCGCTCCTGCAGCTCAGCCAGCTTATCAACGGTTTTCTGCATGAGTTCCGGCGTACGGTAGATACCGCAACCTTCTTCCATGGAGATCCCCATTTCGTCACGGATCTTAGACCAGTTTTCGTTACCTTCCTGGTTAACCAGATCTTTCAGACGTTTTTCAATACCGGCAACCTGTGCATCAAGCGCGGCACTGTTTGCAGCGCCAGCCGTTGCAGCACGTTCCGCAGCCTGCTCGCCGGCCATACGACCGAAGACCACCAGTTCCGCCAGGGAGTTAGAGCCCAGACGGTTAGCGCCATGCAGACCAACAGAGGAACATTCGCCGACAGCGAACAGACCTTTAATGCGGGTTTCACAGTGCTGATCGGTTTCGATACCGCCCATGGTGTAGTGTGCGGTCGGACGTACCGGGATCGGCTCTTTAACCGGATCGACACCCACGTAGGCTTTCGCCAGCTCGCAAATGAACGGTAAACGTTCGAGCAGTTTTTTCTCACCGAGGTGACGTAGGTCGAGGTGAACCACATCGCCACGCGGAGTGGAAATGGTGTTGCCTTTGCGCCATTCGTGCCAGAAAGCCTGAGAAACTTTGTCGCGCGGACCGAGTTCCATATATTTGTTTTTCGGCTCGCCCAGTGGGGTTTCCGGACCCATGCCGTAGTCTTGCAGATAACGGTAACCATTTTTGTTGACCAGAATACCGCCTTCACCACGGCAGCCTTCAGTCATCAGGATACCGGAGCCTGGCAGACCCGTCGGGTGATACTGAACGAATTCCATATCACGCAGCGGAACGCCGTGGCTCAGCGCCATGCCCATACCGTCGCCGGTTACGATGCCGCCGTTGGTGTTGTAACGGTAAACGCGACCTGCGCCGCCCGTTGCCATCACGACTGCGTTAGCACGGATCTGCACCAGCGTGCCTTCCATCATGTTCATCGCGACGACGCCGCGAGCATGACCATCGTCAACCAGGATATCCAGAACGAAGTGTTCGTCAAAGCGTTGAATCTGTGGGAACTGTAAAGACGTTTGGAACAGCGTATGCAGCATGTGGAAGCCGGTTTTATCCGCGGCAAACCAGGTACGCTCGATTTTCATGCCGCCGAAGCGACGTACGTTGACGCTACCGTCTTCACGACGGCTCCATGGGCAGCCCCATTGTTCCAGTTGCGTCATTTCAGTTGGGCAGTGGTGGACAAAGTAATCCACGACATCCTGCTCACACAGCCAGTCTCCGCCTGCTACCGTATCGTGAAAATGGTAGTCAAAGCTGTCATGATCCTGCGCGACAGCAGCAGAGCCGCCTTCGGCAGCAACGGTATGGCTGCGCATTGGGTACACTTTTGAGATCAGTGCGATTTTAGCGTTGGGATTTGCTTGTGCGGCAGCAATTGCAGCACGTAATCCCGCGCCACCGGCGCCTATAATGGCAAGATCGGCTTGAAAGGTTTGCACGACATTCCTCCAGATTGTTGTTATTTCATCCCCGCCTGAACTCAGATGCTTCATCGGCTTCAAACAGGTTATGAACGCGTTTCCACTGCTCCTTTATAGGTACAATAGTATAGTCTTAGGGATGTGCGGGAAATTTGACGTGTTCGATTTTTTTAGCGTGTCAAAGGGGGGAATTATCATTGAATTTGATTAATTTAATTACTAAACCACCCCATGTCGCTTTTTTTACCCGATTGCCTGTGCTGATTACTACCGCGTGAAATTTGTCTCGTTAGCGCGATACGAGTAGACTTCGTGCCCTTGTCTTAAATCGGAGAAACAACCATGAGCGAAACGGCAACCTGGCAGCCGAGCGCGTCCATCCCCAATCTGTTAAAACGTGCAGCAATTATAGCGGAGATTCGCCGCTTTTTTGCCGATCGTGGCGTGCTTGAGGTTGAGACCCCTTGTATGAGTCAGGCAACGGTAACGGACATCCATCTGTTCCCGTTCGAAACACGTTTCGTCGGCCCTGGACATTCCCAGGGAATGAATCTCTATTTAATGACCAGTCCGGAATATCATATGAAGCGCCTGCTGGTGGCAGGATGTGGCCCGGTATATCAACTGTGTCGCAGCTTTCGTAATGAAGAGATGGGGCGTCATCATAACCCTGAGTTCACCATGCTCGAGTGGTATCGTCCCCACTACGATATGTATCGCCTGATGAATGAAGTGGATGATTTGCTCCAGCAGGTGCTGGACTGCTCTCCGGCGGAAAGCCTTTCTTATCAGCAGGCCTTCCAGCGTCATCTGGAGATAGATCCACTGTCTGCAGACAAAACCCAACTGCGGGAAGTGGCGGCTAAGCTGGATCTCAGCAATATCGCCGATACCGAAGAAGACCGGGACACCTTACTGCAACTGCTGTTCACGATGGGCGTTGAGCCGCATATCGGCAAAGACAAACCGACGTTTGTTTATCATTTCCCCGCCAGCCAGGCATCATTGGCGCAAATCAGTACCGAAGATCACCGCGTGGCTGAGCGTTTCGAGGTGTATTACAAAGGTATTGAACTGGCGAATGGTTTCCATGAGTTGACTGACGCGCGCGAGCAGCAGCAACGGTTTGAACAGGATAACCGCAAACGTGCCGCACGCGGCCTGCCACAGCAACCTATCGATACCAACCTGCTTGAAGCGTTAAAAGTGGGCATGCCGGATTGCTCTGGCGTGGCGCTCGGCGTTGACCGTCTGGTGATGCTGGCGTTGGGCGCGGAAAGCCTGGCTGAGGTTATCGCATTTACCGTCGATCGCGCGTAATTCACGCTCTCTCAATACAAAGTGGCGGAGAAACCGCCACTTTGTAGCATATTTTTTCAATTACCCTCTAATAGCCACAATTTACATCTGGATGTTTGGTATCTTTCAGGTATCAATTCTGTGTTAATTTTTTATCGCTGAACTCCGCAATGAGAGCAGTGCCAATCGGTGAGCGGCGTTTGTTAAACGCTTGCCAGAGTAAGGGATGGTTTAATGACCCAAACAATAAAAAAGATGAGCCTGATTGGTCTCATCCTTATGATATTTACGTCTGTTTTTGGTTTTGCTAACAGCCCCTCCGCGTTCTATTTAATGGGGTATAGCGCGATTCCATGGTATATATTTTCCGCATTATTATTTTTTATTCCATTTGCTTTAATGATGGCGGAAATGGGTTCTGCCTATCGGAAAGAAGAGGGGGGAATCTATTCGTGGATGAATAATAGCGTTGGCCCACGCTATGCGTTTATCGGCACGTTTATGTGGTTTTCTTCCTATGTGATATGGATGGTAAGCACGGCGGCAAAAGTCTGGGTACCTTTTTCGACCTTCTTATTTGGCGCAGACATGACGCAGCACTGGCGTATTGCGGGGCTTGAGCCTACGCAGGTTGTCGGTCTGCTCGCCGTCGGCTGGATGATTCTGGTGACCTGCGTGGCCTCACGGGGGATTAATAAGATTGCCCGTATTACGGCTGTAGGCGGAATTGCCGTAATGTGTCTTAATTTAGTTTTGTTGTTAGTGAGTGTCGCTATTTTGTTATTAACGGGTGGCCACTTTGCGCAGGATATTAATTTTATCTCCTCGCCTAATCCGGGATATCAGTCCGGTCTGGCAATGTTGTCATTTGTTGTATTTGCTATTTTTGCTTACGGCGGAATTGAGGCCGTGGGTGGACTGGTAGATAAAACAGAAAAGCCAGAAAAGAACTTCGCGAAAGGGATTGTCTTTGCCGCTATTGTCATTTCTGTCGGTTATTCACTGGCGATATTTTTATGGGGCGTTAGCACCAACTGGCAACAGGTATTAAGTGATGGCTCGGTCAACCTCGGCAACATTACTTATATCCTGATGAAAAGCCTCGGGATGACGTTGGGTAATGCGCTGCACCTTTCCCCGGAAAGCGCGATGGCGTTGGGCGTATGGTTCGCGCGTATCACCGGTCTTTCTATGTTCCTCGCCTATACTGGCGCTTTTTTCACGCTCAGCTACTCGCCGCTGAAAGCGATTATTCAGGGAACGCCGAAGGCATTGTGGCCCGCGCCGATGACCAGGCTGAATGCGGTGGGGATGCCGACGACGGCAATGTGGTTGCAGTGTTTACTGGTGAGCCTGTTTATCCTGCTGGTTTCGTTTGGCGGCGACACGGCTTCCGCGTTTTATAACAAACTGACCCTGATGGCGAACGTCTCAATGACACTGCCGTATCTGTTCCTTGCACTGGCTTTCCCATTCTTTAAAGCGCGTACGGATCTGGAAAGGCCGTTTGTGATTTTTAAAACGCGGGCGGCGACGTTATTGACAACAGGCGTGGTGGTATTGGTGGTGACGTTTGCCAACGTGTTCACCATCATCCAGCCGGTGATTGAAGCCGGGGACTGGAACAGCGCATTGTGGATGACCGGCGGCCCGATCTTCTTCTCGCTGCTGGCGATGGCGATTTATCAGAACTATAGCCGTCGCATGGCCAACGAACCTGAGTGGGCGGTGGAGTAACCGTCCTGGCGTCTCCGGCCTACAAAGAAGCATCTTCGTAGGCCGGATAAGACCATCCGGCATTTCTTGCCTGAATCATGCGCTACAAACTTCCCGCCGGGCGGTTGCCTCTGCCCGCAGAACTTAACGTTCTCCCCGTTTGTTTACCGCCAAGGCTCTCCAGACGCATCTGGAACGGTGGGAATGGCATATCAATACCGTGTTCGCGGAAGCCTGCCAGAATCAGCTGGTGGATCTCATGACGCAGCGGCATGCGGTGTCCCATCTCTGCGGCATAAATACGCAGTTCGAAGATTTGAATCCCTTGCTGCAGGTCTACCAGAAATACTTCTGGCGCCGGGTTATCGATAACCAGCGAACAGCGCTGTGCGGCAGTCAGCAGAATCTGCGTAACCTCCTCGCTGTTAGCCTCTGACGGCGCCGGGATAGTTAACACCACACGGGTGACGGAATCTGACAACGACCAGTTGATAAACTGCTCGGTGATAAAGGCCTTATTGGGCACGATGATCTCTTTGCGATCCCAGTCGCTGATGGTGGTGGCGCGAGTATTAATTTTTGTCACACTACCGGTTAGATCGCGAATGGTCACCGTGTCGCCAATGCGAATCGGTTTCTCAAACAGGATAATCAGGCCGGAAATAAAGTTGGCGAAGATCTCCTGCAAACCAAAGCCCAGACCAACACCGAGAGCAGCCACCAGCCATTGCAGTTTGGACCACTCAATGCCGATCATCGAGAAGCCAACCAGACCGCCAATCAGCATCAGCAAATACTTGGTAATGGTGGTAATGGCGTAACCGGTGCCAGGGGTTAAATCCAGATGTTGCAGCAGCGCCAGCTCCAGCAGCGCGGGCAGGTTGCGCACTAACTGGGTGGTGATGATAAATACCAGTATTGCGATGAGCACCGCGCCCAGCGTGATTGGCTCTAAGCTTTCCACGCCCTGAACCGTAGAGGTGACATCCCACAACGAGATGTTTTCCAGGAAGCCAAATGCGGAATGAATTTCTGACCACAGCACAATGACTGAAAGCAGGGCGATAAGCATCAGAATTGAGCGCACCAGACGTAGCGATTGTGCGCTGATCGCGTCGAGATCCACTTCGCTTTCATCAACGTCAATTGCGCCTTCAAGACTGGTGGAGTGCGGCGGTTCTTCTTCACCTCGTGCACGCTGCGCCAGCATTTCGGCGCGTCGATGCTTGGCGCGGTCGAACGCCAGGCGGCGGCGCTGGATCAGCATCCAACGGCGAATAACGTGATACACCACCAGTAACAAGAACCAGATAGCCACGGACGTTTCCAGACGTGCCAGTAGAGCTTGTGATGTGGCGAGATAGCCGACTGCGGCCGCGAGGATGGCAATCAGCGGAGCACCCATCAACATATTCCACAGCATGCTGTTGACCATGTTATCGCTGTTGCCCTCTTTATCGAGGTACAGCGGTATCCCGGCGCGCTTCAGGCTCAGAGTCACGACCGCCAGTGCGCCGCAAATCAAGATAAAGCACAAGCGTCCCAATGAGGCGGAGAATTCCCGGTCATTGAGGTTATCAAACATGATTACCGCCATGATCAGCGGGACAATCAGCCCGATACTCATCAGGTAATAGTGCATGGCCTTCGCGACGCGATTACGCGGCC
The DNA here is from genome assembly GCF_005281355.1 of Citrobacter sp. wls615. Classification (NCBI taxonomy): domain Bacteria; kingdom Pseudomonadati; phylum Pseudomonadota; class Gammaproteobacteria; order Enterobacterales; family Enterobacteriaceae; genus Citrobacter; species Citrobacter sp. wls615. Next base: position 208,440 of record NZ_SZXM01000084.1, on the reverse strand, counting down.
AGCCAAAGTGGGCAATGAACAGACCGTTAGGGCGTGCAAAGGTGGCGCAAATCATCACCGCCCACAGCATGGGCACCGTGGCGGTTACGCCATCGCCGATAGCGACGGCCAACGGATAAGGCCAGGCTTCCTGCAAGCCGTAACCCAGGGTGGCCCACAGTACCGGTAGCGGTGAGGCGACGAGTATCGACCAGAATACCGTGCGTATCGTCAGCCAGAAGTGGTCCTGGGTCACTTTACCCACCCGTGCGGACGAGCGTTCAAGAAAGCGGGTGAAGTGTTTGCGGGAAGAAAGGCTAAATCCAACCAGCACCAGCGCACCGAAAAGCGGTAGCAGCGTTTCCTTGCTGGTCAGCATCATGATGCTGGCTTTACCTAACTGATTAAAGGTATCTAATGAGATAAGACGCCGCAGATCCTGAACAATGTCGACAGGCCATGAGAGGGAGATAGGGCTGACGTCAGACGTCCAGAACAGATAGCGGTGTGTCGCTTCGTTGACCTCTTTTAGCGCATCTTCCAGTTGGCTATTGGAGACTTTTAGCTTGGTCAGTTCAAGGATCAGCGTATCGCCACCCTGTAACAGTGAGTTCAGCAATTCACGCTGAGTGCGCAACTGGGCGTTGAGGATGCTGCTCTGTTCCGCGGTCAGCGGTTGCCCATCGGCCTGATGGATCTGGCGCAGTTGCGGCTGTTTGTTGAGGAGATCCTCATAGCGCATGCGGTGTACGCGAAGCTGCGCCATTTCAGTATCTAACTGCTGAGGTTTGGGCATTTCGGGCAGACGAGATACCTGTGCGCGTAGTGCTTCTCCCAGCATATTCGAGACCCCAAGCCACTGGGATTGTTCGCGCAGCGTATTCAACGCCTGACGCACCTGCAGCGTTTGGCTGGTGGCCTGACGCTGTTGCGATGCGACCAGGTCCATTCGCTGTGCCTGTTGGTTTAAGGCCTGGGACAGTTCGCGGTTAACCTTGAACTGGTCAACAATGCCTTCGGGCAATCCCGCACTGTTTTCCGCCAGCAGTTCGGTGCTCTCCAGCGCTCGCTCAGCTTCACGCTGCCGCTGACTGTTGAGTTGATTACGTAATGCCTGCAGATAGGCGTCGAGCTGCTGGCTCTGTTTTTCTGCCAGTTCTGAGCGCATACGCGCCAGTTCCTGACGGTTGTTGGCGGAAAGCTGCGCCAGCTCCAGTTCATCGACCAGGGCTTTGAGTTTGGCTGATTCAGCCTGCATCGCCTGATTCTGCGCGGGATTGGCGTTGGCGGTACCAATACGCCGCTCAAGCTCATTTAGCTGGCGGCGGGCATCGGTTTGCTGTTGAGGGAGCTGGCTTAACGAGTCGGCGATTTCCCGGGCGCGATCCTGCTCCTGCTGGGCCTGACGACTCTTTTCCAGCAACTGACTGCTGACCTGGAGGATCTCCTGGTTTAACGCATCAGTTGTCAGTCCGCTTGGTACGTTGCGCGGTTCGTCACGCAGATTGCTAAGCTGTGCGCGTAGCGTTGCGGAGAGCTTGGGGAAGTTATCAATAACCTGCTGATATTGCGCAGCGCGCTCAAGAGAGCCTTTACGCTCCTCAAGGGCATTCAGTGCGGACTGGAGCGCCTCAACGGTTTCTGGCTGAGCGGGTTTCGCCGCCTTGGCCTGCTCCAGTTCCTGGGTGAGTTGTTTGGCGTCGGGGGCCGTCGCAGCGTACGCCCCCAGGCTGAGGCACCAGGCCATCAGAAAAGTGATAATCAGGCGCACAGCAGCGATTCCTATGTTTAAGTTTCGTCTTTTTTGTCGTCAACCAGCGGGCTGGCATCGTGTTCTGCTTCGATCTCTTCTTTCGGCAGTGGGGCAGGTTCTGCCTCTGGCGTCACGAAAGTCTCTGTTGAGATGGCCATTGGCTGACCGATTTTCGTGACTGAGAGGTCCTGCAATTGCTCAACCAGGTTAACTTTGCCCGGTGCAAACAGGTTGATGACGGTAGAACCGAGCTTAAAGCGGCCCATTTCCTGACCTTTGAGCAGTGCCACTGACCCTTCGCTTTCGCCTTCCGGCCAGGTCCAGCGTTTAATTACGCCTTCACGCGGCGGGGTAATGGTGCCAGCCCAGACGGTTTCAATGCTGCCAACGATAGTTGCCCCGACCAGAATTTGCACCATCGGGCCAAACTCGGTATCAAACAGGCAAATAACGCGTTCGTTACGGGCAAACAGGTTCGGTACGTTTTGCGCCGTCAGGATGTTTACAGAGAAGAGGTCACCCGGCACGTACATCATTTCGCGCAGGATACCGTTACAGGGCATATGTACGCGGTGGTAATCGCGTGGTGATAAGTACGTGGTCACAAACGTACCGTTGCGGAATTTGTCCGCCATCTGGTAGTTGCCGGCCAACAGCGCTTCAAGCGTATAGCTGTGCCCTTTGGCCTGTAACAGCTTGTCTTCTTCGATGTTACCTAATTGGTTAATCACACCGTCAGCAGGCATCACCAGTACATTAGGATCGGTGTTAATTGGACGAGCTTCGTCGCGCAGGGGACGAACAAAGAAGTCGTTAAAGGTGCGATAGCTGGCTGTATCCGGCTTTTGCGCCTCTTTCATATCGACCTTGTAATATTTCACGAACAGATCGATCACCAGTTTGGTCAGCCATCCCGCTCGTTTGCTCGCACCCCAACCCGCCAGGCGAGTGAGCCATAGTTTCGGCAGAATGTATTGTAGCGAAAGCTTAAATGAGTTTAACAAGGTAGCCTCCAGGCCATAATTTGTTCCCGATCCGGCATACGGGCCGGATCCTGAAAAAGGGGGACGATTCTAGCGATGCTTAGCTTAGTTGTCAGTTGTCTGTATCAGAAAAGTTTTTACGCGTTTTTACCTGCGCCATGCTTTCCAGGATGCGGTGATAATTTTCAAACCGAGTTTCGGCTATTTCCCCTTTTTCTACAGCCTCACGGATAGCACAGCCTGGATCGGTATCATGCTTGCAGTCGCGGTATTTACAATGACCCAGGTAGTCATGGAATTCGACAAAACCATGGGTGATTTGTTCCGGTTCCAGATGCCACAGTCCGAACTCGCGTACGCCCGGGGAGTCGATAACGTCGCCGCCATGTGGGAAGTGATACAGGCGAGAAGCGGTAGTGGTGTGCTGCCCAAGACCGGAGTTATCGGAGACATCGTTGGTCAGGATCGCTTCCTGCAGGCCGAGAAGATTATTGAGCAGGCTGGATTTACCTACACCCGACTGGCCAGCAAAAATGCTGATGCGATCGGTTAATGCTTCTTCAAGCGGTTTCAGACCGTCTTTAGTGCGGCTTGATACCATCAACACGCGATAACCAATGTTGCGATAGATATCCATCTGTTCGTTAACAAAGGCCATGCCCTCGGCATCCAGCAGATCGATCTTATTCAGTACGATAATCGGTTCGACGTGTAGCGTTTCGCAGGCAACCAGATAGCGGTCGATAATATTGAGTGACAGCTCGGGTAAGATGGCTGAGACAATAACAATCTGGTCGATGTTGGCAGCAATCGGCTTTACCCCGTCGTAAAAGTCGGGACGTGTCAGTACCGAGGTGCGCTCGTGTACCGCCTCTACGATGCCTTTGACATTTACGCCTTCTGCGGCCGCTTTACCTGGACGCCAGACGACGCGATCGCCGGTAACCAGCGAACGAATTGTGCGGCGGATGTTGCAGCGGTGAATGTCGCCGTCAGCAGATTCCACGTCGGCATGCATGCCAAAACGGCTGATCACGATGCCTTCAGCAGTTTCGCCAAACAGGTTGTCGTCATAGTCGGGCTTCTCCGCGGACGTTTTAAGACGACGCTGGTGATTGGCGTTCACACGGCGCTGTTGGCCTTTGGAGAGTTTATTCTTACTCAATCGGACTGGCTCCTGGTCGCCCATGATGGGCAAAACATTTATGATACACGCAATTTTAGATGAATATAGTCACACTGAATGTGACGCTGAAGGGTGGAAAATAGCATGAGTGCCAATGAAAACAACCTGATTTGGATCGATCTGGAGATGACAGGTCTGGATCCCGAGCGCGATCGCATTATTGAGATCGCCACGCTGGTGACGGATGCCAACTTAAATATTCTGGCTGAAGGACCGACGATTGCGGTGCACCAGTCCGACAAACAACTGGCATTAATGGATGACTGGAACGTACGTACGCATACCGGTAGCGGGTTGGTGGAGCGTGTGAAGGCGAGCACCATGGGCGATCGCGAAGCAGAACTGGCCACGCTGGCCTTTTTGCAAGAATGGGTTCCGGCAGGAAAATCACCTATCTGCGGCAACAGCATCGGCCAGGATCGTCGTTTCCTGTTTAAATACATGCCGGAGCTGGAGGCGTATTTCCATTACCGCTATCTCGACGTCAGCACGCTGAAAGAGCTGGCGCGTCGTTGGAAGCCGGAGATCCTTGCTGGCTTCACCAAGCAGGGAACGCATCAGGCGATGGATGATATTCGTGAGTCGGTTGCTGAGCTGGCTTACTACCGCGAACATTTTATTAAGCTTTGATTTTGTGGATTGCCGGGTGGCGGCTGCGCCTTACCCGGCCTACGAAAATCGTTCCTGCGAGCTTGCACTAAGTCAGGATTGTCGCTAAATTAAACGACTTGCCGATAAATTCAGCACTTAAACGAAAAAACAAGAAAATCGCTTTTAGGGGGGTTGCAGCTAAACGGATTTCTCGTATAATGCGCCTCCCGTAACGACGCAGAAATGCGAATTACGACAGCAACAAATTTGCGGGAATAGCTCAGTTGGTAGAGCACGACCTTGCCAAGGTCGGGGTCGCGAGTTCGAGTCTCGTTTCCCGCTCCAAAATTTGAAAGTGCTTGTTAAGCACAGACGCACCCAAGCGGGAATAGCTCAGTTGGTAGAGCACGACCTTGCCAAGGTCGGGGTCGCGAGTTCGAGTCTCGTTTCCCGCTCCAAATTCTTACCTCAAAAAAATATCCACAACGAAGAATCGCGTTGGGGACGTTTTGTTTCGTCGTTGACATACTCTTGTAAACAGACTTATCCACAGGTCCGGGTATTATTCCTGGAATGCAAAAAACTTCGCCTGGTTAATAGTATCATTTTAATGCATTGAAATTATTGAGATAATTATCATTTCAGATTGTTAATGCGATCACTTGACGATTTTTTCCCTCTTGAATATCAATGTGTTTCTATTTTTATACACAAGCTGTGGATGACTTAAGCGTCGCGCGGTAGACCCTTTTCGATGACCCTGACTAAACGTTGTTTCTTCGGCAACTGCACCTCAACTACGCAGGCATTTCGCTTCTCAATTTGCTGAGCGACCGCCCACTCTATGTGTTCGTCGAGAAGTGGGTGCTCACCTCTGCGCTTTTCCAGTGCGTTAATTACGGCTTTATCCCAGGGTGCATTACCCAACGCAACAGCGATATTTCGCAGCCAGCGCAGATGGCCAATACGACGAATGGCAGACCCCTCCGTGACTTTTAAAAACCACGCTTCGCTCCAGCTAAACAGCTCTATTAACTCCGGAGCATGCAGCTGCTTACGTGGGCTAAAGTCATCCTCTACCGTCAGTTGCGAATAGCGGTTCCAGGGACAAATGAGCTGACAATCATCGCAGCCGTAAATTCGATTCCCCAGCAAGGGACGAAACGCTTCCGGGATAGCGCCTTCCAGTTCGATAGTGAGATAAGAGATACAACGGCGCGCATCTACGGTGTAGGGTTCAACGATGGCCCCGGTAGGACAGATGGTCATACAGGCGACGCATTTCCCGCATCCTTCTTCTACTGGCTTATCGACCGGCAAGGGCAGGTTGACCAGCAATTCACCGAGGAAGAAAAATGAACCGGCTTCGCGATTGAGGATAAGTGAGTGCTTACCTGTCCAGCCAAGCCCGGCTTTTTCCGCCAGCGGACGCTCAAGAATGGGCGCGGAATCGACAAAAGGTCTAAAATTCAGCGAAACGCAGTGTTGTTGAATCATCTCGCCCAGCTTTTTTAAGCGGTTACGCAGCAGCTTATGGTAGTCGCGCCCCAGTGCGTAGCGACTGACGTAACCCAGAGAGGGATTTTTCAACGTACTGGCAAAGGCCGCGTTGGCTGGGAGATAGTTCATACGTACGCTGATGACACGTAGCGTACCGGGCAATAATTCGTGAGGTCGGGCGCGCATCATGCCGTGACGGGCCATCCAGTCCATCTCGCCGTGATAGTGTTGATCCAGCCAGGCCTGCAGTTTGGGCTCCGCTTCGCTGAGGTCGGTATCGGCAATACCGACCTGCTGAAAGCCAAGCTCCAGCCCCCACTGCTTAATATTTTGCGCTAACTGATTGAGATCGAGGGGCTCTGACATGATGGACCATACAATGAAGAAAAACCCCGCAAGTATACCACACTCCATCTGGCACGCCGATGACATCAGGCGGATGGAGCGAGAGGCAGCAGACAGTTTAGGGCTGACGTTATACGAACTGATGCAACGGGCGGGAGAGGCTGCGTTTCAGGTCTCGCGCGAAGCCTATCCGCATGCCCAGCACTGGCTGGTGCTGTGCGGCCATGGTAACAATGGCGGCGATGGCTACGTGGTGGCAAGGCTCGCCAAAGCGCAAGGGCTTGAGGTCACGCTACTGGCGCAAGAGAGTGACAAATCGCTCCCGGAGGAAGCACAGCATGCACGCGACGCCTGGCTTAATGCCGGTGGCGTCATTCATGCTGCGGATATCACCTGGCCTGGTAGCGTGGACGTCATCATCGACGCGCTGTCAGGGACTGGCTTAAAGTACGCGCCGCGTGACTCTCTCTCGGTATTGATTGAACGTGCCAATACTTACCCAGCTCCCATCGTGGCGATCGATATTCCTTCCGGCCTGCTGGCACAAACAGGAGCGACACCGGGATCGGTCATCAATGCGGCGCATACCGTCACCTTTATTGCACTCAAACCAGGCCTGTTAACGGGTAAAGCGCGCGATGTCACCGGACGCCTGCATGTTAACGCGCTTGGGTTGGACGACTGGCTGGCTGGGCAGAATGCGCCAATTCAACGTTTTGATGCTCAACAGCTTGCGCACTGGCTAACGCCACGCCGACCTACCTCGCACAAAGGTTCCCACGGTCGGCTGGTGATTATTGGCGGTGACCACGGGACGGCAGGCGCAATACGTATGGCCGGTGAAGCGGCGCTGCGTGCAGGCGGCGGGCTGGTCAAAGTGCTGACCCGCAGTGAAAACATCGCGCCGATTCTGACCGCCAGGCCGGAACTGATGGTTGATACGCTAACGCCGCAGACTCTGGATGAAAGCCTGGCGTGGGCGGATGTTGTTGTGATTGGCCCTGGGCTTGGTCAGCAGGAGTGGGGCAAAAAAGCGCTGCAAAAGGTCGAGAATTTTCGCAAACCGATGCTCTGGGATGCCGATGCACTGAACCTGCTGGCAATCAACCCCGATAAACGTCACAATCGCGTGATCACGCCGCATCCGGGAGAAGCCGCGCGACTGCTGGGCTGTTCCATTGCAGAAATTGAAGACGATCGCTTACTTTGCGCACAACGTCTGGTAAAACGGTACGGAGGCGTGGTTGTGCTGAAAGGCGCGGGTACGGTTGTTGCTGCTGAACAGGCTGAGTTGGGTATTATTGATACCGGCAATGCAGGCATGGCCAGCGGAGGAATGGGTGATGTGCTTTCCGGTATTATTGGCGCATTGCTCGGACAGAAGCTTACCCCGTATGATGCAGCATGTGCGGGATGTGTTGCGCACGGTGCGGCGGCGGATGTGCTGGCGGCGCGTTTTGGTACGCGCGGCATGCTGGCGACCGATCTCTTTACTACGCTACAGCGTATTGTTAACCCTGATGTGATTGACGTTTATCATGATGAATCGAGTAATTCCACTACCTGATGAACAGGCGACTTTAGACCTGGGATTGCGGGTAGCCAAAGCCTGTGACGGCGCGACGGTAATTTATTTGTACGGCGACCTGGGAGCGGGCAAAACCACTTTCAGCCGTGGATTCCTGCAGGCGTTAGGTCACAAAGGTAATGTAAAAAGCCCGACTTACACGCTGGTTGAGCCCTATTCGCTCGATAATTTGATGGTTTATCACTTCGATCTGTATCGACTTGCGGACCCGGAGGAGCTGGAATTTATGGGGATCCGTGATTATTTTGCCAATGATGCCATCTGCCTGGTGGAATGGCCGCAACAAGGTAAAGGTGTACTGCCAGACCCGGACGTCGAAATACACATTGAATACCAGGCACAAGGTCGAGAGGCGCGCGTAAGCGCAGTCTCCTCATCGGGTGATTTATTGCTGGCGCGTTTAGCCGATTAACCTTAAGGGTGGCGGGATGATTTATCGCATCAGAAACTGGCTGATGGCAACCCTGGTCCTGCTGTGCGCGCAGGCAGGGGCCGCCAGCCTCTCCGATCTTCAGGTTTCCAATGGTGATCAACAGGCGCGGATTACGCTGAGCTTTATTGGCGATCCTGAATACGCCGTTTCGCAGGATGGGAAACGAACCGTCGCGCTGGATATTAAACAAACCGGTGTGATTCAGGGATTACCGCTGCTGTTTAGCGGTAATAATCTGGTCAAATCTATTCGTTCCGGTACGCCAAAAGACGCGCAGTCTCTGCGCCTGCTGGTGGATTTAACCGAGAACGGTAAAGCAGAAGCCGTTAAACGACAAAACGGCGGCAATTATACCGTCGTGTTTACCATCAAAGCGGATACGCCGCCGCCACCGCCTCCGGTGGTCGCGAAGCGTGTCGAGGCGCCGGTTGTCGCCCCGCGTCCTGTCGAGCCTGCACGTAACCCGTTTAAAGCGGAAAACGACCGCACCACGGCGGTTACCAGCAGTAATACGTCCACGCGACCTGCGGCGCGCGCCAGCACCAACAGCGGCGACAAAGTGGTTATCGCCATTGATGCCGGGCACGGTGGACAGGATCCCGGCGCAATTGGTCCCGGCGGTACGCGTGAGAAAAATGTCACGATTGCCGTGGCGCGTAAACTGCGCAGTTTGCTGAATGATGACCCGATGTTTAAAGGTGTTCTCACCCGCGATGGCGATTACTTCATCTCGGTGATGGGGCGTTCCGACGTTGCGCGTAAACAAAACGCCAACTTCCTGGTTTCGATTCATGCGGATGCCGCGCCAAACCGGGATGCCACTGGCGCTTCCGTCTGGGTACTGTCAAACCGCCGGGCGAACAGTGAAATGGCAGGCTGGTTGGAGCAGCACGAGAAGCAATCGGAACTGTTAGGCGGTGCGGGTGATGTGCTGGCCAACAGCCAGGCCGATCCTTACCTCAGTCAGGCCGTGCTGGATCTGCAGTTCGGTCATTCGCAACGCGTCGGGTATGATGTGGCGACCAGCATGATTGGTCAGTTAGAACGTATTGGCTCAATGCATAAACGTCGGCCGGAACATGCCAGCCTGGGCGTATTACGTTCGCCTGATATCCCGTCAGTGTTGGTTGAAACCGGCTTTATCAGTAACAACAGCGAAGAGCGTCTGTTGGCGAGCGATGATTACCAGCAGCAACTGGCCGAGGCGATTTACAAAGGATTGCGTAACTATTTCCAGGCGCACCCGATGCAAACCGGGCCGCAGGGCGCACCGGCGCAAACCGCCAGTGCCGTGTCGCCTGGCAACACGTTAACAAATTAAGGATTAGCCATGCCGATTCAGGTTCTACCGCCACAGTTGGCGAACCAGATTGCCGCGGGCGAGGTGGTAGAACGGCCTGCGTCAGTGGTGAAAGAGCTGGTGGAAAACAGTATCGATGCCGGTGCGACGCGCATTGATATTGATATTGAGCGTGGTGGCGCGAAGCTTATCCGTATTCGTGACAACGGCTGCGGGATTAAAAAAGACGAGCTGGCGCTGGCGCTGGCGCGTCACGCCACCAGTAAAATTGCCTCGCTTGACGATCTCGAAGCCATCGTGAGCCTCGGGTTTCGCGGCGAAGCGTTAGCCAGCATTAGCTCAGTCTCTCGTTTAACCCTGACGTCGCGCACGCAAGAGCAATCTGAAGCCTGGCAAGCCTATGCCGAAGGGCGCGACATGGATGTCACAGTGAAACCCGCCGCGCATCCGGTGGGCACCACGCTGGAGGTGTTGGATCTGTTCTACAACACCCCGGCGCGGCGCAAGTTTATGCGCACCGAGAAAACCGAATTTAATCATATCGACGAGATTATCCGCCGCATTGCGCTGGCGCGGTTCGATGTGACGATTAATCTGTCGCACAACGGCAAAGTGGTGCGTCAGTACCGTGCAGTGGCAGCAGATGGGCAAAAAGAGCGCCGACTGGGCGCGATTTGCGGTATGCCGTTTCTGGAACATGCGCTGGCGATTGAATGGCAGCATGGCGATTTGACGCTGCGGGGCTGGGTAGCCGATCCGCACCACACGACGACGGCGCTGGCGGAAATCCAGTACTGCTACGTGAATGGCCGGATGATGCGTGACCGCCTGATCAACCACGCTATCCGCCAGGCCTGTGAAGATAAGCTGGGCGCCGATCAGCAGCCTGCATTTGTTTTATACCTGGAAATCGATCCGCATCAGGTGGATGTCAACGTGCATCCCGCCAAACATGAGGTCCGTTTCCATCAGTCGCGTCTGGTGCATGATTTTATCTACCAGGGCGTATTGAGCGTCCTGCAACAGCAGCTTGAAACGCCGCTGCCGTTGGCTGATGACGACGAGCCCGCCCCCCGGCACATCCCGGAAAACCGCATTGCAGCCGGACGTAACCATTTTGCTGAGCCCGCTCCGGCGCGTGAAGCTGCTGCACCTCGCTACTCTGCCCCCGCTGGCGGTGGTGGTCGTCAGGCGGGCGCCAGCTGGCCTCATGCCCAGCCTGGATATCAAAAGCAGCAGGGTGAGATTTATCAGCAACTGCTGCAGACGCCAGTTCCAACGCGTAAAGCGCCGGAATCTGAAGCGCCATCAGCACCGCTGACCGGCAATAGTCAAGGTTTTGGTCGGGTGCTAACGATTGTCGGTGCGGACTGTGCCTTACTCGAATGTGATGGTCATATTCGGTTACTGGCATTACCGGTGGCGGAACGTTGGCTGCGTCAGGCGCAGTTAACGCCGGGAGAGGGTACTGTTTGCGCCCAGCCGTTGCTGATTCCTTTACGTCTAAAAGTGACCGCCGATGAAAAAGCGGCGCTGCAGAAAGGGCAGAGCCAACTGGCCGATCTGGGCATTGAATTTCAACTGGATGCGCAGCATGTGACCATCCGGGCAGTGCCTTTACCCTTACGCCAACAAAATTTACAAATCTTGATTCCTGAACTGATAGGCTACTTGGCGCAGCAGTCCGTATTTGAACCGGGCAATATTGCACAGTGGATTGCACGTAACCTGATGAGCGAGCATCCGCAGTGGAGCATGGCCCAGGCGATTACGCTGCTAGCGGATGTTGAGCGGCTTTGCCCACAACTCGTGAAGGCACCGCCGGGTGGTCTGTTACAACCTGTTGATTTACATTCGGTAATGAATGCCCTGAAACATGAGTGATACCCGTAAGGCGAGCCTGCCAAAGGCGATTTTTTTAATGGGGCCAACGGCCTCCGGTAAAACGGCATTAGCAATTGAATTGCGTAAAGTTTTGCCTGTAGAGTTGATAAGCGTTGATTCCGCCCTTATTTACAAAGGGATGGATATCGGTACAGCCAAGCCTGATGCAGATGAATTACAGGCCGCGCCGCACCGATTGCTGGATATCCGCGATCCGTCGCAAGCGTACTCCGCCGCTGATTTTCGCCGCGATGCGTTAGCCGAGATGGCCGATATCACCGCCGCGGGGCGTATCCCGCTGCTGGTGGGCGGCACAATGTTATATTTCAAAGCCTTGCTTGAAGGGCTGTCGCCGTTACCGTCGGCAGACCCGGACGTCAGGGCCAGAATTGAGCAGCAGGCGGCAGAGCACGGGTGGGACGCATTGCACCGACAGCTTCAGGAGATCGATCCCGTGGCTGCCGCGCGTATTCATCCAAATGATCCGCAAAGACTTTCCCGGGCACTGGAAGTTTTTTTCATTTCGGGTAAAACTTTAACGGAGCTGACGCAAACGTCAGGAGATGCTTTGCCGTATGAGGTGCATCAGTTTGCAATCGCCCCGGCGAGCCGTGAACTGCTCCATCAGCGAATTGAGCAGCGTTTTCATCAGATGTTAGCTTCAGGTTTTGAAGCAGAAGTCCGGGCGCTTTTTGCCCGTGGAGATTTGCATACGGATTTGCCTTCCATTCGTTGTGTGGGGTATCGCCAGATGTGGTCATACATTGAAGGCGAAATTTCATACGATGAAATGGTTTATAGAGGTGTTTGCGCCACGAGGCAGTTGGCGAAGCGGCAGGTAACCTGGTTGCGTGGTTGGGAAGGGGTGCACTGGCTTGACAGTGAAAAGCCTGACCAGGCGCGAAACGAAGTATTACAGGTTGTTGGTGCTATCGCGAACTGAATGTGTACAATTGAAACGTATCGTGCGCAATTTTTCAGAATCGAAAGGTTCAAAGTACAAATAAGCATATAAGGAAAAGAGAGAATGGCTAAGGGGCAATCTTTACAAGATCCGTTCCTGAACGCACTGCGTCGGGAACGTGTTCCAGTTTCTATTTATTTGGTGAATGGTATTAAGCTGCAAGGTCAAATCGAGTCTTTTGATCAGTTCGTGATCCTGTTGAAGAACACGGTCAGCCAGATGGTTTATAAGCACGCGATTTCTACTGTTGTCCCGTCTCGCCCGGTTTCTCATCACAGCAATAATGCCACCGGCGGCACTGGCAGCAACTACCATCACGGTAGCAACGCGCAAGGTTCATCTGCGCAACAGGACAGCGAAGAAACCGAATAAGGTCGATCGCTGTTTTACATACGGGGAGCCAGCGAACCTGCGTTCCCCGTTGATACATATTAAGGGGTTGACGCTTGTTTGACCGTTATGATGCCGGTGAGCAGGCGGTACTGGTACACATCTATTTTTCGCAAGACAAAGATATGGAAGACCTCCAGGAGTTTGAATCTCTGGTTTCTTCCGCCGGTGTCGAAGCAATGCAGGTGATTACCGGGAGCCGTAAAGCACCGCACCCGAAGTATTTTGTTGGTGAAGGTAAGGCAATCGAAATTGCCGAAGCCGTAAAAGCGACTGGCGCTGCGGTGGTGATTTTTGATCATGCTCTAAGCCCTGCCCAGGAACGTAACCTGGAACAATTGTGCCAGTGTCTGGTTATCGACAGGACTGGTCTTATTCTGGATATTTTTGCCCAGCGTGCGCGAACCCATGAGGGTAAGTTGCAGGTTGAGCTGGCGCAGCTGCGCCATATGGCTACGCGTCTGGTCCGTGGCTGGACCCACCTTGAAAGACAAAAGGGCGGGATTGGTTTGCGCGGTCCGGGTGAAACCCAGCTCGAAACCGACCGTCGTTTGCTGCGTAATCGCATTTTGCAGATACAGTCGCGCCTGGAAAAAGTTGAAAAGCAACGTGAGCAGGGGCGACAGTCGCGTAAGAAAGCGGATGTCCCGACCGTATCACTGGTGGGATATACCAACGCCGGAAAATCCACCCTGTTCAATCAGATAACTGAAGCCCGGGTCTACGCAGCGGATCAGCTGTTTGCGACCCTGGACCCGACCCTGCGCCGGATCGACGTTGCGGATGTCGGTGAAACCGTGCTGGCGGATACCGTAGGGTTTATCCGTCACTTACCGCACGACCTGGTGGCGGCGTTTAAAGCCACCTTGCAGGAAACACGTCAGGCGACATTGCTGCTGCACGTTATTGATGCAGCAGATTTTCGTGTGCAAGAAAACATCGAGGCCGTTGATACGGTGCTTGAGGAGATCGATGCGCATGAGATCCCGACCCTGCTGGTGATGAATAAAATCGATATGCTGGATGACTTTGAACCGCGTATCGACAGAGATGAAGAGAATAAACCCATTCGCGTTTGGGTTTCAGCGCAAACGGGAATAGGAATACCACAGCTTTTTCAGGCTTTGACTGAGCGGCTTTCCGGTGAGGTAGCGCAGCATACGTTGCGTTTGCCGCCGCAGGAAGGGCGTCTGAGAAGCCGGTTTTACCAACTTCAGGCAATAGAAAAAGAGTGGATGGAGGAGGACGGCAGCGTAGGTCTGCAGGTTCGTATGCCGATCGTAGACTGGCGTCGCCTCTGTAAACAAGAACCGACCCTGGCAGATTACATTATCTGACCGGGAGGAAATGCCTGGGGATTTTTTGCCCAATACTCATCGAATTTTGGGTTGCAGGTCGGCGGTAACGCCCCTGTAGTGCAAAAAACGGGGTATATCACCGCATAACAAATATGGAGCACAAACATGGCGTGGAATCAGCCCGGTAATAACGGACAAGACCGCGACCCGTGGGGAAGCAGCAAACCTGGCGGCAACCCTGAGGGAAATGGAAACAAAGGTGGTCGCGATCAGGGACCTCCCGATCTGGATGATATCTTCCGCAAACTGAGCAAAAAGCTCGGTGGTCTGGGCGGTGGTAAAGGTACTGGTTCTGGCGGCGGTAGTTCATCGCAAGGTCCGCGTCCGCAACTGGGCGGTCGGGTCTTTACTATCGCAGCGGCCGCTATCGTCATTATCTGGGCGGCCAGCGGTTTCTACACCATTAAAGAAGCGGAACGCGGCGTGGTGACACGCTTCGGTAAATTCAGCCATTTGGTTGAGCCGGGTCTGAACTGGAAACCGACCTTTATCGACGAAGTGACCCCGGTCAACGTTGAAGCCGTGCGTGAACTTGCCGCATCCGGCGTCATGCTGACATCTGACGAAAACGTCGTGCGCGTTGAAATGAACGTGCAATACCGCGTGACCGATCCGCAGCGTTACCTGTTTAGCGTAACCAGCGCGGATGACAGTCTGCGTCAGGCAACCGACAGCGCACTGCGTGGCGTTATCGGTAAATACACTATGGACCGAATCCTGACCGAAGGGCGTACTGTTATTCGTAGCGATACCCAGCGTGAACTGGAAGAAACGATCCGTCCGTACAACATGGGTATCACCCTGCTGGACGTCAACTTCCAGGCTGCGCGTCCGCCGGAAGCGGTAAAAGCCGCGTTTGACGATGCGATTGCCGCGCGAGAAAACGAACAGCAGTACATCCGTGAAGCGGAAGCGTATACCAACGAAGTTCAGCCGCGTGCGAACGGTCAGGCGCAGCGTATTCTGGAAGAAGCGCGTGCTTACAAAACGCAAACCATCCTGGAAGCACAGGGTGAAGTGGCTCGCTTCGCTAAAATTCTGCCGGAATATAAAGCCGCACCGCAAATTACTCGCGAGCGTCTGTATATCGAGACCATGGAAAAAGTGCTGAGTCATACTCGCAAAGTTCTGGTTAACGATAAGGGCAGCAATCTGATGGTTCTGCCGCTGGATCAAATGCTGAAAGGCGGTAGTGCGCCAGCAGCCAAGAGTGACAGCAGTTCAAACCTGCTGCGTCTGCCGCCAGCGACGACCTCCAGCACTGGAGCAAGCAATACCTCGTCCACCAGTCAGGGCGATATTATGGACCAACGCCGCGCCAACGCGCAGCGTAACGACTACCAGCGTCAGGGGGAATAACGATGCGTAAGTCAGTTATTGCGATTATCATCATCGTTCTGGTAGTTCTGTTCATGTCTGTCTTTGTGGTCAAAGAAGGCGAGCGCGGTATTACGCTGCGCTTTGGTAAAGTTCTGCGTGACGATGACAACAAGCCGCTGGTCGTTGCACCAGGCCTGCACTTCAAGATTCCATTTATTGAATCAGTGAAGATGCTGGATGCGCGTATCCAGACCATGGACAACCAGGCCGATCGCTTTGTCACCAAAGAGAAGAAAGACCTGATCGTTGACTCTTACATTAAGTGGCGCATCAGTGACTTTAGCCGTTACTACCTGGCAACGGGCGGTGGCGACGTTTCTCAGGCGGAAGTTCTGCTGAAACGTAAGTTCTCTGACCGTCTGCGTTCTGAAATTGGTCGTCTCGACGTGAAAGACATCGTTACCGATTCCCGTGGTCGCCTGACTCTGGAAGTCCGTGACGCGCTGAACTCCGGTTCTGCTGGCACGGAAGATGAAGTCGCTACACCGGCGGCGGATAGCGCGATTGCCGAAGCGGCTGAACGTGTTCAGGCTGAAACGAACGGTAAAGTACCGGTCATCAACCCGAACAGTATGGCGGCATTGGGCATTGAAGTGGTTGACGTGCGTATTAAGCAAATCAACCTGCCTGCTGAAGTGTCTGAGGCTATCTACAACCGTATGCGCGCTGAGCGTGAAGCGGTAGCTCGTCGCCA
Organism: Citrobacter sp. wls615; assembly: GCF_005281355.1. Taxonomy (NCBI): domain Bacteria; kingdom Pseudomonadati; phylum Pseudomonadota; class Gammaproteobacteria; order Enterobacterales; family Enterobacteriaceae; genus Citrobacter; species Citrobacter sp. wls615. The sequence goes on along the minus strand of NZ_SZXM01000084.1, from coordinate 192,112 downwards.
TCGTTCACAAGGTCAGGAAGAAGCGGAAAAACTGCGTGCAACGGCGGATTATGAAGTAACGAAAACGCTGGCAGAAGCTGAACGTCAGGGCCGCATTATGCGTGGTGAAGGCGATGCGGAAGCGGCTAAGCTGTTTGCCGATGCGTTCAGCCAGGATCCTGACTTCTACGCTTTCATCCGTAGCCTGCGCGCTTACGAGAAGAGCTTCGAAGGTAACCAGGACGTGATGGTCATGAGCCCGGACAGCGATTTCTTCCGCTACATGAAGACACCGAGTTCGACGACGCGTTAACGTATCACTGGAAAGAAAAAGCCAGCTCTTTAGTAGAGCTGGCTTTTTTTTGCCTGCAAGTAAATCACTTCTATAAGACGTTTATCATAGCGTAGTTTCAATACGAAAAATCCAATAGTAGTAGTGCACTTCTCCCTGTCTTTCTACCAATCACTGCGTCTTCAGAAACATTTACCCTTTTAATAGTTAAAATATTTTTTGTCATAAAGGTTTCGTTAAACAGAAAATAGCTTCTAATTATTATATTTTAATTATGATTTATTTTTATTTATTATCATAGATTATCGAATGCTTTAGATTAATCTAAAATATTAAGGTTTTTCTTATCAATAAATTCATGCTTAATTTCGTATTTAATAAAATTCATGTTTAATGAATCGTTTTTGTATCAATCTGTGTGTATATTATCGGTACCGATAGTACTAAAACATATTGGGTTGTTTTGGATTCAGTAAGATCAATGTTTCTTTAATCATATAAAACAACCAAATGGTAGTATTTCTCTTATTATATGGATGTACGAAATGTTGACTGTGAACAAAAGGAAGTTTTATTTATTTTTGATAATATATACATTGTTAATTATATTGTTATCATCGATTATTACAACCCAGTATATATTTAAAGTTGTTTTGTCTTCTAATCAGGATGTGGTGCGTCGTATTGACGATAAACAGGTTGCAAAGATAACAAAAATTTCCCCTGATACGATTATTGAGATGTTTTCTTATGGCTGTGGTTACTGTGAAAAGTCAGAGCCGGAACTTGATAAATTTGAGAAAACGCTCCCGGCGTCGAAGAAACTTATACGAATGCATGTGAGTAACAATGGTGGGTTGGGGCGTTTTGCACCGCTTTATGCAACGCTTACCGTCATGGGGCTGGAGCCTAAATTACGTGGAGCAGCTTTTCATGCCGTGATGCAAGAGAGAAAAGATCTTGCCGACCCGACCATACGTAATCAGTGGCTTATTGCTAATGACGTAGACGTTGCCGAGTATGAAAAAACCGAGAAATCAGAGCAGGTTAAAGCACTGCTACAGCTTTCTAAACAGCTAACCGAAGTTTACGGTATTAATGGCACGCCGGAATATATCGTTGGCAAGAAGTGGGTAACGTTTACAGACAGAGAATGGCCTGCTATGGGTAAACAGCTCATGTCATTACTGATGAATGATAAACCGCTTGAAAAATAATGGATATTTTAATCCTGCGAGTATGGGCCTTATATAATCATGCATTAAATAAGTTCAACGCTCTGGTGCAGAGAGCATACAGGAAATACAGCGTTATAAAATTCCGTATGGTTCTACGAATACCTGTTCGCTATGTGTTTGCATGGGCATACATTAAGAGGTCAACAGGATTTTATGCAAAGGGATATCGATTAAGGGCATGTGTTGCAAACGCGAATCAGCGCTGCTTATTGCCGCAATCGTCGCTAAATTACACTTTGACGGCAAACAGGCGTGAGATTATTGAGTTCTATTCAACCTGGGGGCAGGATACTCAAATTCTCCAACAAATTGATTGCTGTGCAGAGGAACTCCGTAGAGCTGTCAACGAAGTAGTTGATGCGGGTACGCCATTAATACTGGCCCCTTTGCATATGATGTCCGATGTTGCGGCCGTGATAGTGGCGAGCAAAGCGAATCCCAGAAAGTCAACGGTAGTTGTTTCTTCCAACGCCAATCAGTGGAATGCGCGAGCAAGGGCACAGGGAAATATTGACGTGGACTATTGCTCTGTAGAGCAGAATACACACGGTATAGGTTTGAGTCTTGCTACGGCATGCCTTGATGTGAGCGAGGGGACGCGGGGATTGATCGTGTTTGCCGATATGGTGCCTGATTACTCAATGCGCAACATCGATAAGACTCAGGACACGTTTCTGTGCCGGATGTTTGATCGCCCAGCCTATTTACACAATGGATTAATACGTCTTTCAAAAGTGACGAAAGCCGATGTTATATTTTTTCATCTTTATTATGACCAACAAATAAAAATAAGAGTGTTGCCTGCCATAAGCTACAAGAATGTAAAAAATGAATTGCCTGGAGTGATTGAACAGGCAATCACTCAGTTTTCGCAAGATTGGTTATTATGGCATCAACATTGCCTCTATTTTATTAATGAATAATAATCACTGCATATATTATTTGCAGTCATTGTTTATCGGATAATTCATAACATGTTTGTTATGGGCTAAAAGAACATATTTCTTGGTTGAGATCAGTGAATATGTTCAATTCAAAACGTGTGTTATAACTTAAAGTAAGGATATTTTATGAAACGAATTACAATTGAACAGGCGGCAGGAATTGTTGGTGGTGATGATTGTAAGTATGTAGATGCTCATATTGAGCATAGATCGAATGGTACGAAAGCGTGTGTTGCAACCTATGTTTGTTATGATAAACACGGTGAACAGACTAGTGCGCGCCAGGAGGATATGGGTTACTACTACTGCGGAGATGCTTGGTAATAATCGGCATTTTTGCGGTTGTCATTAGCACTAATGGTACGAAAGTGTGTACAGAAAATCATGTTTTACTGATACACGCGGCAATCAGATGAGTATGCGTAGAGAACAATTTTTGCTACTAATGCCTTAGTACTCAGTGCCTGGTAATCTTAATAATAACTGCACAGCATATGTTGTGCAGTTATTATGTTCTGATAAAGAGATATGTTACTGGAATTATAAATGCTATGATTTTACTGTCTGCAGATATATTTTTCTGGAATATATAATCTTGGTGCATTTCAGTAGTGTTTTAATTAGTGTAATTAATACCCTATTTTGTTAAAACCTATCTGTTCAGGGTGCATAAAACTATGTTTAGGGGTATTAAGAATTTTTAAATGATCGTTTTTGTAACTTTTTCGTTATATCTGAGGTATTGATAAAAGGTAGATGCTGTGAAAAATGCAATCCCAGCGATGGTCATGCAAAATGAAGTCAGTGAATGTGGTCTGGCCTGCATTTCTATGCTCGCGGATTACTATGGTATTGAGGCTCCATTAGAAAAGTTGCGTCTTAAATACCCCACTTCTTTGCATGGATTCACATTGGCTCGTTTGAGCACAATTCTAAGCGAGATGGGGCTTCCAGGCGTACCCGTACAGTTTGATTATGATGAATTAGATACGCTTCCGTTACCGGCTATTTTGCATTATGGCGCCGGGCATTATGTGGTTTTAGCCTGGCGTAGCGGCAAAAATGTTTGCGTTCTGAACCCTTCCTTGGGTAAACAGCTCCTGACTTTCGATGCCTTAAAACGAGAAATAAGTGGCTTTGCCTTAATTATTGATGAACAAGAAAAATGCGTGCTTTTTGATGGCGCAAAAGCAAAAAGAAATAAAGGCTGGCTCCCTTCCTGGCTAAGCGTTAAGGCAACGTCAAACGTACCCTATATCTATATATTAATGATAACAACTTTTGTTATCTCAATGGCAGTGTTTATCATTCCTGTCATGATGAGTTCCTCACTGAATGCCTTATACAGTCAGAAGCAGGTTGAGGTATCATGGTGGCTCTATATTATTGCTTTTATCGGGATTGCAGGGATAGATCTGCTAAACGGCATTTTTTCTGCAAATGTTGTGAAACGGTTTTCTCATATCAGCAATACCTCAGGGTTCAGGCGCTTGATACATCAACCGTTACGTTACTTTCAGAAACGTAATGCGGGTGATATTTACAGTCGTTTTAGCCATTGGTGTGGGGCGTTAAGAGGTAAAATAGCGCTGGATAATACGTTACGCATCGATTGGCTCATTGCCTTACTCTCCTTCGGCGTGATGTTTTGGATTAACCCTGTTCTGTCTTTAGTGTCATTGTTCAACATCACACTGATGGGCTTAATCAGTTTATGGGCAGCCTGGAAAGACAGAATCTATACCCAGAAAATTGAAATGCTGAGTGCCGAGCAGAATGATTTTATTATGGAAACGGTGAGTGGTATTCATACAATAAAATCTGCCGGGCTGCATGAATATCGTCAGATTGCTTTTGCAGAGCAAAATAAAAGAATGGTTCAGGCATTACGTAACTATGCAGTATATAATAAAATAAAAAGTAATCTTTACCAACTGACCAGTAATGGCGAAACCATTCTCTATATTGCTATATCACTGCCGTTGTTACAAACTGGCGAGATGCACTTTGGTACTTTTGTTTCATACGGTCTGATCAAGCAGATATACGGTAACTATATGTCAAAACTTTTTTTTACCGTATTACAGAAAAATGAAATTGGCGTTATTGATAAGCGAGCACAAGATTTTTTATTTAGCGAAGAGGCTTCGTCAGACAGTACAGATACAACTGAGCATTTCCAACGAAGTATTCGTTTCGACAATTTACGTTTTGCCTGGACTCCAGAGTGTAATGTGATCAATGGGCTTACATTAACGCTCCGTAAAGGGGAATGCGTGGCTATTATTGGTGAGTCCGGAGAGGGTAAGACCACCTTTCTGTCAATTGCTGCTGGGTTGCTGATGGCAGACAGTGGGGAGATCGCTATTGACGATGTGGTGCAATCACCGGGTCAATGGGCGAGCATGGCCTTTATGAACAGCACCGATCATATTCTTTTGCAAGGTAGTGTGCGGGACAACATTACACTATTCAGGAGCGATTACACCATTAATGAAGATCGTCAGATTCGGCATATACTCGATGCGCTGGGTATTGCCGATGTGATTGAACATCTTCCCGGCGGACTCAATGCACGGATCCGGGAGGGCAATAGCGGACTGTCGGCTGGGCAACACCAGCGATTGCTGCTTGCGCGGGCTCTCTATTGTAACCATGAACTGGTTATCCTTGATGAACCAACTGCCAATCTGGATGCGGCTGCGGCGCAGCAAACGATGACGGCGATCGTTGAACACTGCAGGCAGTATAATAAAACGCTTATTACCGTAACGCATAATCCTGCTTTACTTGGCGCATTTGACGCGGTTTATCAATTCTCCCATGGGCGTTTATCGAGAGAAGGCTACGCTCATGAGCAGTAAGGTGAAAGCACTCTGCCTTAGCGCAGTACTGATTGTCGTTGGCTTTGGCGTCTATCTTACTGTGATGAACAGCCACGAGGTTCCTGTTCAGGATTTTGCGGCGCAGCCGGTTATTCGCGGCGATATTAAAGAAACAGTGATGCTAACCGGCATAGTTAAACCCTTTCGCAAAGTGAAAGTGGGAGCGCAAGTCACCGGGCAGTTAAAGCGGCTCTATGTGCAGGACGGGCAGCATGTTAAACAGGGCGAATTGTTAGCGGAGATCGATCCTTCTATTCAGGAAGCCGATCTTAAAAAAGCCGAAGCGAGTTTATCTCGTGCTCTGGCACAGCAGGAGGCGGCAAAGGTATTGCTTTGGCAGTATCAGGCGGAATATAGCCGCCAGCAAAACATGAAACGCGATAACGCAACGCCTGAGAAAACGCTTGAACAGGCAAAAAGCCAGTATGAATCGCAGATCCAGCAGACACGAATTGAAGAAGCTAGCGTGGTTCAGGCGCAAATGGAAGTTGAAAGCGCTAAAACCAATCTCAGCTATACAAAAATTCATGCACCGATGGATGGTGAAGTGCTGGCTATTGTAACAGAAGAGGGGCAAACCATCGTTTCTTCTCAAACAGCAACCACCATTCTTATTCTTGCTGATTTGAGTAAAGTTAGCGTGGGTGTGAATATTCCCGAAGTGGATATTTTAAAGATCCACACAGGACAACCACTCTCGTTTTATACTCTTGCTGATGCCAAAAAAGAGTGGCAGGGAAAAATGGGGAAAATTCAAAGTTCTCCCGATGATATAAATAAAGAGGACGATCCATCTGCAAGCTCGTCTGGGAAAAATAATCCAGTTTATTACACGGGCACATTTGAAGTCGATAATGCGTGTCGGTGCTTTAAAACCTCAATGACGGCTAACGTTTTTGTCACCAGCGCGGAGGCGAAAAATGTATTGCTGGTGCCACTGTCTGCTCTTTCAACAATCGAATCATCTGGAAAAGATTATGTCAGAAAAAAGGTCAACGACCAGATTATAGACACCCCAGTAACGGTGGGGCTGCAAAATGAGAGCTACGCAGAAATAACGTCCGGACTTTCGGAGAAGGATCTGGTAATTGTTAAAAGGTCAGGGAAAGACGGTGATGATTAATGATTTACCTGCCGCTATCTGTCTTAAAAACATCCGCAAAGAGTACATTATTAATAATGTTGCTAATACGGTACTGGCAGATATTAATTTAACCATTCATCAGGGCGAAATGGTGGCAATTGTTGGTCCGTCAGGTTCAGGTAAATCCACGTTGATGAATATTATTGGCTGCCTGGATAAACCTGACGCGGGCCAGTTGACTTTATTTGACAGGGATACCGCTGAAATTAGTCATGATCGTCTCGCTGAGTGTCGTCAAAAATATATCGGTTTTATTTTTCAACGTTATCAGTTGTTGCCCTGGCTTAGTGTCATAGATAACGTGATGATGCCCGCTCGTTATACTACACAAACACATCAGCAGGCGCTGATTCGAGCGCGCACGCTAATGGCTCGTCTGGGTATGGCTGACAAGCTTAGCTATTTGCCTAACCAGTTATCCGGGGGGCAGCAGCAGCGTACAGGGATTGCCCGTGCGTTGATGAACGGCGCGCCGATTATTCTGGCGGATGAGCCTACCGGAGCTCTGGACCGACAAAATGGCCAGGAGGTGATGGCCTTACTAAAAGAGCTGCACCGTGAGGGCCATACTATCGTGATAGTGACTCACGATGCGGAAATTGCCGCCCAGACCCAGCGTCAGATCCATCTGGAAGATGGCAAAATCGTTTACCAGCATACAGCAGACATGCCTGATGTCTGTTTGCCCACGCTTCTAACGCAGGTGCAGTGCGCCCGTTTCCGCTTACGTGACGCTATCTATACCGCCTGGCTTGCCTTGATGGGGCATCGCGTTCGCGCTTTCCTTTCTATGCTTGGCATTATTATCGGCATTATGTCAGTCGTTAATACGGTTGCCATCGGTGAGGGGGCCCGGCAAAAAGTCCTTAATGATATTGCGCGTCTGGGGGCGCATAAAATTGAGATTCAGCCAGGCGTTGATGTTCGCGGCAATCCGCTTTATGGAGTACTGAGCGCTGACGACTTGCGCTATCTCAAAAGTTTGCCATTCGTGACAGAGGTTTCGGCTTTTGTCAACCAACATATGGCCGTAGCCAGTCAGAAAAAAACAGGAGTGATGGGCATTCGTGGTGTTGGCCGGGAGTGGTTCGCGCTGAATAACCAACATATTCTTAGTGGAAATCTTTTTTCTCTGCGTGAGCAATCGTCTGCCGCACAGACTGTCATTATTGATGAGATCGCCCGCCAGAAACTCTTCCCCGAGGCATCGGGGGACGTTATAGGGCAGCTCGTTAATATCGGTGGCTCGCTGTGGCGTGTCACTGGTCTGGTGAGTAATGGTCTTTTCACGGGAGAAGGACAACTTTATGTCCCGTTTACCTCATTTATGGAGCGTATCTCTCCATCCGCTACAGTAAGCCAGATAGATGTTCGCATAGCTGAAAACGTTGATGAAACGGATGCCGCCAGACAAATCTCTGTGGCGATGAAGGCCCGACATGGTGCCGGTAGTGTTCAAGTGAAAACCAATCAGCAAGTGTTGAAAGCGGTAAGCAACGCCTCGCAGTCTCTTAATCTGTTAATCACCGCGATTGCCTGTATCTCTCTGTTCGTTGGCGGTATAGGTGTAATGAACGTTATGTTGGTCTCTGTTTCTGAGCGTACCCGTGAAATTGGTATACGTCTGGCTGTCGGAGCCACCCGACACGATATTCTGCGCCAGTTTCTCACCGAGTCGGTGGTTATTTGCCTGCTTGGCGGGTCACTGGGAGTACTCCTGTCGTTATTGACGTCACTGGTGATTGGGATGTTTGCCACCACTATCGTCATGAAGATCGGAGTGACACCGGTTCTGGGCGCATTTGCGATCTCGACCTTAACCGGATTGGTATTCGGATTTTTCCCCGCCCGTAATGCTGCCAAGCTAAATCCTGTAGAGGCGATAGCAAGAGAATGAAATTTTGTTTCTTGATTCTCGTGTTTTTACTGACTGGCTGCACCCAACCTGAATCGTCGTCATTAAATAACGCTAAAGGGGAATGGTTAAGCACGATAAGCGGCAGAAGCGTAATGGCGCGTGCAACGCGCGTCACGGATCATTTTAACGATCCACAATTGACGCAATTGGTTAGTGATGTGCTGGTTAACAATAATGATCTGGCCGTGGCTGGATTCCATCTACAGCAGGCGTGGCTGGCTGCTGGGTTAATTGATGAAACACGCTTTCCTGGCCTGTCCGCCTCAAGTGGCGCTACGAATAGTCAACAGCTCAAGCCCAAACAACCTTCCACGGAAAGTTGGCAAAGTGACGCCTCGCTGAGCTGGGAGGTTGATTTGTGGGGTAAGGTTGCTCGCCAGCATGATCAAAGCATCTGGCAGGCGCAGGCCAGCGATTCGGATCGTTTGGCGACAGCGCTGTCATTAATCAAGACCACAGCGGAACTGTACTGGTCGATTGCATTAAGTAATGCGCAATTGAAAAACTATGAGTCGCAACTGGTTATCAGTGAGCAATTGAAACAGCTGGTGGAAAGTCAGTATCAGGCAGGTGCAGTTTCGGCGAGCGATCGTTTTCGCGCGGAACAGAGCATTTTACAGATGAGGCTTTCTTATGACGCGCTGGTGGCAAAACGCGACAAAGACAGGCATGCGTTGGCTATTTTATTTGACAGCAGTCCGCGCAAACAACGCCCGGAAAAACTTTATTTACCCAATGCCGGCACCACGCCCGGACCAAAAGCAATTCCTGTAAGCGCATTATCTGAACGACCAGATGTGCGCAGCGCAGAGATGCAACTGCGGGCGGCGCTGGCAGGTTCTGATGTCGCCAGACTCAATTTTTATCCCACCCTCTCCGTGAGTGGCACTGTCGGAGCGGCAAACGCGGTGTTTTCACAATGGTTTGCTCATCCGTCTCGTAGCGTGTCGGCAAACCTGGCGCTCCCTTTTCTGCAATGGGATGCCATCATGCTGACCATTGAGCACGCTGATCTGGATGTAAAAGCGGCAGAGGCTGATTTTCGCACGAAGGTCTGGAAAGCGCTCTCTGAAACAGAGGATGCTCTCACCGAGAGCCAACATGCTTTAGCGCAATATGAGATGCACAGCCATAACCTCCGGTTAAGCCAGGCATTGTGGCAGCAGGAAAAAATCCGCTTTATACAAGGCGATTCAAGCCTCAAGGATGTTTTGGATGCAGAAAGCAGCTGGCTTCAGGCTGAGAATGATATTCAGAATGTGAACTACGACTATCTTTCAGGGATTATGAAGCTGTGGCTCACGTTTGATAGTAATAAAACCGGCGTGCCGGTACCGCAAAAAAGTGAGGGAACATGAAGACACAATATCGTAGAGTTGTCATAACAGGACAGGGTGCGATCACCAGCCTGGGGAAAAGCGTTGATGAGTGCTGGCAAGCCATCATGGATTATCGGCTGGGATACAAACACCGCTCGCTGGAATGCGCTGGGATCAAATCGGCGTTTTACGGTGAAATAGAAGACGAGCCCAGTATTCGATTTGTGCCGCCGGGTATCCGCAGACGGTTACCGCGCTTTGCGCGTTTAGCGATGTTTGCTGCTAAAGAAGCTATTGAACAGGCATATGGTGATCGGGCTATCAAGGATTGTTATGATCCCTGTCGCTGCGGGGTGATTATTGGCACCGGTTGGGCCGGCCAGGATGAATCGATTCAAAATCATGACCAATATCGTGATACAGGCTTGGGTTCAACCTTTGGCTGTATTTTTTCTATGCCAAATGTTGCTACGGCTGCCTGTAGTCAATTTTGGGGCCTGCGTGGGTATCAAAATACACCAATCGCTGCTTGTGCAACGGGTACGATAGCTATTGGTGATGCTTTCGAGGCTATTCGTTGCGGGCGGGCGGATATGATGCTGGCGGGCAGCGGAGAGTCATTACGCAGTCATACCTCAATCTGGAATATTGATGTATTACGTGCCCTGACGCGTGAGCAGGATGATATTACAAAAGCTTGCTGCCCATTTAGTAAAGATCGCAACGGCTTTGTATTATCAGAAGGTGCCGCGGTCCTTTGCCTTGAAGAGCGTGAATCTGCGATTGCCAGAGGAGCTACAATATTGGGAGAAATTACCGGTTACGGCAATTTCTCGGATGCCACTGATTTTACGGCTCCGGCAGAGGATAAAATCGCGCGGGTTAAAACTATTGACTATGCGCTCCGTCAGGCAGGAATTGAGGCTTCCATGCTGGATTATATTAACGCGCATGGCACCTCTACACCGCTCAATGATAAAAATGAATGCGAAGCCATTAAAATCGCTCTGGGTGACACGGCACTTTCTATTCCTGTTTCCAGTACCAAATCTTATTCTGGTCATTTAATCGCCGCAGCAGGTAGTTTTGAGACCATTATTTGCCTACAGGCAATGCATCATCACAGGATTCCAGCCACGCATCATCTTTATAACCCCGATCCCGACTGCGATTTAGATTTTGTCGCTCAGGGACACCGACAGGCAGATATTCACCATGCGTTGAATTTAAGTTTTGGCTTCGGTGGCGCGAATGCGGCGTTGGTTATTTCTCGTGGAGAAGTCTGATGCTGCGATGGAGCGCTGAGGATGCCCGCCAGTGGGCCATCTTTTCAGGGGATGAAAACCCGATACATTTTGACAACGATGCCGCAATAACGACTGGCGCGAATGGCATTACGGTACATGGGATGAGGTCGATGTGGCATCTCAAACAAGCCCTTGCCGAAATGTCGCCACTTTCTTCAGAAGAAGAAGGTGTACATTGCGCAATTCGGTTGCGTAGTCCAATCCTTATTGAACGTGATTATTGTTTGAAGATGAAGTCGGGGGCTGACTGCGCGCGTGGCGAGATTATTGACGCCAACAGCTCTGCTGTTTGCTTTTCGGGAAAATTATCAAAAAGCCCGCGACCCGTGTTTGATGAAGCAGGGTTAGCTCCCCGTCTGATCCTCGGGCGTTTACAAAAAAGCTCTTATCCACTTCCTGGTTATGACTGGTGTTTTCTGGATGCGCTTTTATTCAGGATGATTGTTGATGCCCCTGAATCCATGGAAGTCGTGCATAGAGTTTTACCTGAACTCCCCGCAAAAACGTTAGGCGACGTTTTTGTTCAATTGCCGATCGTGCAAACACATCACGATGTTTGGTTGCCGGAATATTTATTGCGTCAAACCTGGGGTGAGCAAGATATCGAAGGCGCGATCCTGCCTTCGCTGGTCATGGGCGATCGCCAGAGCGGGTTTATTTTACAAATGAGCGCTGCGTGCTTACAGCAGCAAAAATTAATCATGTCGACGACGGTGACATTAAAAATTTGGCCTTTAGTAAATAGAAACGGATGAGGGAACATAAATGAGCAATTTTCAGGATGTCTGGACAAATATTGTTAATTTAATTGCCGATGTGAAGGATGTTGCTGTGGATGATCTGTCTGCAGAAACGATGTTGCGAACTCTGGAGCTGGATAGTCTCGATTATGTTGAGATGATGGTCGCCATTAAACGTAACTATGGTATTACGCTGGAAGCCGAGCTGTTTATTAATAATCCCGATATTACTCTCGCTGCGCTGTGTCAGCATATTTGTGAGCAACTGGGGTAAGTATGAGTCAGCCATGGATTTTGGTTACTGGCGGTAGCAGGGGCATTGGCAAAGCGCTGGTGCTATCGCTATCCGAGCGTTGGCGCGTGGTTTTCACCTGGAGAAATAACGAAATTGCTGCCTCAGAAGTCGTGGATCACTGCCGCAGGCAAGGGCGACTGGTTGAGGCGATTCAGTGTGATGGCACCAATGAGGAACAGGTTCACCAAACGGCAACGCGGTTACTTGAACAATACGGCGCCCCTTATGGCATTGTGCATAATGCGGGTGTTCCGATGGATGCTTTACACATTCATCAAACGGCAGAGCGCTGGCGAAAGGTTATGGATACGAATCTGAATGCGCTTTTTTATTGGCATCAGAAGCTGCTGCCAGCCATGTTTGAGATGAATTCGGGGTCTATAGTATTCATTACCTCGGTGTCTGGCGCTGTTAGAGGAAATTCGGGGCAAACGGCATACAGTGCCAGCAAAGCGGCAATGGTAGGATTGTGCCGATCGTTGGCGCTTGAAGTCGGGCGGTTTGGCATTCGGGTTAACTGTATCGCACCGGGGATTATTGACAGTGAATTGCTTAACGCTATTCCAACAGATAAGCTTAAAGCCCTTTCCCGTCAAATCCCGTTAAGACGTATTGGTCAACCAGCTGATGTAGTATCGTCTGTGCGATTTTTCTTGAATGAAGAGAGTCAATGGATTACCGGCCAATGTTTAGTGGTTGATGGTGGAATGAGCGTGTAGATTGCCAGGCCTGCCTGGTACCAGGCAGGTTTCTAACAATAAGGACTCGCAATGAATTCCACAATTTTGCTGGCTCTCGCCTTGGTTTTGGTGCTGGAAGGCCTGGGTCCTATGCTTTATCCCAGCGCATGGAAGAAAATGATCTCCGCGATGGCGCAACTTCCCGAAAATACTTTGCGTCGTTTTGGTGGAGGTCTTGTGGTCGCGGGCGTTGTGGTCTACTACATGTTGAGGAAAACGATTGGCTGATCAATAAGTAGCCTAATTTGCGGATTTTAGCATGCAAAAAGTGCTGTATATCTGAAAAAGCGGTGGTAGAATCCATTTTTAAGCAAACGGTGATTTTGAAAAATGGGTAACAACGTCGTCGTACTGGGCACCCAATGGGGTGACGAAGGTAAAGGGAAGATCGTCGATCTTCTGACTGAACGGGCTAAATATGTTGTGCGCTACCAGGGTGGTCACAACGCAGGCCATACTCTCGTAATCAACGGTGAAAAAACCGTCCTCCATCTTATTCCATCAGGTATTCTTCGCGAGAATGTCATCAGCATCATCGGTAACGGTGTTGTACTGTCTCCGTCCGCGCTGATGAAAGAAATGAAAGGGCTGGAAGATCGTGGTATCCCGGTTCGCGAGCGCCTGCTGCTGTCTGAAGCGTGTCCGCTGATCCTTGATTATCACGTTGCGTTGGATAACGCTCGTGAGAAAGCGCGTGGCGAGAAAGCGATCGGTACTACCGGTCGTGGTATCGGTCCGGCTTATGAAGACAAAGTGGCTCGTCGCGGTCTGCGCGTTGGCGATCTGTTTGATAAAGCAACCTTCGCTGAAAAACTGAAAGAAGTGATGGAATATCACAACTTCCAGTTGGTGAATTTTTATAAAGTCGAAGCCGTTGACTACCAGAAAGTGCTGGATGATGTGATGGCGATTGCCGACATCCTGACCTCTATGGTTGTTGATGTTTCCGATCTGCTGGACCAGGCGCGTAAGCGTGGCGATTTCGTCATGTTCGAAGGCGCGCAGGGTACGCTGCTGGATATCGATCACGGTACCTATCCGTACGTAACCTCCTCCAACACCACTGCGGGTGGCGTGGCGACCGGCTCCGGCCTGGGTCCACGTTATGTGGATTACGTTCTGGGCATCATCAAAGCTTACTCTACTCGTGTCGGCGCAGGTCCGTTCCCGACTGAGCTGTTTGATGACGTTGGTGAGTTCCTGTGCAAACAAGGTAACGAGTATGGCGCAACCACCGGCCGTCGTCGTCGTACCGGTTGGCTGGACTCCGTTGCCGTACGTCGTGCAGTACAGATTAACTCCCTGTCTGGCTTCTGCCTGACCAAACTGGACGTGCTGGACGGTTTGAAAGAGGTGAAAATCTGTGTCGCTTACCGTATGCCGGATGGCCGTGAAGTTACAACGACTCCGCTGGCGGCTGACGACTGGAAAGGTATCGAGCCGATTTACGAAACCATGCCAGGCTGGTCTGAATCCACCTTTGGCGTGAAGGAACGTAGCGGTCTGCCGCAGGCAGCACTGAACTACATCAAGCGTATTGAAGAACTGACCGGTGTGCCGATTGATATTATCTCAACTGGCCCAGACCGTACTGAAACCATGATCCTGCGCGACCCGTTCGACGCATAATTCTGGTTATGGCGTAGCGTCGGATGGCGCTGCGCTTGCACTCTCTTAGGCCGGATGAGGCGTTTTGCATCAGAATCCGGCTTAAAATCACGTAAGTTCCTCGCTTTTTTCCTTCCCGAACTGAAATAAATTAGCGACCTGGCTGGTGGCTGGTTTATCATCAATATAATTAATACCACCAGGTTTATCCGTTTTATCCCTTTTCCTGAGGTTGATGTGCAGTTAACAAGTTTCACCGATTACGGATTACGTGCGCTAATCTACATGGCGTCACTTCCCGAAGGACGTATGACCAGTATTTCTGAGGTGACAGAAGTCTACGGCGTGTCCCGTAATCATATGGTCAAAATAATCAATCAACTTAGCCGGGCGGGCTTTGTTACTGCTATTCGAGGAAAAAATGGCGGTATCCGCCTGGGTAAACCCGCTAAGGATATTTGTATTGGTGATGTGGTTCGCGAGCTGGAACCCTTATCGCTGGTCAACTGTAGCAGCGAGTTTTGCCACATAACCCCTGCCTGCCGACTCAAACAGGCGCTTTCTAAAGCAGTGCAAAGTTTTCTCACGGAACTGGACAACTACACACTTGCTGATTTGGTTGAAGAAAATCAACCGCTTTATAAATTATTGCTGGTGGAGTGACGAAAATCTTCATCAGAGATGACAACGGAGGAACCGAGATGTCACAAGATCCTTTCCAGGAACGCGAAGCTGAAAAATACGCGAACCCTATCCCGAGCCGGGAATTTATCCTCGAACATTTAACTAAACGTGAAAAACCGGCCAACCGCGATGAGCTGGCCGCTGAACTCAACATTGAAGGTGAAGAACAGCAAGAAGCGCTGCGTCGTCGCCTGCGCGCGATGGAGCGTGACGGGCAACTGGTCTTCACTCGTCGTCAGTGCTACGCGCTGCCGGAACGTCTTGACCTGCTGAAAGGTACCGTTATTGGCCACCGTGATGGCTACGGCTTTCTGAGCGTCGAAGGCCGCAAAGATGACCTGTACCTGTCCAGCGAGCAGATGAAAACCTGCATTCATGGCGATCAGGTGCTGGCGCAGCCGCTGGGCGCGGACCGTAAAGGTCGTCGCGAAGCGCGTATTGTGCGCGTACTGGTGCCGAAAACCAGCCAGATTGTCGGCCGCTACTTCACCGACGCTGGGGTCGGGTTTGTCGTCCCGGACGACAGCCGCCTGAGCTTCGATATCCTTATTCCGCCGGAACAGGTGATGGGGGCTCGTATGGGCTTTGTGGTCGTGGTTGAGCTGACCCAGCGTCCAACCCGTCGCACCAAAGCGGTGGGTAAAATCGTTGAAGTATTGGGCGACAACATGGGCACCAGCATGGCTGTTGATATGGCCCTGCGTACCCACGAAATCCCGTATATCTGGCCACAGGCAGTCGAAAAACAGGTCGCCGGACTGAAAGAAGAAGTGCCGGAAGAAGCGAAAGTTGGACGTGTCGATCTACGCGATCTCCCGCTGGTCACTATTGATGGCGAAGATGCGCGTGACTTCGACGATGCGGTTTACTGCGAGAAGAAACGCGGCGGTGGCTGGCGTTTATGGGTGGCGATTGCTGACGTAAGCTATTACGTTCGTCCGCCGACTCCGCTGGATCAGGAAGCGCGCAGCCGTGGCACGTCTGTCTACTTCCCGTCGCAGGTTGTCCCGATGCTACCGGAAGTGCTGTCTAACGGATTGTGTTCGCTGAACCCGCAGGTGGACAGGTTGTGTATGGTCTGTGAAATGACCATTTCGTCGAAAGGCCGCTTAACCGGGTTTAAATTCTACGAAGCGGTAATGAGCTCCCATGCGCGTCTGACTTACACCAAAGTCTGGCATATGCTGCAAGGCGATCAGGAACTGCGTGAACAGTACGCGCCGTTGGTTAAACACATTGAAGAGCTGCATAACCTCTACAAAGTACTGGATAAAGCCCGTGAAGAGCGCGGCGGTATCTCATTTGAAAGTGAAGAAGCGAAGTTTATCTTCAACGCTGAACGTCGTATCGAACGTATTGAGCAGACGCAACGTAACGACGCGCACAAGCTGATTGAAGAGTGCATGATCATGGCGAACATCTCAGCGGCGCGATTCGTTGAGAAAGCCAAAGAGCCAGCGTTGTTCCGTATTCACGATAAGCCGACGACCGAAGCGATTACCTCCTTCCGTTCCGTACTGGCAGAGCTGGGGCTGGAGCTGCCTGGCGGCAACAAACCTGAGCCGCGCGATTACGCTGAACTGCTGGAGTCGATTGCTGACCGTCCTGATGCGGAAATGCTGCAAACTATGCTGCTGCGCTCGATGAAGCAGGCGATTTACGATCCGGAAAACCGTGGTCACTTCGGCCTGGCGCTGCAATCTTATGCGCACTTTACCTCGCCGATCCGTCGTTACCCGGATCTGTCTTTGCATCGTGCAATTAAATATTTGTTGGCGCAGGAGCAGGGCCATAAAGGCAACACCACGGAAACCGGTGGTTATCATTATTCGATGGAAGAGATGCTGCAACTGGGCCAGCACTGTTCGATGGCCGAACGCCGTGCTGACGAAGCTACGCGCGACGTCTCTGACTGGCTGAAGTGTGACTTCATGTTGGATCAGGTAGGTAACGTCTTTAAAGGCGTGATCGCCAGCGTGACCGGGTTTGGCTTCTTTGTCCGTCTTGACGAACTGTTTATCGACGGTCTGGTGCATGTCTCCTCCCTGGATAACGACTACTACCGCTTTGACCAGGTTGGGCAGCGTCTGACGGGTGAATCAAGCGGTCAGATGTATCGCCTGGGCGATCGCGTGGAAGTTCGCGTGGAAGCGGTCAACATGGACGAGCGTAAAATCGATTTCAGTTTGATCTCCAGCGAACGTGCGCCGCGCAATGAGGGCAAAACCGCACGTGAAAAAGCCAAAAAAGGCGATGCAGGTAAAAATACCGGTAAACGTCGTCAAATGGGGAAAAAGGTGAATTTCGAGCCGGATAGCGCTTTCCGCGGCGAGAAGAAAGGCAGAGCCAAACCTCAGGCGGATAAAAAAACGTCTGAGAAGAAAGGCGATAAAAAAGCGAAAAAGCCATCGGCAAAAACGCTTAAAATCGCTGCCGCCACCAAAGCTAAACGCGCGGCGAAAAAGAACGTCGCACAATAACAGCCATAAACTGTAAGCCGGGCAACTGTCATGTTGCCCGGCGTTACGCATAAACTATTAACGAGTACATTCATGAGTGAAATGATTTACGGCATCCACGCGGTGCAGGCTCTGCTGGAACGTGCGCCTGAGCGCTTCCAGGACGTCTTTATTCTCAAAGGTCGTGAAGATAAACGCCTGCTGCCGTTGATCCATGCCCTGGAAGCGCAGGGCGTTGTCATTCAGCTGGCTAACCGCCAGTTCCTGGATGAGAAAAGCGAGGGTGCGGTACATCAGGGGATTATTGCGCGCGTGAAGCCGGGTCGTCAGTATCAGGAGAACGATCTGCCGGATCTGATTGCCGCGCTCGATCAGCCGTTCTTTTTGATCCTTGATGGTGTCACCGATCCGCATAACCTGGGCGCATGCCTGCGTAGCGCGGATGCTGCTGGTGTACATGCGGTTATCGTACCGAAAGATCGCTCCGCACAGTTGAATGCGACGGCGAAAAAAGTGGCCTGTGGCGCGGCTGAAAGCGTACCGCTTATCCGCGTAACTAACCTGGCGCGCACGATGCGTATGCTGCAGGAAGAGAATATCTGGATTGTGGGCACCGCTGGTGAAGCCGACCATACTCTCTATCAGAGCAAAATGACCGGACGTATGGCGCTGGTCATGGGGGCTGAAGGCGAAGGTATGCGTCGTCTGACTCGTGAGCATTGTGACGAACTGATCAGTATCCCGATGGCTGGAAGCGTTTCGTCGCTAAACGTTTCAGTCGCGACCGGCATCTGCCTGTTTGAGGCCGTTCGCCAGCGCGGCTAATTCATTCTCTATGTCTCTTAAGCCATCCCTCGGGATGGCTTTTTTGTGACCTGAATCCCAGGCACTCTCTTGTCTGGCTGGCCATACTTAATGGCGCAGCCGTTGAAGGAGGGAGACACAATGTACTGGCAAACGCATACCGTTTTTAACCAACCTGTACCGCTCAATAACAGTAACTTATACCTGTCTGATGGCGCCCTGTGTGAAGCGGTTATCCGCGAAGGGGCGGGCTGGGATAGCGATCTGTTGGCGAGTATTGGCCAGCAGTTAGGCACCGCGGAATCGCTTGAACTGGGTCGCCTGGCGAATGCTTTTCCACCTGAACTTTTGCGTTACGACCCGCAGGGGCAGCGACTGGACGATGTGCGTTTCCATCCTGCCTGGCATTTGCTGATGCAGGGACTGTGCGCCAACCGCGTGCATAACCTTGCTTGGGAAGACGAAGCGCGGCAGGGAACATTTGTTGCCCGTGCGGCGCGTTTCATGCTGCATGCGCAGGTGGAGGCAGGCACTTTGTGTCCGGTGACCATGACCTTTGCCGCCACGCCGTTGTTACTGCAGATGCTACCTTCACAATTTCACGACTGGTTTACGCCGTTGCTAAGCGACCGTTATGACTCGCATTTACTGCCGGGTGGGCAAAAGCGTGGGCTGCTGATTGGCATGGGAATGACCGAGAAACAGGGGGGTTCAGATGTGCTGAGCAATACCACCCAGGCGGAACGCCTCGCAGACGGCTCGTATCGGTTGGTGGGACATAAGTGGTTTTTCTCCGTGCCGCAAAGTGATGCTCATTTGGTGCTGGCACAGGCAAAAGGAGGATTATCCTGCTTTTTTGTACCGCGATTTTTACCCGATGGACGGCGTAATGCCATCCGTCTGGAACGCCTGAAAGATAAGTTAGGCAATCGCTCCAATGCCAGCTGTGAGGTTGAGTTCCAGGATGCCATTGGCTGGTTGCTGGGCGAAGAAGGTGAAGGTATACGCCATATCCTGAAAATGGGCGGTATGACGCGTTTTGACTGCGCGCTCGGCAGCCATAGCATGATGCGACGTGCCTTTTCCGTGGCGATTTATCATGCGCACCAACGACAGGTATTTGGCAAGCCATTGATTGAACAGCCGATGATGCGCCAGGTCTTAAGCCGAATGGCGCTCCAGTTGGAAGGCCAGACCGCGTTACTGTTTCGGCTGGCACGGGCCTGGGACCGCCGCGCTGATGCCAAAGAAGCGCTGTGGGCTCGGTTGTTTACGCCAGCGGCGAAATATTCTGTCTGCAAAAGCGGGATGCCGTTTGTCGCTGAGGCGATGGAAGTATTGGGTGGAGCTGGCTATTGCGAGGAGAGTGAGTTGCCGCGTCTGTACCGTGAGATGCCGGTAAACAGTATCTGGGAAGGCTCCGGCAACATTATGTGCCTTGATGTATTGCGGGTGCTGACAAAACAACCCGGTATTTACGATATGCTCAGCGAAGCCTTTGCCGAGGTCAAAGGACAGGATCGTCATTACGATCGGATGGTTCGTCAGTTGCAGCAACACCTGCGTAAACCCAGTGAAGAATTGGGCCGGGAGATTACGCAGCAGCTTTTCCTGCTCGGTTGCGGGGCGCAAATGTTGCGTTATGCCTCTCCGCCAGTGGCGCAGGCCTGGTGTCAGATGATGTTGGATACGCGTGGTGGACGACGAGTGTCTGAACAGGTACAGAACGATCTGTTGCTACGGGCAACGGGAGGAGTAGGGTAATAATATGCCTGATGGCGACGCTGGCGCGTCTTATCATGATGCCTACGTTAACGTAGGCCGGATAAGTTTACGCCATCCGGCATTCTGTTACGCATAGAGTATGGCCTGGACGCGCCAGTTATCGGGGTGCTGATCTTCATACATTTGAATGATCCGATACCATGAGGCGCCTTGTTCATCCGCTTTTAACGCCACGACACGTTCTACATCCTGCGGATTTCCTGCAATGTTACTGACGGATATCAGCCCTATTTCGTTCAGGCCGGTAACACAGTCAGCACTGGCGAACTCGGCAGACTGCGCCGTAGTACCTACCAGTCCGGTAGAAAGCAGCAGTGAGGATAAGGCTAGTGATTGTTTCATCGTCAGCTCCATTATTCGTACCCCTACACACGGCAGGGCATTCCATCGCGATAATAAACCTCAAGCTTCCTGCTGTTGGTTTATTGTGCACAGGTAAACGCATAGGGGCGCAAAGCAATGTAAAGCTGACTAAATTTCAAGCCAATGTTATTTACGATACAAAATCGCTTGTGAATACCATTGGCCTGTCACAATGGTCTCATCGACTAATAAGACCACATAATAATCAGCTTTTGCCGCGACGGCTTTGTCGCGGATTTCAGCCAGCGCATCATCCGGTGAGCCTCTTACCAGTGCGCTGACCGTCCCTATTCGCTGTAACCCATTACTCTGGTTACGGCGGATCTCCTGCGGGTGGTCGGCAACGGGCGGTGCGGGTTGCGGCGTTCCCTGTAGCACGCTACAGGCGCTTAAAAATAAAACCAACAACAAAGAGGCAAACCGACGCATAACTCTATCTCGTTTCCTGATAGCCATAGTGTAGTGCCTTATTAATTTCGCTTTAGGGGAATGTTCCCGAATTGTTATCTCTCACGCGATTTTCGAATGAAAATGTTGCGAAAGCGTAACCCAGTTCTCAACATTATGAATCATTGTCGAACACATTCGCTTGCGTTAAGTATTGCTGCATGGCATACCAGAAAGAAAGAGGCGACAAATGATCGAAATTGAAACACGACAGTTGGCGGGTATCCCTGTTCTGCACGCCGTTCCGGCTGGCAAACGCGACTGTTCACTCCCCTGTATTATTTTTTATCACGGATTTACATCTTCCAGCCTGGTCTACAGCTATTTTGCCGTTGCTCTGGCTCAGACCGGATTCCGGGTAGTGATGCCAGATGCGCCAGACCATGGTGCCCGCTTCAAGGGTGACGCACAGGGGCGGATATACCGCTTTTGGCACATATTGCAGCAAAACATGCAGGAGTTTTCGACGTTACGTGCGGCGCTGGTAGCAGAAAATTGGTTGTCAGATGAACGGCTTGCCGTAGGCGGGGCGTCAATGGGGGGAATGACGGCCCTGGGCATTATGGCCCGCTATCCCGAGGTTAAATGTGTAGCCAGCCTGATGGGTTCGGGCTACTTTACCCGGCTTGCGCAGACGCTTTTTCCGCCTTTATTGGTCCAGACACCAATACAGCAGGCTGAGTTTGATGCCCTCATCGCGCCGCTGGCCGAATGGGAAGTGACGCACCAGTTGCCACGCCTGGCCGACAGGCCGTTGCTGCTATGGCACGGGCAGGAAGATGATGTGGTACCGGCCGTTGAAACCTTCCGCTTACAGCAGGCGCTGATTCAGGCCGGTCTGGACAATAATTTGACCTGCCTGTGGGAAGCAGGCGTACGCCACCGCATTACGCCAGAAGCGCTGGCTGCGACGGTGACGTTTTTCCGCCAGCACCTTTAAACGCGCATAATGCTCACGCCCTGAGCTTCGAGCTGTTGCAGGATCTCAGGGTTCGCATTTTTGCCGGTAATCAGCATATCGATTTGATCGGCGCGGCTGAACAGCATCCCCGCGCGTTCACCGACCTTACTGCTATCGACCAACACCACCAGTTTGCCCACCACGTTAAGCATCTTCTGCTCCGCCATCGCGGTCAGCATATCGGTTTTATACAGTCCATCTGCGGTCAACCCTTTGCCGCTGGTGAACATCCAGTGCCCGGCATACAGGCTATTTTCACTACCTTGCGGGCTAAGCGTGATGGATTGGCTTTTGTTGTATTGCCCTCCCATGATGATCACGCTCTCATGCTCCTGGTCGATCAAATAGTTCGCCAGCGGCAGATAATTAGTGATGATCTGCACTGGCTTGCCGCACATTTCACGTCCGAGCAGGAAGGCGGTCGAGCCGCAGTTGATCACCACGCTTTCACCCGCATTCACCAGTTGGGATGCGGCCTTGGCAATACGAACTTTTTCATCGTGGTTCTGTGCCTGGTGCAGATTCATTGGCGTCCAGCGCGGGCGCTGCTGAGTGATGGCTTCTGCGCCGTTGCGAACTTTCTTGAGTTTGCCGCTTTCGTCGAGTTTGTTGATATCCCGGCGGGCTGTGGCGGGTGAAATACCCAGGCGCTCAATTACGTTCTCAACGGTAACAAAGCCCAACTGCGCCAGCATATCCAGCAATATTTGATGTCTTTGTGCTTCAGTCATGAGCTATTCCGATACAAATTGATTTGAAAAGATGATATTTGAAATAGCCTGGAAATACTAAAGTAAATGGGAAAAAATGCCGGGTTAGGCCCGGCATTTGGTGTGGATCACAAGAAGGATTTAAACGGTAGATCCGGTTCAATCGTGAAACAATCATCAAAGCCGCGTGGATAGTGGTATTCAAAGTTATCTTTATCCAGCGGCCAGGTGAATTTGCCACCGACCTGCCAGATAAATGGCTTAAAGCCATACTTCAGACGATCTTTTTTCATCTCCCACAATACGCGAATCTCCTGAGGGTCGGCCTGGAAATTTGACCAGATGTCATGATGGAAGGGGATGACGACTTTTGTATTCAACGCTTCCGCCATACGCAGCATGTCGGAGCTGGTCATCTTGTCGGTAATGCCACGCGGGTTTTCGCCATAGGATCCGAGCGCGACGTCGATCTGATGCTCGTTGCCGTGTTTTGCATAATAGTTGGAGTAGTGGGAGTCGCCGCTGTGATACAGCGTGCCGCCTGGCGTTTTGAACAGATAGTTAACGGCGCGCGCGTCCATGCCGTCCGGCAGCACGCCCGCCGCTTTCTGATCGGCGGGGAGAGTGATCAACGCGGTACGATCAAACGCATCAAGCGCGTGAATTTCAATATCTTTCACTTTAACCACATCGCCAGGTTTTACCACGATGCAGCGATCTTTCGGCACGCCCCAGCCGACCCACAGATCCACACAGGTTTGTGGCCCAATAAACGGCACGTCGTCCGCGCAGTTCTGCATGACCGCAGCCGCGACATTGACGTCGATGTGATCGTTATGATCGTGCGTAGCCAGCACCGCATCGATCTGACGAATGGCAAACGGATCAAGCACAAACGGCGTGGTACGCAGGTTTGGCTGCAGTTTCTTCACGCCCGCCATGCGTTGCATCTGGTGACCGGTTTTCATCAGCGGATTACCGTGACTTTGCTTACCTGTTCCGCACCAGAAATCGACGCAGACGTTAGTCCCGCCTTCTGACTTTAGCCAAATTCCGGTACAGCCAAGCCACCACATAGCAAAGGTGCCAGGTGCGACCTGTTCCTGTTCGATCTCTTCATTCAGCCAGCTTCCCCACTCCGGGAATGTGCTCAGAATCCATGATTCGCGCGTGATGCTTTTTACTTTACTCATCGCATTTACCTTCATGTTGGTTCAAATTAAATCAAATTATGATTTGTTTTGATTGATACTGACATCAATTTATCAAGAAGGCAATGCGTGGATTTTTCTGATTCCGTCGTAAAGCGTCTATAACTCACAACGTAACGGGATGCTTTGCAGGAATCTATTTCTGTATTTTATTGTTTTTATAAGTTTTATTTTTTTCTCTATGAATGCTCAATAAAACCCTGTCTCGGGTAAGAGATTTATTTGCGTACTCCATCACATTTAATCAAATTCAATCTTGTTGTGATTACTTTTGAAAATTAGAGTGGGGACACAACATCCTGAGCATCTGTAATGAATGTTCAGCAACTTCGTCTACTGGAGATCGTTATGGAGATCCTCTACAACATCTTTACCGTCTTTTTTAATCAGGTCATGACCAACGCGCCGTTGCTGTTGGGTATTGTGACCTGCCTCGGCTACATCCTGTTGCGCAAAAGCGTCAGCGTTATTATCAAAGGCACGATCAAAACGATTATCGGTTTTATGCTGCTGCAGGCGGGATCGGGCATTCTGACCAGCACGTTTAAACCGGTAGTGGCGAAGATGTCCGAGGTTTACGGTATCAATGGTGCGATTTCCGATACCTATGCCTCCATGATGGCAACCATCGAACGAATGGGGGATGCCTACAGTTGGGTAGGGTACGCCGTATTGTTGGCGCTGGCGCTGAACATTTGTTACGTACTGCTACGGCGTATTACCGGCATTCGCACCATCATGCTCACCGGGCACATCATGTTCCAGCAGGCGGGCTTGATTGCGGTCTCTTTTTATATATTCGGCTATTCCATGTGGACAACCATTATCTGCACGGCGGTGCTGGTGTCGCTCTACTGGGGGATTACCTCCAATATGATGTACAAGCCGACGCAGGAAGTGACCGACGGCTGCGGTTTTTCCATCGGCCACCAGCAGCAGTTCGCTTCATGGATTGCCTACAAGGTCGCGCCTTATCTGGGTAAAAAAGAGGAGAGCGTAGAAGATCTCAAACTGCCTGGCTGGCTGAATATCTTCCATGACAACATCGTTTCGACCGCGATTGTCATGACCATTTTCTTCGGGGCGATCCTGCTCTCTTTCGGCATTGATGTGGTTCAGGCGATGGCAGGGAAAACGCACTGGACGGTGTACATCCTGCAGACCGGTTTTTCGTTTGCCGTCGCGATCTTCATCATCACCCAGGGCGTACGTATGTTCGTCGCCGAACTTTCAGAAGCGTTCAACGGTATCTCGCAGCGTCTGATTCCCGGTGCGGTATTGGCGATTGACTGTGCGGCGATATACAGCTTTGCTCCCAACGCGGTGGTGTGGGGCTTCATGTGGGGCACCATCGGCCAACTGATTGCGGTCGGCATCCTCGTGGGCTGCGGCTCTTCCATCCTGATTATTCCTGGTTTTATCCCAATGTTTTTCTCCAACGCCACCATTGGCGTGTTCGCGAACCACTTTGGCGGCTGGCGCGCGGCGCTCAAGATTTGTCTGGTGATGGGGATGATTGAAATCTTTGGCTGCGTCTGGGCGGTGAAACTCACCGGTATGAGCGCCTGGATGGGGATGGCGGACTGGTCAATTCTGGCGCCGCCGATGATGCAGGGCTTTGCCTCCATCGGCATCGTATTTATGGCCGTCATTATTCTGATTGCACTGGCTTATATGTTTTTCGCAGGACGCACGTTGCGCGCTGAGGAAGACGCAGAAAAACAACTGGCAGAACACTCTGCTTAATAAGGAGTTCCGATTATGACCGTACGTATTCTGGCTGTGTGTGGCAATGGGCAGGGCAGTTCCATGATCATGAAGATGAAAGTGGACCAGTTTTTAATCCAGTCAAATATTGACCATACGGTGAACAGCTGCGCAGTGGGTGAGTACAAAAGTGAACTGAACGGCGCGGATATCATCATCGCCTCTACCCATATTGCCGGTGAAATTACCGTAACTGGCAATAAATATGTTGTTGGCGTACGCAACATGCTGTCGCCCGCCGATTTTGGACCAAAACTGCTGGAAGTGATCAAAGCGCATTTCCCTCAGGACGTGAAGTAAGGACACGGCATATGAAATTACGTGATTCGCTGGCAGATAATAACGCCATCCTTCTACAGGCTGAGGCCAACACCTGGCAGGAAGCGGTAAAGCTGGGCGTCGATTTGCTGGTTAAGGCTGACGTGGTTGAACCGCGCTACTACCAGGCCATTCTTGATGGGGTAGAACAGTTCGGTCCGTACTTTGTGATTGCCCCAGGACTGGCGATGCCGCACGGTCGCCCGGAAGAAGGCGTGAAGAAGACCGGCTTTGCGCTGGTGACGCTGAAAACCCCGCTGGTGTTTAACCACGAAGATAACGACCCGGTAGACATTTTGATCACGATGGCGGCGGTCGACGCCAACACGCATCAGGAAGTGGGCATCATGCAGATCGTGAATCTGTTTGACGATGAAGCCAATTTCGACCGTTTACGTGCCTGCCGCACCGCGCAGGAAGTGCTGGATTTAATTGATAACGCCACTGCGGCGGCTGTTTAAAAGGATACCGAAATGTCATTACCTATGTTGCAGGTTGCGCTGGATAACCAATCAATGTCTTCTGCGTACGAAACGACGCGTCTGATCGCCGAAGAGGTCGATATTATTGAGGTGGGCACCATTCTTTGTGTTGCTGAGGGCGTACGTGCCGTACGTGACCTGAAGGCGCTCTACCCGCATAAAATTGTGCTGGCGGACGCCAAAATCGCCGATGCGGGTAAAATCCTCTCCCGCATGTGTTTCGAAGCTAACGCTGATTGGGTCACTGTCATCTGCTGTGCGGATATCAATACCACCAAAGGTGCGCTCGAGGTGGCGAAAGAATTTAACGGCGACGTACAGATTGAACTGACCGGTTACTGGACCTGGGAACAGGCTCAGGAGTGGCGTGATGCGGGTATCGGGCAGGTTGTATATCATCGCAGTCGTGATGCGCAGGCCGCAGGTGTGGCGTGGGGAGAAGCGGATATCAGTGCCATCAAACGCCTGTCTGATATGGGCTTTAAAGTCACCGTAACCGGCGGCCTGGCGTTGGAGGATCTGCCGCTGTTCCAGGGGATCCCAATTCACGTGTTTATAGCTGGTCGCAGTATTCGTGATGCCGCTTCTCCGGTTGAGGCTGCGCGTCAGTTCAAATGTTCCATCGCCCAGTTGTGGGGCTAAGGAGCGACTATGTTGTCGAAACAGGTCCCGCTCGGTATTTATGAAAAAGCGCTCCCCGGAGGGGAGTGCTGGCTGGATCGCTTGC
Source organism: Citrobacter sp. wls615 (assembly GCF_005281355.1). NCBI lineage: Bacteria > Pseudomonadati > Pseudomonadota > Gammaproteobacteria > Enterobacterales > Enterobacteriaceae > Citrobacter > Citrobacter sp. wls615. Next base: position 164,985 of record NZ_SZXM01000084.1, on the reverse strand, counting down.
GGCTGGCGAAAGAGTTAGGTTTTGACTTTGTCGAAATGTCGGTTGATGAAACCGACGCCCGCCTTGCGCGCCTTGACTGGGGCCGCGAGCAGCGTCTGGCGCTGGTGGCCGCCATCGCCGAAACGGGAGTACGCATCCCTTCTATGTGCCTGAGCGCTCACCGCCGTTTCCCGCTGGGGAGCGAAGATGATGCGGTGCGCGATCAGGGACTGGCGATCATGCGGAAAGCCATTCAGTTTGCGCAGGATATTGGTATTCGCGTGATTCAACTGGCGGGTTATGACGTCTATTACCAGCAGGCCAATAACGAAACGCGTCGTCGGTTTCGCGATGGGCTGAAAGAAAGCATAGAGATGGCGAGCCGTGCACAGGTGACGCTGGCGATGGAAATCATGGATTATCCACTGATGAATTCGATCAGTAAGGCGTTGGGTTATGCCCACTATCTCAACAATCCGTGGTTCCAGCTGTATCCCGATATTGGCAATTTGTCGGCGTGGGATAACGACGTGCAGATGGAATTGCAGGCGGGAATGGGCCATATCGTTGCCGTACACGTGAAAGATACCAAACCCGGCGTATTCAAAAATGTGCCGTTTGGTGAAGGGATTGTCGATTTCGAACGTTGTTTTGCGACGCTCAAACAGAGTGGGTATTGCGGGCCATACCTGATTGAGATGTGGAGTGAAACGTCGGACGACCCGGCACGTGAAGTGGCGAAGGCGCGCGACTGGGTAAAAGCGCGTATGGCCAGTGCCGGTCTGGAGGAGGCGGTGTAATGCACAAACTCAAACAGCAGGTTTTTGAGGCCAATATGGATCTGCCGCGCTACGGGCTGGTGACGTTTACCTGGGGTAATGTCAGCGCCATCGACCGCGAACGCGGGCTGGTGGTGATTAAGCCCAGCGGCGTCGACTACCAAACAATGACAGTGGATGACATGGTGGTTGTGGATCTGCACGGCAACGTGGTGGAAGGACGCTATCGTCCTTCTTCCGATACCGCCACCCATCTGGCGTTGTATCGCCGCTATTCCTCTCTTGGCGGCGTGGTGCATACCCACTCAACCCACGCGACGGCATGGGCGCAGGCAGGTCTGGCAATACCCGCGCTCGGCACCACGCATGCGGATTACTTCTTTGGCGATATCCCCTGCACCCGGGCGTTAACTGAAGCGGAAGTTCAGGATGAGTATGAGCTGAATACGGGTAAAGTGATTGTTGAAACGCTGGGGGAGGTGGAACCTTTACATACGCCAGGCGTAGTGGTGTACCAACATGGCCCGTTTGCCTGGGGCAAAGACGCTCACGACGCGGTACATAACGCGGTGGTGATGGAAGAGGTGGCAAAAATGGCGTGGATTGCGCGCGGCATTAATCCGGCGCTCAGCCCCATCGACAGTTATCTGATGAATAAGCACTTCATGCGTAAGCACGGCCCAAATGCCTATTACGGGCAGAAGTAAGATAAAACGTTCCGGAGCCAACTCTTCATGGGGATGAGATCGGTCTGGCTTCGGGATTATTTTGCAAAAAAAAGCCCCCAGTGAAGGGGGCAAGTCAAACTGTGGCAATGTTCTCGTTGGTTATTTCTGGTGTTAACGATAAATATCTGCACTGGCGTGCATATTTCCGTTACTACCGGGTTCCCTGGTGAGGATCACGTGGTAGTAGGTTGCGCCTTGCGCATCGGTCTCTTCATTCAGGGCCTGAGTGGCTTCACTTTCAGTGGCGAAGTTATGATTTATGTAAATAACGCCTAAGCTCTGCACATCATCCATGTTCCTGGCCTGATGGTTATCAATTTTGATGGCAGCCGTTGCATTTGCACTGAGCAAAAGCACAGCCAGAAGGGTCAAAACACGGGCTCGCATATGTACCTCCTCGACTGCGGTCGCTGGTTGCTTCTCTCCTGTGAGTGATTAGCTTCTGATGTAATTTTAACCGCTGTCGGCGCAGTCGATAGCGACCATTTCTGATGCAGTTGTTCAAAAAATTACCGCATAGCCATCTTTTCTTTAATTAACAGTCTGCTGGTGTATACCGCTGCGGTGAAAAAATACCTGCCTTTCGCGCATAAGCTCTTACCAAATAGTCAATTTAATCGGGGGAGTACGCCGTTTATAGTGAGCCGGATAATTAATATAACTTTATGATAATAAGGCAAAAACTTATGGATACTTCATTCATGGATTTCAGCTACTTTGTGATTATGTTCATGGTCGCACTGGTGGCTGGCTTTATTAACGTGGTGTCGGGCGGCGGTGGTTTTCTCTCTATTGGCGCACTCTTAATTTCTGGTTTACCCCCGGCTAATGCGCTGGCAACCAATAAAATCCAGGCGCTGGGTAGCTCGCTGACCTCCGGAATTTACTTTTTACGCCGGGGGCACATCAACGTGCAGGAGCACAAGTATGTGTTTTTATCTGCTTTTATCGGTTCTGCGATGGGAACGACGCTTATCCAGTTCATTGAACCGGAACTGCTGAAAAAACTGCTCCCCATCCTGATTATCGCAGTCGCCATTTACTTCATTTTTGCGCCAAACCTTAGCGAACCGAAAAGAAAGCAGCAGGTATCCCTGTTTCTCTTCTCGTTGATCGGCGGGGGATGCATTGGTTTTTATGATGGATTTCTTGGCGCTGGTGCCGGCTCCTTTTATACGCTCTGCTATATCCTGTTGTGGGGATACAGCATCGATAAGGCGCAAATTCACTCGAATTTTATTAACCTTGCATCGAACATCGCCTCGATTTTGTTCTTCATTTTCGGCGGCAAAATGATCTGGTCGCTGGGACTGGTGATGTTTGCCGGGCAGTCCCTCGGCGCGCGCCTTGGCGCAACGGTGGTACTGACGCGCGGGAAGAAAGTTATCCGGCCGATGATTGTCATTGTCTCTATTTGCATCAGCGTCAAGATGCTGCTGGATATGTATTAATCGCGGCATGGTAAATAATCGTACAAGTACCTTGAGTTTACCGTCTGACCCCAGTATTATGACGCGTCATTTTTCAGCCGACCTTTAACACGTTCCTTGCCTCCATGGGCCTCGGCTGACCCAGACAGGAGGCTGAATAATCCGTAAGGAGCAATTCGATGCGTCATTACGAAATCGTTTTTATGGTCCATCCTGACCAGAGCGAACAGGTTCCGGGTATGATCGAACGCTACACTGCTGCCATCACTGGTGCAGAAGGCACGATCCACCGTCTGGAAGACTGGGGCCGCCGTCAGCTGGCTTACCCGATCAACAAACTGCACAAAGCTCACTACGTTCTGATGAACGTTGAAGCGCCGCAGGAAGTGATCGATGAGCTGGAAACTACCTTCCGCTTCAACGATGCCGTTATCCGCAGCATGGTTATGCGTACTAAACACGCTGTTACCGAAGCATCTCCGATGGTTAAAGCGAAAGACGAGCGTCGTGAACGTCGCGATGATTTCGCTAACGAAACCGCAGATGATGCTGAAGCTGGGGATTCTGAAGAGTAATTTCTGATGACCAACCGTCTGGCGTTGTCCGGCACCGTGTGCAGGGCTCCCCTTCGAAAGGTCAGTCCATCAGGAATTCCTCATTGCCAGTTCGTGCTTGAGCATCGTTCTGTGCAGGAGGAAGCCGGGTTTCACCGGCAGGCGTGGTGCCAAATGCCCGTTATTGTTAGCGGACACGAAAACCAGGCCATTACTCACAGTATAACGGTCGGTAGCGCAGTAACCGTTCAGGGGTTCATCTCTTGCCATAAGGCAAAGAACGGCCTGAGCAAAATGGTTCTGCATGCCGAGCAGATTGAATTGATAGATTCTGGAGACTAGCCATATGGCACGTTATTTCCGTCGTCGCAAGTTCTGCCGTTTCACCGCGGAAGGCGTTCAAGAGATCGACTATAAAGATATCGCTACGCTGAAAAACTACATCACCGAAAGCGGTAAGATTGTCCCAAGCCGTATCACCGGTACCCGTGCAAAATACCAGCGTCAGCTGGCTCGCGCTATCAAACGCGCTCGCTACCTGTCCCTGCTGCCGTACACTGATCGTCATCAGTAATCGGTCACGGTCCATTAATACGACTTTGAGAGGATAAGGTAATGCAAGTTATTCTGCTTGATAAAGTAGCAAACCTGGGTAGCCTGGGTGATCAGGTTAACGTTAAAGCGGGCTATGCTCGTAACTTCCTGGTACCACAGGGTAAAGCTGTTCCTGCTACCAAGAAAAACGTTGAATTTTTCGAAGCGCGTCGCGCTGAGCTGGAAGCTAAACTGGCTGACGTACTGTCCGCTGCTGAAGCTCGTGCTGAGAAAATCAACGCACTGGAAACCGTAACCATCGCGTCTAAAGCAGGCGACGAAGGTAAACTGTTCGGTTCCATCGGTACTCGCGACATCGCTGACGCTGTAACTGCAGCTGGCGTTGAAGTAGCTAAGAGCGAAGTTCGTCTGCCGAACGGCGTTCTGCGTACCACTGGCGAGCACGAAGTGAGCTTCCAGGTTCACAGCGAAGTGTTTGCTAAGCTGACTGTAAACGTAGTTGCAGAATAAGTTTTTATTCTGCTAACCGCGTAAAAGCGCCGGCCCTGTGCCGGCGTTTTGCTTTTCTGTTCCCCGCTTTTCTCTCTGGCTATTCTTTGTCCTTTTCGGGATAATCACAAAAATAAAACATTATTTCAAAGTGGTGATGGAATGGAACCAACGCACCAACCTCTGTTTGCGCGTAAAAATGTTGTCTACCTGAGCGCGGCGTTCTGCTGCTTGCTGTGGGGAAGCGCCTATCCGGCGATCAAAAGCGGATATGAAATCTTCCAGATTGCCACGGATGACATCCCCTCGAAAATTGTCTTTGCCGGCTATCGCTTTCTGTTTGCGGGATTATTGCTGCTCCTGCTGGCGATGGCGCAGCGTAAACCGATTGGCCGGTTAAGCCCGCGTCAATATGGTCAGCTCACGCTGTTGGGGCTGACGCAGACTTCGCTGCAATATATTTTCTTTTATATTGGCCTGGCGTTCACCACGGGGGTGAAAGGGTCCATCATGAACGCGACAGGCACGTTCTTCAGCGTGCTGCTGGCGCATTTTATCTATCAGAACGATAAACTCAGCTACAACAAGGCGCTGGGTTGTATCCTGGGCTTTCTCGGCGTGATGGTGGTGAACTTTAACAGCGGACTGGATTTTAGCTTCAGCCTGTTAGGGGACGGCTCGGTAGTGATGGCAGCCTTTATTCTCTCCGCCGCTACGTTATACGGCAAACGCATTTCTCAAACGGTCGACCCGACGGTAATGACGGGGTATCAGCTGGGCGGTGGCGGTCTGGCGCTGGTGATCGGCGGTTACGCTTTTGGTGGCACCCTGACCGTACACGGCGCGTCTTCGTTGGCGATTCTGGGCTACCTGACGTTGCTCTCTTCGGTGGCATTTGCCTTGTGGAGTATTTTGCTTAAACACAACCGCGTGGGAATGATTGCGCCGTTTAACTTCCTGATCCCGGTTTCAGGCGCGGTACTGTCGGCGGTTTTCCTCGGCGAAAATATTCTCGAATGGAAATATGCAGTAGCGTTGGTGCTGGTCTGTTCGGGGATCTGGTGGGTGAACAAGGTGAAACGCTAACGCTTCACCTTGCTGCCTGATGGCACTGCGCTTATCAGGTGTGCTGGCTATCGGGCGCGAATAAAACTGCCGTTAGGCTGGCGGGTAAACAGGACCTGCTGGCCATTACCCGTATCGATGGTTAACCCTGTCACTACGCCACTGGCATTCTGCCTGATCTGCACCATCTGTCCGTCTTTCAAATTGCTCAGCGGTTTTCCGGCACCTTCTACCTGCGCCATGGCGTACACATCGGTTGGCGGGAGATTATGGTCACGGAATACCTGGGCCAGCGTTTTACCCGAATCTACGCGGTAGGAACGCCACTGCTGGTCAATCCCGCTATCCGGCTGGAAAGGTTGCGTCTGTGGCTGGGATTGCTGGGCCTGCGGCTGTGCGTCTGGTTCCCCTTCCTGGATGGGTTCCGGCGCAACCGGCGCGACCTGGCCTGGGTCGTTTTGCGGGGCGACCAGTTGTGCCTGAAGCTGGGCCTCCGTCGGCGGCTGTGACTGCGACTGCAAATCCAACTGGGCAGTACGCGTGACCACTGGTGCATCGCTGGTGTCGCTGGAAGGGAGCAGGAAACCGATCACCAGCACGATGGCAGCAGCAATAATGCCGCGGCGGTGCATCGGCGGCAGCGGGTCCATAATGCGAAAATTGTCCGGTGCATGCCAGATTTTCGCCAGGGTTGGTTTTAATTCAAAGCGCCCGGGCATGGCTTTCCTCCTGCTCCGCGTCTCGTTCCTCTGTCATAGAGTATAGATCGCTAACTCTATGATACTTGTTCGGGTACCCGCTTTCGTGACATTCATGCGGACAATAGTCATTGTTTCTTTTTCCTCGCGATTTGTCATCAGTTCCCGAGACAAAGTTTTACCGGATGCGGCATGGCTGATATGCTGCCCGCTACTTTACATCCGATGAAAGGAAATATGATGGCTACCCCGACTTTTGACACTATCGAAGCGCAAGCAAGCTACGGCATTGGTTTGCAGGTAGGACAGCAGCTGAGCGAATCCGGTCTGGAAGGGCTGTTGCCTGAAGCGCTGGTAGCGGGTATCGCTGACGCGCTGGAAGGCAAGCATCCGGCAGTGCCTGTTGATGTTGTGCATCGCGCACTGCGTGAAATCCACGAACGTGCTGATGCCGTTCGTCGCGAGCGTTTCCAGGCGATGGCCGCAGATGGCGTTAAATATCTGGAAGAAAACCGTGAGAAAGAGGGTGTGAACAGCACTGAATCCGGTTTGCAGTTCCGTGTTCTGACTCAGGGCGAAGGCGCTATCCCGGCACGCACCGACCGCGTTCGCGTGCACTACACTGGTAAACTGATCGACGGTACCGTGTTTGACAGCTCTGTCGCACGTGGCGAACCGGCTGAATTCCCGGTTAACGGCGTCATCCCAGGCTGGATTGAAGCGCTGACTCTGATGCCGGTGGGTTCCAAATGGGAACTGACTATTCCTCAGGAACTGGCTTACGGCGAGCGTGGCGCTGGCGCGTCCATTCCTCCGTTCAGCACGCTGGTATTCGACGTTGAACTGCTTGAGATTCTGTAAGCAGTGACTTCTGTTCCCCCCGAGGCCGGGGGGAGCAAAGAAATAGCGTGAAAAGCTATAGTTACGCTGTTGTCGATATTTTATATTGCAAATGCTTCACCAGCGTGTATTTTTGTGAGCTGATTCGCGCTATCAGAGTGATATGACACTCACTTTAAACATTAAATTAACATTATATCTAAATCTTAGTATTCATCCCGCCAATTCTTACCTAATATCGATGAGTCCTGATAACAGGATCGTCGTATCATAGACACATTAAAGGCCGTAGAGCCTGAACAACACAGACAGGTACAGGAAGAAAAAACATGGTAGATCAGGTAAAAGTCGAAGCTGCAGAAGAGGCTTCGTCTGAACAGTCGCTACGGCGCAATCTCACAAACCGTCATATTCAACTTATTGCCATTGGCGGCGCTATCGGTACCGGCCTGTTTATGGGTTCCGGTAAAACCATTAGTCTCGCCGGACCGTCGATCATCTTTGTGTATATGATCATCGGTTTTATGCTGTTTTTCGTGATGCGCGCAATGGGAGAGTTGCTGCTCTCGAATCTGGAGTACAAATCCTTTAGTGATTTTGCCTCCGACCTGCTCGGGCCATGGGCCGGATATTTTACCGGTTGGACTTACTGGTTCTGCTGGGTTGTTACCGGGATGGCAGACGTTGTCGCCATTACCGCGTATGCGCAATTCTGGTTCCCCGAACTCTCAGACTGGGTCGCCTCGCTGGCGGTGATCGTGCTACTGCTGAGCCTTAACCTCGCCACGGTAAAAATGTTCGGTGAGATGGAGTTCTGGTTCGCGATGATCAAAATTGTTGCCATTATCGGTCTGATTGCCGTTGGCCTGGTGATGGTACTGACGCACTTTCAGTCGCCAACTGGCGTTCAGGCATCGTTCACGCATCTGTGGAATGACGGTGGCTGGTTCCCGAAAGGGCTGAGCGGCTTCTTTGCCGGCTTCCAGATTGCGGTGTTCGCGTTTGTGGGCATTGAGCTGGTGGGGACAACCGCTGCGGAAACCAAAGATCCGGAGAAATCTCTGCCGCGCGCCATTAACTCGATCCCGATCCGTATCATCATGTTCTACGTTTTCGCGTTGATTGTGATTATGTCCGTCACGCCGTGGAGCTCGGTGGTGCCATCCAAGAGCCCATTCGTTGAACTGTTTGTCCTGGTCGGTCTGCCCGCGGCGGCGAGCCTGATCAACTTTGTGGTGCTAACTTCTGCGGCCTCTTCTGCAAACAGCGGCGTGTTCTCTACCAGCCGTATGCTGTTTGGTCTGGCTCAGGAAGGCGTGGCGCCTAAAGCGTTTGCCAAGCTGTCTAAACGCGCGGTTCCGGCGAAAGGTTTAACCTTCTCCTGCATCTGCCTGTTGGGCGGCGTGGTGATGCTGTATGTGAATCCGAGCGTGATTGGCGCGTTCACCATGATCACCACCGTGTCGGCGATTCTGTTCATGTTCGTATGGACCATCATTCTTTGCTCGTACCTGGTGTACCGCAAGCAGCGTCCGCACCTGCATGAAAAATCAATCTACAAGATGCCGCTCGGTAAGCTGATGTGCTGGGTGTGTATGGCGTTCTTTGTTTTCGTACTGGTACTGCTGACGCTGGAAGAGGATACTCGCCAGGCGCTGATCGTGACGCCGCTGTGGTTCATCGCGCTGGGTCTGGGCTGGTTGTTTATCGGTAAGAAACGTATGGCAGGCGTGCGTTAAGCGTAGCCATATCGGACACAAAAAAGGCCACATAAGCAGTGGCCGAATTCGGACTTCAGGAAGGCGCTCTCGGGCGCCTTTTTTTATTCACCTGCGAGGGCACGCGGGAACAACACATTATTTTCCAGACTGATATGTTCCATCAGGTCATCGATCATCTCGTTAATGCCGTTATACATGGCTTTCCAGGTAGTGCAGGCTTCTGGCGGCGGCGTCACATTATGGGTGATGTGTTTGATCACTTCGACCAGTTCACCGGCATCGTCATGCTCGCTTTCCATCACGCTGATTGGTCCCATTGCCTGGCTACCCATGCCCTGTTTAATCATCGGGAACAGGATCTGCTCTTCCTTCATCATGTGGCTGGACAGCTCTTCATGCAGCATGCTCAGGTTCTTCGCCAGACCGCGCGGTACGTTCGGTTTGTCTGCGTGAACGCGTTCAACTTTCGTGGCCTGCAGGATCAGTTCCGGCAACTGTTCGCGATGTCTGTCGTGATAACGCACAATGATATGGTCGATGATTTCAGCCAGCGCCACGGTACGCCAGTCTTTCTCCAACGGCTGTTCAGCCAGCTGCGCGAGCTGTGCCTCAATAACGTCTAAATCCAGCTCTTTACGCGCGGCAGCGCGTGCCAGCGTTTGCTTACCACCGCAGCAGTAATCCATATCGTATTTACGAAACAGGGCCGAAGCGCGAGGAATAGAGAGCGCCAGTTCACCTAAAGGTTGATCGCGATAAGACATTGCCGTTACCTCATTCTCAATAATATAAGATGCATTTTAAATGCATCTTATAGGGAAGGCTATAACCCTTTCGGGGTGGGGTGTTTTGTGATGAGCGTCACAAAAATTTCTTATTTCGTTAAGGTGCTGAATCTTATTGGAAAGGAGAGATACGGCGAAAAAAGCTGCGCCAGAGAATTAAATAAGCGCACGCCGCTGCCGATAGTTAGACCTCAGACAATACCTGCATAATAAAAGGCAACAGATGTTCAAACGAATTAAAGTGATAACCTTACTTATCACCGTGCTACTCGCGCTGGGCGCGATGCAGCTCATCTCCGCAGGCGTCTTTATTGGCGCACTCAATAACGATAAACAGAACTTTAATGTCTCTCAGCTTTCCAGTCAGAACGTGGCTGAATTTACCGATGCGTGGATTAGCCTGAACCAGGCTCGCGTCACGCTCAACCGGGGTATGCTGCGTTTACAGGGAACGATGGCCAGCGAGATCAACGGCGGTCAGTTGAAAGAGTTGGTGAATACGGCGAATCGTCTGCTGGCCGAGTCGAAAGAGCATTACGATAAATACTACGCCCTGCCAGAAACGCCGGGGCTGGATGAGCGTCTGGCCGATCGACTGGAAGAACAGTACGGCATCTATTCTGCGACGCTGGCTAAAATGAACGCGTTGCTGGCTGAAGGTAAGCTGGAAGAGATGTTCAAGCAGAATGCTGAGCAAAAGCAGACGGCCATGCAGGAAGTGTATCGGGAATGGCGTGCCGCGCAAACGGCGCTGGCCACGGCCGGCGTGCAGGACAATGAGAGTGATTACCGCAAGATAATCTGGCTGTTGTCTGCCGTGATGTTGACTGTCGTCACTGTGATTGTCGCCAGTTGGCTGGCGATGCAGCGCGTGTTGCTCAAGCCGCTCCACGAAGTAATGGGACATATTCGCCACATCGCTGCGGGTGACCTGACGCATAGCATCAACGCCGATGGCAGCAATGAAATGGCGCTGCTGGCAAGTAATGTGCGTGACATGCAACAGGCGCTGGCGAATACGGTCAGCGTGGTGCGTGACGGGGCTGACACTATCTACACCGGCGCGGGTGAAATTGCCGCAGGCAGTAACGATCTCTCCTCACGTACCGAGCAGCAAGCCGCCTCTCTGGAAGAGACCGCTGCCAGCATGGAACAACTCACCGCCACCGTGAAGCAGAACGCAGATAACGCGCGTCAGGCGACCAGTCTGGCAAAAAATGCCTCACAGACGGCGTTGAAAGGTGGAACCGTGGTTGATGGCGTAGTGCGTACTATGGACGAAATCGCCACCAGTTCCAGCAAAATCGCGCAAATTACCACTGTTATCGACGGTATTGCCTTCCAGACCAATATTCTGGCGCTGAACGCGGCGGTAGAAGCGGCGCGTGCGGGCGAACAGGGACGTGGTTTTGCCGTGGTCGCTGGCGAAGTTCGTACTCTGGCGCAGCGTAGTGCTCAGGCGGCAAAAGAGATTAAGGCGCTGATTGATGACTCGGGTAATCGGGTCAACGCCGGTACGGCGCTGGTGCATGAAGCAGGCGAAACGATGGCGGAGATTGTCAGCGCCGTGACCCGCGTGACCGACATTATGGGCGAAATTGCCTCTGCTTCTGATGAACAGAGCCGGGGTATCGATCAGGTAGGCCAGGCCGTTGCCGAGATGGATCGCGTGACGCAGCAAAATGCTTCGCTGGTGGAGGAGTCCGCTTCCGCTGCCGCCGCGCTTGAAGAGCAGGCAGCACGACTGAACCAGACCGTGGCGGTATTTAAAGTGTCGCGCCGGATGGCGGCGTAAACGCCTTATCCGGCCTACATGAGATCGTACAGTCCTTGTAGGCCGGATAAGCGCAGCGCCATTAGGCATCCCCTGAAACCGGCACTACCACCGGTTTCTGCGGTTTTGACCGCACCGCAATTACCACGCCTGTTACCAGTAGCGCAATACCGCTTAGCGTCAGCAGCGGCGGAAAATCCTGGCGCAGCATAAAGGTATACAGCAGGCCAGCCAGCGTTTCGAAGACAATCAGCGGGCCGAGGATCACCGTCGGTAACTTCTGGCTGGCGACGTTCCAGCACAGCGCGCCCACCCACGAACACAATACCGCAATGGCTATCATCAGGCCGATAAACACATCCGGACGCGGGCCGAAGGGCAGGGCGAAACCTGGCGTTTGCCCATGCAGCCACAGACACGCTGCAACATACCCCAGCAGAGAAACGGGCAGCGTCACCAGCGCCTGAGCCGTCGCCCACATCATCGGATGCTTATCTGGATTCTCGCGCAGCCAGCGGGCATTACGCAGTGCATACCACGCCCAGCACACCACTGAGACAAGCGCCAACACGATACCGGAGCCATAACGCCAGCCGCTAAAATCGGGTAATCCCTGGTTCAGCTCCGAGATATTCACGCACAGCAGGCCAATAGCAATCAATATCAGCGCAGGTGACAGACGCCACCAGGATAATTTACCGTCACGCTGGCTATAGAGCAGGTTGGCGAAGACCGGGATCACCACCGGTAATGTACCAATAATCATCGTTGATACCGGCGCGCCGGTACGCTGGATGGCGCTGGCCAGGCAAACGTAATAAATCAGGTTACCCATCATTGTTAGCGCCAGCGCCGTTATCCAGTCTTTACGCGCCAACTGGCGCAGGCGCACACGCCCCAGCCAGGCGATCGGCACGGCGATCAGCCCCAGCGCCAGATATCGCCCCATCGACTGCAATACCGCCGGGTATTCCGGTACGATCAGCGGCCCGACAAAAATTAATCCCCACATCAGCCCGGCCAGCAGGGCATACAGCACGCCGCTAATCATTGTTAACATCCACATCATTAAACATTGCGTTGAGTGTAGGCAGGGAGAGTGCAGCCGTATTGTATGAGATTGCGCATTAGCGCGAATAAACCTGCTTCTGATAACGTACCGGCGTAATGCCGTAACGATGAGTAAATGCGCGGGTGAGATGCGACTGGTCGGTCAAACCGGTTGCGGCGGCGACCTCTGCGGCGGGCATTCCGTGAGTGAGAAAACCTTTGGCTCGCCACAGGCGAATGGCCATCAGCATTTGGTGCGGCGTAACGTGGAAATGAGATTTAAACTGGCGTTGAAAATGCCAGGGACTCAGTGAGGCAACCCGCGCCAGTTCGTCGAGCGTTATCGGGTGCATGTAATTATCATGCAGATACTCGCGTACCCGTTCAAAGCGATGCGTCCCTTCTGCGGATGTTGGCGCATGGCGGGCCAGCGGCTGGAACGTATCGATCAGATCGAGCAATAACCCTTTTTGCGCCAGCGCATCCTCTGTGTTCCACAGGCCGTGGATCAGCGAGCAGATCTGCCGCGAGCGCAGCGGATCGTGACGCGTTACGTCATGAAACCACCAGTGGCGGATCCCGGTGACCTCTTCCAGAAGATCGGGCTCAAGGTAGATCATCCGATAGCGCCAGCCGTCGGCGGTTTCGGCTTCGCCGGTATGCAACTCATCGGGATTCATGGTGACGACAGAATGGGCGGGCGCGACGTACTGCGTACCGCGATAGCGAAAACGTTCGGCTCCGGCTTCTATCGCGCCAATGCCAAACGCTTCATGGGTATGTGGTTCAAAGGCGTAACGTGAGATGTGCGCATGATACAACTCAACGCCCGGCACCTGCGCCAGATGGCGAAAGCGGGCGCTGTCTTTTTCATCAATAAACTGCTCAGGTACACCTTGCACGTTTTCTCTCCCCACGCATCATCCTGTCATTATCAGAGAGGATGCGCGGGGATGCCACCATAATTAACTAATTTTTAACACTTACACGATACCTTTGACGCTGTCAGTCAACGATGTGGTTGGGCGACCAATCAGTTTGCTCAACGTATGGCTGTCATCGAACAGACCGCCTTTAGAGGCGCCGACGTCAGAATCCGCCAGCATCTCCGCCAGCCCGGCAGGCAGACCAAAGCCTTTCAGCGCTGCGGCAAAATCAGCTTCGCTCAGGTTCTGATACACCACTTTTTTACCGCTCTGCTTTGCCAGCTCGGCAGCCAACTGGCTCAGGGTCCAGCCTGCATCGCCCGCCAGTTCGTAGGTTTTACCGGCGTGCCCCTCTTCACTGATGACGCGCGCGGCGGCAGCGGCATAGTCGGCACGGGTTGCCGAGGCGATTTTGCCTTCTCCCGCGGCCCCAATAAAGACGCCGTGTTCCAGTGCGGCCGGCGCGCTGGCGAGATAGTTTTCGGTGTACCAGCCGTTACGCAGTAGCGCGTAGGCGATACCGGATTCAGCCAGCATCTTCTCGGTGGCCACATGCTCATCAGCCAGCCCCAGCGGGGAGGTGTCGGCGTGCAGCAGGCTGGTGTAGGCGATAAATTTCACGTGGGCAGCCTTTGCTGCGTTAATCACGTTGCGATGCTGTGGGGCACGTTGTCCCACTTCGCTGGAAGAGATCAGCAGCAGCTTGTCGATACCCTGTAAAGCAGTCGTAAAGGCGGCTTCATCGCTGTAATCCGCCTGGCGAACGGTAATGCCCTGCTGGCTAAGCGCCGTCGCTTTAGCGGGATTACGCACGATAGCCACTATCTGGCTGGCAGGAACGGTTTTCAGTAGAGATTCAATAACGTGTTGGCCCAGTTGGCCGGTGGCGCCGGTAATTGCGATCATGGGGTGACTCCTTGGTATTGGTCTTGTGTTTAATCACGCTAACACTTAAACTTACTTTTAGTAAGTACGCACAAAAAGGTTAGTATGAAAATGACAGCGTCGACGCTCTCCCAGCAATTACGCGATGGCAATTTGTTTGCCGAACAGTGTCCCTCCCGCGAGGTGTTAAAACACGTCACCAGCCGCTGGGGCGTGTTAATTCTGGTGGCGCTGCGCGACGGTACGCACCGCTTTAGCGATTTGCGCCGGAAGATGGGCGGCGTCAGCGAAAAGATGCTGGCGCAATCGCTTCAGGCGCTTGAGCAGGACGGGTTTATCAATCGAGTCTCTTATCCGGTGGTGCCGCCGCATGTGGAATATAGCCTGACGCCGTTGGGCGAGCAGGTGAGCGATAAAGTCGCCGCGCTGGCGGACTGGATAGAACTGAATTTGCCGCAGGTTTTAGCGCAGCGGGACGAACGGGCTGCGTAGTTTTGTAGGCCGGATAAGACGCTGTTGCGCCGCATCCGGCACGAAAATTACTTACTTAAATCCAGCTGATAAATAGCGAAACCGATGTCATCGGTCGCGACTTTCTTCAGCGGATACTGGCCTTTCTCTTTAATAAATGCAGCGGCTTTCTCAGACGGTGATGTTTCAAAGCGAATATCCAGTGGTGTGTCGCTATGAATTGGCGCCAGACGCCAGTTGTTATCTGCCGCCGGGTGAATTTCACCGGCACGCTTCGTCTCAGCACCAATCCACGCGGCCAGCACCGAGCGGTTTTCATCTGGTGACGCAAACGCGATGTGGCTGTCTCCGGTCCCGGCAAACTTACCGCCGTAGGCGCGATAGTTGTTGGTCGCGACGAGGAAGGTGGCGTTAGGGTCGACAGGCTTACCGTTAAAGGTCAGATTCTTAATCCGCTCTGCTTTTGGGTTGATGGTCTGGCACTCGCCGTCGTAGCGGGCGGGCTGTGAAACATCAATCTGATAATTCACGCCGTCAATCACGTCGAAATTATAGGTACGGAAGCCATCCCAGTTAATCAACGACTGTGGTTTGCTGCTGTGGATATCAATCTGATTGAACTGCCCGGCGGAACATTCCAGCCACTCTTTCACCTCTTTACCGCTGGCTTTCACTACCACCAGGGTATTGGGATAGAGATACAAATCAGCGGCGTTACGGAAGGTTAACTGGCCTTTTTCGACTTCGACAAAGCTGGCCGGATCGTTCTTGCGTCCACCGACCTTAAACGGCGCGGCCGCGGAAAGTACCGGCAATTTTGCCAGGTCCGGATCGCCCTGGATAAAGTGCTCCACATACGCTTTCTGGGCGTTATTCACCACCTGCACGGTCGGGTCATCCTGAACCAGCGCCAGATAGCTGTACATATTGTCGGCTGATTTACCAATTGGTTTGCTGACGAATTCACGGGTGGCGTCGTGATCGGCTTTCAGGATCTCAACGATTTTTTTGTCTTCTGCTGCCAGTGATTTTTTCGCCGCAGCGTCATAAATGGGGCGTGCCTCTGCTTTCGCCTGGGTGACCTGCCATTTACCGCTATCGTTATTCAGTACCAAATCCACGACGCCCAGATGATCGCCCCACATGCCAGGCATCACCGCCGGCACGCCATTGAGCGTACCTTTTGTGATATCTGCGCCTTTAATGTTGGCAAAATCTTTCCCCGGGAAGACGGCGTGAGCATGACCAAACATAATGGCATCCACGCCCGGTACTTCACTGAGATAATAAACTGAGTTTTCCGCCATCGTCTGATACGGGTCGGCAGAAAGGCCGGAGTGAGCAACCACCACCACGACATCAGCGCCTTTTTTCCGCATTTCCGGCACATACTTACGTGTGGTTTCGGTGATGTCATTTACCGTCACTTTGCCGCTGAGGTTGGCTTTATCCCAGGTCATGATTTGTGGTGGCACGAAGCCGATATAGCCAATCTTCAGCGTCTGCTTGTTACCTTCCTGGTCAATTACCTCAGTGTCTTTGATCAGATAAGGCGTAAACAGCGGCTTTTTGGTCTTAACGTCGATGATATTGGCATTAACGTAGGGGAACTTCGCCCCGGCCAGCGCGTTATGCAAATACTCCAGACCGTAGTTGAATTCATGATTGCCGAGGTTGCCCACCGCGTAATCCAGCGTATTGAGCGCCTTATATACCGGGTGAGTTTCGCCCGCTTTCAGCCCTTTGGCCGCCATGTAATCCCCGAGCGGGCTGCCCTGAATCAGATCGCCGTTATCAACCAGCACGCTGTTTTTGACTTCACCACGCGCGGCGTTGATCAGACTTGCCGTACGCACCAGGCCAAATTTTTCAGTCGGCGTATCTTTGTAATAATCGAAATCCATCATATTGCTATGTAAATCAGTGGTTTCCATTATACGCAGATCGACGGTCGCGGCATTCACGCTGGCTGCAATCAGCGTTGCCAGAAGCGTTGCACTAAACTTAATCATCAGGGGCATCCTTTTAAGATCTAAGCCACAAAAGAAAATGTATATAAATCTTCTTGCTTACAGAACTGTGAATCATGACATGAATATAGCGTTTAAAACCGCAGACGCTATCACAGTTGGCGGATCCCCTGACGATCGGGTATAAGTAAAACAACGAGTTAACACCACTGACAAACGAGGTGGAGAATGTTAGAACATGTATGCCAGCTTGCACGGAACGCGGGCGATGCCATTATGCAGGTCTACGATGGAATCAAACCGATGGAGATTACCAGCAAGCAGGATGATTCTCCGGTCACGGCGGCGGATATCGCTGCGCACACGGTGATCCTCGAAGGATTACAGGCGCTGACGCCGGATATTCCGGTTCTGTCTGAAGAAGCCCCTCCTGGCTGGGATGTTCGCCAGCACTGGCAGCGCTACTGGCTGGTCGATCCGTTGGACGGCACCAAAGAGTTCATTAAACGTAACGGTGAATTTACCGTTAATATTGCGCTGATTGAGCAGGGAAAGCCGGTACTTGGCGTGGTTTACGCGCCAGTGATGAAGGTGATGTACAGCGCGGCAGAAGGCAAAGCGTGGAAAGAAGAGTGCGGTGTGCGCAAACAAATCCAGGTACGTGACGCGCGTCCACCGCTGGTGGTGATTAGCCGTTCGCATGCCGACAATGAGTTAAAAGAGTATCTGCAACAACTGGGCGAGCACCAGACCACGTCGATAGGATCGTCGCTGAAATTCTGCCTGGTGGCGGAAGGGCACGCGCAGCTGTATCCGCGTTTTGGGCCAACTAACGTCTGGGATACCGCCGCTGGCCACGCCGTTGCCGCCGCAGCCGGAGCGCACGTTCACGACTGGCAGGGGAAACCTCTGGACTACACCCCACGTGAATCGTTCCTCAACCCCGGCTTCCGCGTCTCTATTTACTGAGCAATTTATGCAGCAGGGTAATCACCTGCTGCACCTCTTCCTGCGTTAATGCGCCATCTTTTGCCCACTGTACGCGTCCGTCCTTATCAAGTACCGCAATAGCTGAGCTTTCTTCATCCAGTTGCCAGGCTTTACGCGCAATGCCGTTGCTGTCGACGATAAATTGTGACCATGGGTAGAGCTTCTTATTGCTCTCCAGACTGCTGCGCACAAACATACCGGAGCCAGGAATGGCGTCATCCGTGTTGACGATAGTGGTGGTCTGGTATTTGTCGTGCGGCAGGTTCGCCGCTTTGATGGCTTCAATCAGGTTCGCGTTTTTCTCTTTGGCGGAGGTGCGTCCGGCAATGTGTTGCACAATGCGTACTTTGCCGGGCAGTTGCGCGCTATTCCAGCTTTTGTAGCTAAACTTATCGTTATCGAGAATCAGTTCGCCGCGATCGGCGATCCCCACCGGCGGTACGCGCTGGTCAGTCTCAAACTTATGGGCGGAGGCAATCATCGGCAGCAGCAGGCACGACAGCGCCAGCAGTTTTTGTAAGGTCATAGGTTTTCCTTCTTTCTTTATTTTGCAGGTGATCCGACCACTTGGGCCTGGAATTTAATCATATGTGCGATTGATGCTTTTTCCCGCAAGCGCGATGCCAGTTTGCGGACGGGCGCACAAATCCTGCGAAAATCGAAGGCTTATACTGAAGACAGCGAAGCGTTGAAAAGATAATTCTGAATAATTGTAACTGGAAGGTAAATAAACTTATACACGCTGGAAACATCAACGAGATAGTCTATAGTCATAGGGCATTAAAATTTGCGCCTGAGGATTGTCGGACCGATTGTGGTACCGCAAAGGCGTAATGCTCAGCAGGAGACAACAATGAAAATTTTCCAACGATACAACCCGCTGCAGGTGGCGAAGTACGTGAAGATCCTGTTTCGTGGACGGTTATATATCAAGGATGTAGGCGCTTTTGAATTTGATAAGGGTAAGATTCTTATCCCAAAAGTGAAGGACAAGCTGCATTTTTCCGTGATGTCCGAAGTTAACCGTCAGGTCTTGCGTCTGCAAACTGAGATGGCTTGATCAAAGTGCTATGCGGTAGTTAAAAAAACGGCTCCAGGACAGGAGCCGTTGATGTTTCTGCAAGGCGCTATGACGCCTTCGCCTCTTCCTTCGCATCCGGCAGTTTCGGTACCAGAACGGTAGGTTTACTGTCCAGACGCGTCACCAGCAGCTGATCGATCTTGTAGTTATCGATATCCACTACTTCAAATTTGTAGCCTGAATACTTCACCGAGTCGGTGCGTTTCGGGATTTTACGCAACATGAACATCATAAAGCCGCCGATGGTCTCATAGTTGCCGGACTGCGGGAATTCGTCGATATCCAGGACGCGCATGACGTCATCAATCGGCGTACCGCCGTCGACTAACCATGAGTTTTCATCACGCGCCACGATCTGCTCTTCCAGGCCCTGACCGACTAAATCGCCCATCAGCGTGGTCATCACATCGTTGAGCGTGATAATCCCCACCACCAATGCATACTCGTTCATGATGACGGCAAAATCTTCGCCTGCGGTTTTGAAGCTTTCCAGCGCTTCAGAGAGCGTCAGCGTATCTGGGACAATCAGCGTATTGCGGATCTGCACGCCGCTGTTCAGCGCCATACTCTGGTTGGCCAGCACGCGGTTGAGGAGATCCTTTGAATCGACATAGCCAATGATGTGATCGATATCTTCGTTACACACCAGAAATTTGGAGTGCGGATGTTCCGCCACTTTGTTCTTCAGGCTCTGCTCGTCTTCGTGAAGATCGAACCAGATAATATTCTCGCGCGAGGTCATAGAAGACGGTACGGTGCGGGATTCCAGTTCGAACACATTTTCAATCAGCTCATGTTCCTGCTTGCGCAGAACACCCGCCAGCGCACCGGCTTCGACCACGGCGTAAATGTCGTCTGACGTGATGTCATCTTTACGCACCATCGGAATTTTAAACAGGCGGAAAATGTTATTTGCCAGACCGTTAAAGAACCACACCAATGGGCGGAAGACCAGCAGACAGAAGCGCATCGGGTTGATGATACGCAAAGCCACAGCTTCTGGCGCAATCATACCGATGCGTTTCGGGGTTAAATCCGCGAACAGGATGAACAGGCCAGTAACCAGTGAGAAGGACAGAATAAAACTTAACTGTTCGGACAGCTCTGGAGCGAAGTACTTTGAGAACAGGCTGTAAAACGCCGGGGAAAAGGCCGCATCACCAACGATACCGCCGAGAATGGCGACCGCGTTTAGGCCAATCTGCACCACGGTAAAAAACATGCCGGGGTTTTCCTGCATCTTCAAAACACGCTGTGCGTTCACATTGCCTTCATCGGCAAGCAGCTTAAGTTTGATTTTGCGTGATGCGGCAAGCGAGATCTCGGATATCGAGAAAAACGCACTCACGGCGATCAGGCAGAGAATGACTAAAATACTGTTTAACATATCTTATCCGACCGTTCGGGTCAGATCCTCGGAAGGGAGAAGTTGATAAATCCGTGTGAAATACACATTGAAAACCGGCTCGTGGAAGTGAGCCGGTAAATTCAGGAGCTAGTATAGCGTAAGGTACTGTAACGTCGCCAGAGGGGGAAATTTATCCTTGTGGTGGCAAACACACCCCAATCCCGCCAATTCCGCAGTAGCCGTAAGGATTTTTGTGCAGATATTGTTGGTGATCGTCTTCGGCATAATAGAACGGGGTTGCCGTACTGATTTCCGTTGTAATGGTGCGCTCGTCGCCAGCGGCGGTCATCGCCGCCTGAAAACGCTCAAGGCTGGCCTGTGCCGCGGCGGTTTGCTCTGGCGTTAAGGGATAAATAGCGGAACGATACTGCGTACCGTGGTCGTTCCCCTGACGCATACCTTGCGCCGGATCGTGATTTTCCCAGAACACCTGCAGCAGTTGCTCGTAGCTGATAACATGCGGGTCATAGACGACGCGCACCGCTTCGGCATGCCCGGTATCGCCAGAACAGACTTCCCGATAGGTCGGGTTAGGGGTATAGCCGCCGGTGTATCCGGCTGCGGTGCTGTACACGCCGGGTAATGACCAGAATAAACGCTCCACGCCCCAGAAACATCCCATGGCGAAAAGGGCGATTTCCATACCGTCGGGCACGTTGGTCATCGAATGTTGGTTAACCGCATGCAGCGTTGCCACTGGCATCGGGGTGTTGCGTCCAGGTAGCGCATCTGCTTGAGTAACGAGATGCTTTCTATCAAATAAACTCATGGCCGTTCTCCCGAAATCAGTCATTTGGGTTAAGGTTGTAACGAGACGCGTCTTTGCCCACAATAAACGGCATGAATACGTCTAGAGTTAAACATAAGAAATATTTGGGTTGTCGTCTGTTTTTCAACTCTTATTGTTGATTTTTTGTTAAGCCGAGGAACGGCATAGTATTTTTTTCCAGGGGTGGGAAAAAAGGATATTCAGGAGAAAATGTGCCACATATCCGTCAGTTATGTTGGGTGGGATTACTGTGCTTAAGTGGCTCCGCCGCCGCCGCGAATGTTCGCTTACAGGTCGAAGGATTATCAGGACCGCTGGAGAAAAACGTCCGTGCGCAGTTGTCCACGATTCAAAGTGATGAAGTCACGCCAGACCGACGCTTTCGTGCGCGTGTTGATGATGCCATCCGCGAAGGGCTAAAAGCGCTGGGCTACTTTGAGCCGACCATCGATTTTGAGCTGCGCCCCCCACCGGCAAAAGGACGCCAGGTGCTGATTGCCAAAGTAACCCCCGGCGAGCCGGTGCTGATTGGCGGCACCGAAGTGATTTTGCGCGGTGGCGCGCGTACGGATAAAGATTATCTGGATCTGCTGAAAACGCGCCCGGCAATCGGCACCGTGTTGAATCAGGGTGATTATGACAACTTCAAAAAATCCCTCACCAGCGTGGCGCTGCGCAAAGGCTATTTCGACAGTGAATTTAATAAAAGCCAGCTTGGAATAGCGCTTGAGCGCCGTCAGGCGTTCTGGGATATCGATTACAACAGCGGTGAACGCTATCGCTTTGGGCATGTCACCTTTGAAGGCTCGCAAATTCGTGATGAGTACCTGCAAAACCTGGTGCCATTTAAAGAAGGTGAAGAGTACGAGTCGAAAGATCTGGGGGAACTTAACCGTCGTCTGTCGGCGACCGGATGGTTTAATTCTGTGGTTGTCGCGCCAGAATTTGATAAAGCCCGCAAAACCAAAGTGCTGCCGCTTAAAGGCGTGGTCTCGCCGCGAACCGAAAACACCATCGAAACCGGGGTTGGTTATTCAACTGACGTCGGGCCACGGGTAAAGACCTCGTGGAAAAAGCCGTGGATGAACTCCTATGGCCACAGCCTGACCACTAGCGCCAGTATCTCTGCGCCAGAGCAGGTCCTTGATTTTAGTTATAAAATGCCGCTGTTAAAGAACCCACTGGAGCAGTATTACCTGGTGCAGGGGGGCTTTAAGCGTACTGATTTAAACGACACCGAGCAGGACTCCACGACGCTTGCGGTTTCCCGTTACTGGGACCTTTCCAGCGGCTGGCAGCGCGCGATTAACCTGCGCTGGAGCCTCGACCACTTTACGCAGGGTAACGTCACCAATACCACCATGCTGCTCTATCCGGGCGTGATGATTAGCCGGACGCGTTCGCGCGGCGGTCTGATGCCCGTCTGGGGCGATTCTCAGCGCTATTCCATTGATTATTCCAATACGGCCTGGGGTTCAGACGTTGATTTCTCTGTCTTCCAGGCGCAAAACGTCTGGATCCGTACGCTGTACGACAGGCATCGCTTTGTGATGCGCGGTAACCTCGGCTGGATTGAAACCGGGGACTTCGACAAAGTGCCACCGGATCTGCGTTTCTTCGCCGGGGGCGATCGCAGTATTCGCGGTTACAAATACAAATCTATTTCGCCCGAAGGCAGCGACGGTAAGCTGAAAGGGGCCTCGAAGCTGGCAACCGGCTCGCTGGAATACCAGTACAACGTGACCGGGAAATGGTGGGGCGCAATGTTTGTCGATAGCGGCGAAGCGGTCAGCGATATTCGCAAAAGCGATTTCAAAACCGGCGCCGGGGTCGGTGTGCGCTGGCAGTCGCCGGTCGGACCTATCAAGCTCGACTTTGCCGTCCCTGTCGGCGACAAAGATGAACATGGTTTACAGTTTTACATCGGTCTGGGGCCTGAATTATGAGTTTATGGAAGAAGATAAGCCTCGGCGTGCTAATTTTTATCCTGCTGTTGTTAGGCACGGTGGCGTTCCTTGTCGGCACCACCTCGGGCCTGCACCTGATCTTCAAGGCTGCTAATCGGTGGGTTCCGGGGCTGGAAATTGGTCAGGTTACCGGCGGCTGGCGGGATTTATCGCTCAAAAATATTCGTTATGACCAGCCTGGCGTGGCGGTGAATGCCGGTGAAGTGCATCTGGCCGTCGGGCTGGAGTGTCTTTGGGATAGTAGCCTGTGCGTCAACGATCTGTCGCTGAAAAATATCAACGTGGCGATCGACAGCAAAAAGATGCCGCCTTCAGCACCGGTTGAGGAGGAGGATAGCGGCCCGCTTAACCTTTCCACACCTTATCCGATCACGCTTTCGCGTGTGGCGCTGAATAACATCAATATCAAAATTGACGACACCACGGTTTCAGTGCTCGATTTTACCTCCGGCCTGAACTGGCAGGAAAAAACGCTGACCCTGAAGCCAACGTCATTACAGGGCCTGCTGATTGCCCTGCCTAAAGTGGCGGAAGTGGCGCAGGAAGAGGTCGTTGAACCGAAGATTCAAAACCCGCAGCCGGATGAAAAACCGCTCGGTGAAACGCTAAAAGATCTGTTCTCAAAGCCGGTGCTACCGGAAATGACCGATGTCCATCTGCCGCTCAACCTCAATATTGAGGAGTTTCGCGGCGAGCAACTGCGCGTGACCGGGGATACGGATTTAACGGTGCATAACATGCTGCTCAAAGTGAGCAGCATTGACGGCAACATGAAGCTCGACGCGCTGGATATCGACTCTAATCAGGGTACGGTAAACGCCAGCGGTACGGCGCAGCTCACCAACACATGGCCGGTGGATATTACCCTCAACAGCACGCTGAACGTCGATCCATTAAAAGGCGAAAAGGTGAAGCTGAAGGTCGGTGGCGCGCTGCGTGAACAGCTGGAAGTCGGCGTCAATCTGTCTGGCCCGGTTGATATGGACCTGCGCGCGCAAACGCGTCTGGCAGAAGCCGGATTACCGCTCAATCTGGAAGTGGTGAGTAAGCAGGTTTACTGGCCGTTTACCGGCGACAAGCAGTTCCAGGCCGATGACATCAAGCTCAAGCTGACCGGCAAAATGACCGACTATACGTTGTCGATGCGTACCGCGGTGAAAGGGCAGGATATCCCTCCGGCTACCATCACACTGGACGCCAAAGGCAACGAACAGCAGATCAATCTCGATAAACTGAGCATTGCGGCGCTGGAAGGCAAAACCGAGCTGAAAGCGCTGGTGGACTGGCAGCAGGCGATCAGTTGGCGCGGGGAGTTAACGCTGGACGGCATCGACACTGCGAAAACAATCCCGGACTGGCCGTCAAAGCTGAATGGTCTGGTGAAAACGCGCGGGAGTCTGTACGGCGGAAGCTGGCAGATGGAGATTCCTGAGCTGAAGCTGACCGGTAACGTGAAGCAGAACAAGGTTAATGTGAATGGTTCGCTGAAGGGGAACAGCTACCTGCAGTGGACGATCCCTGGCCTGCATCTGGAACTGGGACGCAACAGTGCGGACGTGAAAGGGGAACTGGGGGTCAAAGACCTCAATCTCGACGCGACGATTGATGCCCCAAGCCTGGATAACGCGCTGCCGGGATTAGGCGGTACGGCGAAAGGGTTGGTAAAAGTTCGCGGGACGGTAGAAGCGCCACAGCTGTTGGCGGACATCACCGCTCGCGGCCTGCGCTGGCAGGAGCTTTCCGTTGCTCAGGTTCGCGTCGAAGGCGACGTGAAATCGGCGGAGCAAATCGCCGGTAATCTCAACGTTCGCGTAGAGCGGATTGTACAACCTGACGTGAATATTGGCCTGGTGACGCTCGATGCCAAAGGCAGTGAGAGGCAGCATGAGCTACAGTTGCGCATCCAGGGCGAGCCGGTCTCCGGACAGCTCTCCCTGGCAGGCAGCTTTGATCGCAAAGAACAGCGCTGGAAAGGGGAGTTAAGCAATACCCGTTTCCAGACGCCGGTTGGCCCGTGGGCGCTTAATCGCGCGATCGCGTTGGATTACCGCAATCAGGAGCAAAAAATCAGCATTGGGCCGCACTGCTGGAACAACCCGAATGCGGAGCTGTGCGTACCACAAACCATTGATGCCGGTGCAGAAGGCCGCGCGGTGGTGAATCTCAACCGTTTCGACCTGGCGATGCTGAAACCGTTCATGCCGGATACGACTCAGGCCAGCGGGGTGTTCACCGGCAAAGCCGATGTCAGTTGGGACACGACCAAAGAGGGGCTGCCGCAGGGGCAGGTCACGCTTTCCGGACGCAACGTGAAGGTCACGCAAAGCGTGAACGATGCGCCGCTGCCAGTGGCATTTGAAACGTTGAATCTGACCGCCGACCTGCACGACAACCGTGCCGAACTGGGCTGGCTGATTCGCCTGACCAATAACGGACAGTTTGACGGAAAGGTGCAGGTGACGGATCCACAAGGGCGGCGTAACCTGGGCGGCAACGTCAATATCCGCAACTTCAATCTGGCGATGGTGAACCCTATCTTCTCACGTGGTGAAAAGGCCGCGGGGACGATCAACGCCAACCTGCGTCTGGGCGGCGATGTACAAAGTCCACAACTGCTTGGACAATTGCAACTGAGCGGACTCGATATCGACGGTAACTTTATGCCGTTTGACATGCAGCCAAGCCAGTTAGCCGTTAACTTCACCGGAACACGCTCAACGTTGGCGGGTGTGGTGCGTACGCAGCAGGGGGAAATCAACCTGAGCGGCGACGCTGACTGGAGTCAGATCGACAACTGGCGGGCGCGCGTTGCGGCGAAAGGCAGTCGGGTGCGGATCACCGTGCCGCCGATGGTGCGTCTGGATGTCTCGCCGGATGTGGAATTTGAAGCGACACCGAGCCTGTTTACCCTGAACGGCAATGTCGATGTGCCGTGGGCGCGTATCGTGGTCCACGATCTGCCGGAAAGCGCGGTAGGGGTGTCCAGCGATATGGTGATGCTTAATAACGATCTCCAGCCTGAGAAACCGCAGACCGCCGGGATCCCGATCAACAGCAACCTGAACATCCACGTCGGTAATAACGTGCGTCTTGATGCCTTTGGTCTGAAAGCGCGGCTGACGGGCGATCTGAAGGTGGTGCAGGATAAACAGGGACTCGGGCTTAACGGACAGATTAATATCCCGAGCGGTCGCTTCCATGCCTATGGTCAGGATCTGATCGTGCGTAAGGGCGAGCTGTTATTCTCCGGTCCGCCGGATCAGCCGCTGCTCAATATTGAAGCGATTCGTAACCCGGATGCTACAGAAGATGACGTGATCGCTGGTGTTCGCGTCACGGGCACGGCTGATGAACCGAAAGCGGAGATCTTCTCCGACCCGGCGATGTCGCAGCAAATGGCGCTGTCTTACCTGCTTCGTGGGCAAGGACTGGATAGTGAACAGAGTGACAGCGCGGCGATGACTTCAATGCTTATTGGCCTGGGGGTTGCACAAAGTGGTCAGGTTGTGGGTAAAATCGGGGAGACATTTGGCGTAAGCAATCTGGCACTGGACACGCAAGGGGTGGGTGACTCATCTCAGGTCGTTGTCAGCGGATACGTACTGCCAGGTCTGCAGGTGAAATATGGTGTGGGTATATTTGACTCCTTAGCGACACTCACGCTACGTTATCGTCTGATGCCTAAGCTATATCTGGAAGCAGTGTCTGGCGTAGATCAGGCACTTGATTTGCTCTATCAGTTCGAGTTTTAGCAATGCGAATATTTGTCTATGGCAGTTTACGAACCAAACAAGGCAACAGCCACTGGATGACCAATGCCCTGTTGCTGGGAAATTTCAGTATCGACAACTACCAGTTGTACAGCCTGGGCCACTATCCAGGCGCCGTTCCGGGAAATGGAACAGTACACGGGGAAGTTTATCGTATTGATAACGCCACGCTGGCAGAGCTTGACGCTCTGCGTACCCGTGGTGGTGAATACGCACGCCAGCTAATTCAAACGCCGTACGGAAGTGCATGGATGTACGTGTACCAACGTCCGGTTGATGGCTTAACGCTGATTGAAAGCGGTAACTGGTTAGACAGAGACCAGTACTGATATGAACACGCCACCCTCGGGTGGCGTTGTTTTTCGCTCTTAATTTTTGTTTATCTCATCATTGCGATGAACATTTCCCCACTCACACATCATATCTAAGACCGGAATCAGCGACAGCCCTCTCTTTGAGAGGCTGTACTCGACCTTTGGCGGAATTTGCGGGTACTCGTTTCTGATTATTAATCCATCACTTTCGAGTTCTTTCAGCGTCAGGCTGAGTGTGCGATATGAAATTGTTCCTATACGGCGTTGGAGTTCATTGAATCTCAGGATGGGACTGGTCCCCGTCAACGAGTAGAGAATGATCATTTTATATTTTCCGCTCACCAGTGAAAGCGTGTAGGCAAACCCGGTATCCCCCAAAAGTTCGCACGGGGAAGTGACTCTCTCTTCGTTCATTACACTAACCTTTTGTATAGTATATATCAACAATGACAGTATTGTACTTTAAAATAATTATAATTATGATGCAAACATCAAATAAATACTGAATGGTTCAGTAAATTATGGAGGATTTTATTTGAAAACACTCATTGTTGTTGTTCATCCCAATTTTAATAACTCTGTTATAAATAAACGCTGGGCAGATGAACTCGCTAAATATCCTGACTTATTTACGGTTCATCATCTTTATCAAGCCTATGCTGATGGTATTATTGATGTTGAACGTGAGCAGAAGTTAATTGAACAACATGATAGTATTATTCTACAGTTTCCACTGTACTGGTTTAATTGCCCTCCCTTACTGAAAAAATGGCTGGATGAGGTATTCACTTACGGCTGGGCATATGGCTCAACAAGCCGTCATGCCTTCAAAGGTCGCAAGTTTTCACTGGCGGTGAGTGCGGGCATTAAAGAGTCGGATTTTTCACATGATGGACGCTATCAGTATTCAATGCAGGAAATACTTTTGCCATTTGAAATGACAGCGAAATATGTCGGGGCAAATTACTTGCCATTCCACGCTTTTTACGGCGCAGAGGATAAATTTTCACAGGAAGAATTAGAGAAAAATGTGAGAGAGTATATTGATTATCTGCGCTCTTTTTAATTATTTCCTCAGTATAAAATTGCACACGATGAGTTGCCAGAGCTTTAATTAAAAAAAAGCCCCGATATTTATCGGGGCTTAGTCATGTGCGATCTTACTTCTTCGCGCGCTCGAAGGATGCAACGATTTCAGCTTTAGCGGCTTCAGCGTTGTCCCAACCGTCAACTTTTACCCATTTGCCTGCTTCGAGATCTTTGTAATGCTCGAAGAAGTGGGTGATCTGCGCTTTCAGCAGTTCCGGCAGGTCGGACACATCTTTGATGTGATCGTATTCTTTGCTCAGCTTGGTGTGCGGTACCGCAACCAGTTTCGCATCTTCACCGGATTCGTCGGTCATTTTCAGAACGCCAACCGGACGGCAGCGGATCACTGAACCAGGCTCCAGCGGGTACGGAGTCGGGACCAGAACGTCAACCGGATCGCCATCCAGAGACAGGGTGTGGTTGATGTAACCGTAGTTGCACGGATAGAACATCGCGGTGGACATGAAGCGGTCAACGAACAGGGCGCCGCTCTCTTTGTCAACTTCGTATTTGATCGGATCTGCGTTGGCAGGGATCTCGATAACAACGTAGATATCTTCCGGCAGGTCTTTACCGGCAGGGACGTTGAGTAAGCTCATGTCTGTTTCCTTTAAATAAGCTATGGCAAACAAGTGGCGGGTATTATAGCCAACTCGCGCGGAATGTCTCCGCTTGTTTTCGCTTTCTCTACTCCCATTTTCTTCTTTTTGCTCCTCTCTGGTGACAGAAAAATCCATATCTTCAGCTGCATTTTTCATAGTGATATGAAAGCGATTACAAACTTGTGATTAACGTTTTATTTACTTTTTTGAAGTGTGATGTAACGCAATCCGTTACATGCTCAATTGTCTATAGTTTTTTCGCGACGGTTTATTAACCAACAATAATCACCCTACGAGGACGCACTTATGTGGAAGCGCTTACTTATAGTCACAGCAGTTTCGGCAGCCATGTCGTCTATGGCAATAGCAGCCCCTTTAACCGTAGGATTTTCGCAGGTTGGCTCTGAATCCGGCTGGCGCGCCGCAGAAACCAACGTCGCGAAAAGCGAGGCCGAAAAGCGGGGAATTACGCTGAAAATCGCTGATGGCCAGCAAAAGCAGGAAAACCAGATTAAAGCAGTCCGCTCATTTGTTGCGCAGGGCGTCGACGCTATCTTTATTGCGCCGGTCGTGGCAACGGGTTGGGAGCCGGTTTTAAAAGAAGCTAAAGATGCCGACATTCCGGTCTTTTTGCTCGATCGTTCCATCGATGTAAAAGACAAATCTCTCTATATGACCACCGTCACCGCTGACAACGTGCTGGAAGGCAAATTGATCGGCGACTGGCTGATTAAACAAGTGGACGGCAAGCCGTGTAACGTCGTTGAGCTGCAAGGGACCGTCGGGGCCAGCGTGGCGATCGATCGTAAAAAAGGCTTTGCTGAAGCTATCGCTAACGCGCCAAACATCAAAATTATTCGCTCTCAGTCCGGCGACTTCACCCGCAGTAAAGGGAAAGAAGTGATGGAGAGCTTTATCAAAGCGGAAAACAACGGCAAGAACATCTGTATGGTTTACGCCCACAACGATGACATGGTGATCGGTGCGATTCAGGCGATCAAAGAAGCGGGCCTGAAACCTGGCAAAGATATTCTCACCGGTTCTATCGATGGCGTACCGGATATCTACAAAGCGATGATTGACGGTGAAGCCAACGCCAGCGTCGAGCTGACGCCAAATATGGCTGGCCCGGCATTCGACGCGCTGGAGAAATTCAAAAAAGACGGCACGATGCCTGAGAAGCTGACCATTACCAAGTCGATCCTCTATCTGCCGGATACGGCGAAAGAAGAGTTAGAGAAGAAGAAAAACATGGGCTACTAGTTTTGCTGTCGGTCTTGCGTAGGCCGGATAAGGCGTTACGCCGCCATCCGGCATTTATTGCCTGATGGCGCTGCGCTTATCAGTCCTACGAAACGCCGTGATTTCGTAACGGAGGAATGCCATGACCACCGACCAACATCAGGAAATCCTCCGCACCGAAGGATTAAGCAAATTCTTTCCCGGCGTCAAAGCGTTGGATAACGTGGATTTCAGCTTGCGTCGTGGCGAGATTATGGCGCTGCTGGGAGAAAACGGAGCCGGCAAATCGACGCTCATCAAAGCGCTGACCGGCGTTTACCATGCCGATCGCGGCACTATCTGGCTCGAAGGCCAACCGATCTCTCCCAAAAATACCGCCCATGCCCAACAACTGGGCATTGGCACCGTGTACCAGGAAGTGAACCTGCTGCCCAATATGTCGGTTGCCGATAACTTATTTATTGGCCGTGAACCGCGGCGTTTTGGCCTGCTTCAGCGCAAGCAAATGGAAAAACGCGCGACGGAGCTGATGGCGTCATACGGTTTTTCCCTCGACGTACGCGAGCCGCTGAACCGCTTTTCCGTGGCGATGCAACAGATCGTCGCCATCTGTCGGGCAATCGATCTCTCCGCGAAAGTGCTGATCCTCGATGAGCCGACTGCCAGCCTTGATACCCAGGAAGTTGAAATGCTGTTTGGTCTGATGCGACATCTGCGCGATCGCGGCGTCAGTCTGATCTTCGTCACCCACTTTCTCGATCAGGTTTATCAGGTCAGCGATCGCATTACCGTCCTGCGTAACGGCGGCTTCGTTGGCTGCCGTAAAACCCGCGAGCTGCCTCAGATCGAACTGGTCAAAATGATGCTGGGCCGCGAACTGGATACCCATGCGCTACAGCGTGCGGGCCGCACCTTGCTGAGTGATAAACCGGTGGCGGCATTCAGCGGCTTTGGCAAAAAAGGCACCATCGCGCCGTTTGATCTGCAGGTGCGTCCAGGTGAGATCGTCGGTCTCGCCGGACTTCTGGGATCCGGGCGAACGGAAACGGCGGAGGTGATCTTCGGTATTAAACCCGCCGACAGCGGAAGTGCGCTGATCAAAGGCAAACCGCAGACTTTGCGATCGCCGCATCAGGCTTCGTGTCTGGGGATCGGTTTCTGTCCGGAGGATCGCAAAACGGATGGCATTATTGCCGCCGCCTCGGTGCGGGAAAACATTATTCTGGCGTTGCAGGCGCAGCGTGGCTGGCTGCGGCCTATCCCGCGGAAAGAACAAAACGAGATTGCCGAGCGGTTTATCCGCCAGCTCGGAATTCGCACCCCCAACGCTGAGCAGCCGATCGAATTTCTCTCCGGCGGCAATCAGCAAAAAGTACTGCTCTCGCGCTGGTTACTGACCAAACCGCAGTTCCTGATCCTCGATGAACCCACGCGTGGGATCGACGTTGGCGCGCATGCGGAGATCATCCGCCTGATCGAAACGCTGTGCGCGGATGGTCTGGCGCTGCTGGTCATTTCATCCGAACTGGAAGAGTTAGTGGGCTATGCCGATCGGGTCATTATTATGCGCGATCGCAAACAGGTGGCCGAGATCCCACTGGCTGAACTGTCCGTACCGGCGATCATGAACGCCATTGCGGCCTAAGGAGACTATGGTGATGCCTCAATCTCTCCCTCAATCCAATCCGCCTAAACGGCGGTTCCGTTGGCCAAAGGGGATGCCACAGCTGGTGGCGTTACTGCTGGTGCTGCTGGTGGATAGCCTGGTCGCCCCGCACTTCTACCAGGTGATTTTGCAGGATGGTCGTCTGTTTGGTAGCCCGATTGATATTCTCAACCGCGCCGCTCCCGTTGCGCTGTTGGCGATTGGTATGACGCTGGTGATTGCCACCGGCGGCATCGACCTTTCCGTGGGGGCCGTCATGGCTATTGCTGGCGCCACTACCGCGGCGATGACGGTGGCCGGGCACAGTCTGCCGGTGGTGCTGCTTGCCGCCTTAGGCTCCGGCATTCTGGCTGGGCTGTGGAATGGGATTCTGGTGGCCATCCTCAAGATCCAACCGTTTGTCGCCACGCTTATCCTGATGGTGGCCGGGCGTGGAGTGGCGCAGCTTATCACCTCCGGGCAGATCGTCACCTTTAACTCGCCCGAACTGTCATGGTTTGGCAGCGGCTCGCTCTTACTGTTCCCCACGCCGGTAATTATTGCACTGCTCACGCTGGTAGTGTTCTGGCTGCTGACGCGGAAAACGGCGCTGGGTATGTTTATCGAAGCGGTGGGTATCAACATTCGTGCGGCAAAAAACGCCGGGGTGAACACCCGCATTATCGTGATGCTCACCTATGTGCTGAGCGGCCTGTGCGCGGCTATCGCTGGCATTATCGTCACGGCGGATATCCGCGGGGCAGATGCCAATAACGCCGGATTGTGGCTGGAACTGGATGCCATCCTGGCGGTGGTTATCGGCGGCGGTTCGCTGATGGGCGGGCGCTTTAACCTGCTGCTGTCGGTGGTAGGCGCATTGATTATTCAGGGCATGAACACCGGGATTTTGCTGTCGGGCTTCCAGCCGGAACTGAATCAGGTGGTCAAAGCCGTGGTGGTGTTGTGTGTGCTGGTCGTGCAGTCACAACGCTTTATCAGCCTGATAAAAGGAGTGCGTGGTCATGATAAAACGTAATTTACCGCTGATGATCACCCTCGGCGTGTTTGTGCTGGGCTACCTTTACTGCCTGACGCAGTTTCCCGCTTTTGCTTCCACCCGGGTCATCTGCAATATCCTGACCGATAACGCTTTTTTAGGGATTATTGCCGTGGGCATGACCTTCGTGATCCTCTCTGGCGGGATCGACCTTTCCGTTGGCTCGGTGATCGCCTTTACCGGCGTATTTCTGGCGAAGGCCATTGGTTATTGGGGTATTTCCCCGCTGCTGGCGTTCCCTTTGGTTTTGCTGATGGGCTGCGCGTTTGGCGCGTTTATGGGGTTACTGATTGATGCGCTGAAGATCCCGGCATTCATCATTACCCTGGCGGGAATGTTCTTCCTGCGCGGCGTCAGCTATCTGGTCTCAGAAGAATCCATCCCGATTAACCATCCGGTTTATGACACGCTCTCAAGCCTGGCATGGAAAATTCCCGGCGGTGGTCGCCTGAGCGCGATGGGATTGCTGATGCTGGCGGTGGTGGTCATCGGCATCTTTCTGGCGCATCGTACGCGGTTCGGTAATCAGGTTTATGCGATTGGCGGCAACGCCACCTCTGCTAACCTGATGGGGATCTCCACCCGCAGCACCACCATCCGTATTTATATGTTGTCTACCGGTTTGGCTACGCTGGCTGGCATTGTCTTTTCAATTTATACCCAGGCCGGTTATGCGCTGGCGGGCGTCGGTGTCGAGCTGGATGCGATTGCCTCAGTCGTGATTGGCGGTACGCTGTTGAGCGGCGGAGTGGGTACGGTTTTAGGCGCCTTGTTTGGCGTGGCTATTCAGGGGCTGATCCAGACCTATATTAATTTTGACGGCACATTAAGTTCCTGGTGGACCAAGATCGCGATTGGTATTTTATTGTTTATTTTTATTGCCTTACAACGCGGTCTCACGGTGCTTTGGGAAAATCGTCAAAGCTCGCCGGTCACCCGCGTAAGCACGGCGACAACACCAAAGTAACATCATGATTTTTCACAAGACATTTAAATAGCTAAACTTTTTCCGGTTGTAGTCGATAGGTTCTGTACAGGTCTGTTTTAACCCTACAACCGGAAATATAACGATGCCAAAATCCCTTTCAATTCGATCAAGTTTGTTGGTGTTATTGTCTTTGCTGACGTTCCTTCTGTTACTGACCGGTGGTATGGGGCTATATGCCTCTACGCGCGTCATTACCTCATTGATCTATCACGGTATTATGAGCGCTGCGATGTTGGCTGCTATCGCATTGCTGGCGGTTATTTGGTTTATGCTGCGAAATAAGTTTCTCAAACCGTTGGATACCATGGTTGAGCAACTGGAACGCCTGGCAACGGGGGACTTATCGCCGGTTGCCACGCTGTCGGCCAGCGCCGAATTCAATCGCCTGAACGCGGCAATGGATGACATGCGCCATGCGCTGGGCGACTCGGTACAGCGCGTACGCGATGCCAGTTCGCAAATTGATATTGGCAGTCGTGAACTGACGGCTGGGAACCAGCATCTGGCGCAACGCACTGAATCAACGGCCACTTCGCTGGAGCAGACCGCCGCCAGCATGGAAGAACTCACGGCGACGGTGAAACAGAATGCGCAGAATGCGGAACAGGCGCACCAGCTGGCAAAATCGGTGTCGGATACCGCCGATCGCGGCAGCGAGATGGTGTGCTATGTGATCGAGAAAATGCGCGATATTTCCGGCAGTTCCAGCCGAATCGCCGACATCCTCAGCGTGATTGATGGCATTGCTTTCCAGACCAATATTCTGGCGCTCAATGCCTCCGTTGAAGCGGCGCGAGCCGGTGAGCAAGGACGGGGTTTTGCGGTTGTTGCAGGTGAAGTACGTAATCTGGCCAGCCGCAGTGCCGAAGCGGCAAAAGAGATCCGCGCGTTAATCAGCGATTCGCACACCCACGTCGGTGAAGGCAGCGAGCTGGCGCAGCAGGCGGGTGAAACCATGGATGAAATTGCTACTGAAGTGATGCGCATGACTAAGCTGATGCGTGAAATCGCCAGTGCGTCCCAGGAACAGAGTCGCGGCATAGAGCAGGTGAATATCGCGGTGATGCAGATGGATGAAACGGCGCAGCAAAATGCGGCACTGGTACAGCAGTCTTCAGCGGCTACCCGCTCGCTGGAAGAACAGTCACATGCGCTGCTGGAGGCGATGGCGGCGTTTAAGCTACAGACAGCGTAACCGAACGTAGGCCTGATAAGGCGAAGCCGCCATCAGGTAATGTCACTGCATCATGCCGGATGGCGCTTCGCTTATCCGGCCTACAATGTGCAGTAGGCCGGGAAATTGCGCTTACGCGTCCGGGAACTCGCGGATAAAGCGTTCTACATCTTCGACCATATGGTCGTTGCCCACGAAGAAGGAGCGGCGCTGGTGCAGGCTTTCCGGAATGATATCCAGAATACGCTCTTTACCATCGCTGGCTTTGCCGCCCGCCTGCTCGGCCAGGAAGGCCATCGGGTTGCATTCGTACAGCAGACGCAGTTTCCCTTGCGGGTGGCTGGCGGTGCTTGGGTACAAGTAGATTCCTCCCTTCAGCAGATTGCGATGGAAATCCGCAACCAGAGAGCCAATGTAGCGTGAGGTATACGGGCGCTGGGTTGGCTTATCTTCTTCCTGGCAGAACTTAATGTACTTCTTCACGCCGTTCGGGAATTTGATGTAGTTGCCTTCGTTAATGGAGTACGTGCTGCCTTTCGCCGGGAAGCGCATACGTTCCTGGCTGAGGCAGAATACGCCCAGAGAAGGATCGTAGGTGAAGGCGTGTACGCCACAGCCGGTGGTATACACCAGCATGGTGGAAGAACCATAAACAACGTAGCCCGCAGCAACCTGCTTGTTGCCCGGCTGCAGGAAATCCTCTTCCGTAACCGGTGTGCCGACTGGGGTTACGCGGCGGTAAATAGAGAAAATAGTACCGACAGAGACGTTAACATCGATGTTGGATGAGCCATCCAGCGGATCCATTAGCACAACATATTTTGCGTGTTCGCAGCCTTCGAAGACGACGATTTCATCTTCTTCTTCCGAGGCGATGCCCGCCACAATGTCGCGCGCCTTCAGTGCAGCTTTCAGTTTTTCGTTCGCGAACAGATCGAGTTTCTGCTGAACCTCTCCCTGCACGTTCTCAGCACCGCTGGCACCCAGGATATCGACCAGACCGGCCTTGTTGATATCGCGGTGGATGATCTTGGCGCCCAGCTTTATTGCCGACAACAAAGCAGTGAGTTCACCGGTAGCATGAGAAAACTCGTGCTGCTTTTCGACAATAAATTCACCTAACGTTTTCATAACACTTTCCCTGCAATTTATGTGGAGTAAAGCGACCGCAACAATATTAACAAATATTTCCATTGTTGCGCTTAGGTGAATCGCGCCAGCAAACTACGGAATATCCTGAAATGCGTTTCTCACTTGCCGGACATGTGCGTAAAATGGCCCCCAGATTAAAAAAGGATAGTGACGTATGCGCATTCATATTTTGGGAATTTGTGGCACTTTCATGGGCGGTCTGGCGATGCTCGCGCGCTCGCTTGGTCATGAAGTAACCGGTTCGGACGCCAATGTGTATCCGCCGATGAGTACCTTACTTGAGAAGCAAGGCATTGATTTGATTCAGGGGTACGATGCCAGCCAGCTCGACCCGCAGCCGGACCTGGTGATCATCGGTAACGCCATGACCCGTGGTAATCCCTGCGTGGAAGCGGTGCTTGAGAAGAACATTCCATACATGTCCGGCCCGCAATGGCTGCATGACTTTGTGCTGCGCGATCGCTGGGTGCTGGCGGTTGCGGGGACGCACGGCAAAACCACCACTGCCGGAATGGCGACCTGGATCCTCGAAGCCTGCGGCTATAAGCCAGGCTTTGTGATCGGTGGCGTTCCGGGCAACTTTGAGGTTTCTGCGCGTCTGGGCGAAAGCGACTTCTTCGTGATTGAGGCGGATGAGTACGACTGCGCCTTCTTCGATAAGCGTTCTAAATTCGTGCATTACTGCCCGCGCACGCTGATCCTCAACAATCTTGAGTTCGATCACGCGGACATCTTTGACGATCTGAAAGCTATTCAGAAACAGTTCCATCACCTGGTGCGTATCGTGCCGGGCCAGGGACGCATCATCTACCCGGAAAACGACATCAATCTGAAACAGACGATGGCGATGGGCTGCTGGAGCGAACAAGAGCTGGTGGGCGAACAAGGCCACTGGCAGGCGAAAAAACTCACTACCGATGCCTCCGAGTGGGAAGTGTGGCTGGACGGTGAAAACGTTGGCGTAGTGAAGTGGGGGCTGGTTGGCGAACATAACATGCACAACGGTCTGATGGCGATTGCGGCTGCCCGTCATGTTGGCGTAGTGCCTGCCGACGCGGCGAATGCGCTGGGCTCATTCATCAACGCCCGTCGTCGTCTTGAACTGCGCGGCGAAGCGAACGGCGTGACGGTGTATGACGATTTTGCTCATCACCCGACGGCGATTCTGGCAACGCTTGCTGCACTGCGCGGTAAAGTGGGCGGCACTGCGCGCATTATCGCGGTCCTGGAACCTCGCTCGAACACCATGAAAATGGGCCTGTGCAAAGATGACCTGGCGCCATCGTTAGGTCGTGCGGACGAAGTGTTCCTGCTGCAACCGCCGCACATTCCGTGGCAGGTAGCAGAAGTCGCTGAAGCCTGCGTACAGCCTGCGCACTGGAGCGGCGATGTGGATGCGCTGGCAGATATGGTGGTGAAAACCGCACAGCCAGGCGATCACATCCTGGTGATGAGCAACGGCGGGTTTGGCGGCATTCATCAGAAACTGCTGGATGGCCTGGCGAAGAAAGCTCAGGCAGAAGAAGAGTAAAAAAATGCCCGGTGGCGCTATGCTTACCGGGCCTACGATGCGTTGTAGGCCGGATAAGGTGTTTGCACCGCCATCCGGCACTTTCGGCAGACGAAGAGGTTACGCCTCGTTTTCCGCCAGTTCACGCAGGTACTGGAAAATCTGACGCGCTGATTTCGGCGGCTTGTTGCCCGCTTTTTCTTTCCTGGCGTTACGCACCAGCGAACGCAGTTGCTGACGATCGGCATCAGGCCACAGGTTCATCACTTCTTCGATGGCTTCATCGCTACCGTCAACCATACGGTCACGCAGTTGCTCCAGCTTATGGAAGACAACGACCTGCTGGTTGTGGCGGTTTTTCAGCTTGTCCAGCGCCTGACGGATAGGATCAACATCGCGCTGGCGCAACATTTTGCCAATCAGCTGCAGCTGGCGGCGGCGACCTTCCATCTTAATGCGCTGGGCCAGCTCAATGGCGGCACGTAAATCCGCGTCGAGCGGGATTTTATCCAGCGCGTTTTTCCCCAGTTCTACCAGTTCCACACCCAGGCGTTTTAACTCCTCGGCGTCACGTTTTATTTCACTTTTACTGACCCAGATAATTTCATCGTCTTCGTCTTCGATGTCATCACCGGGAACGTCGTCGAGCCAGTCTTCGGGCTGCTTAGTCATGTCAGGCTCCTAAAAAAAAGAGGCTAATGTTACCAGTTAAGATGCGCACTGAAAAACGGTTCTCTGTTAGACTTCAGAGAAACTCTCTCTACATTATGGCATTTGCGATGAAAGTAATCTCACAAGTTGAAGCGCAGCGTAAGATTCTGGAAGAAGCGGTCTCGACGGCTCTGGAATTAGCGTCAGGTAAGTCGGATGGCGCGGAAGTCGCTGTTAGCAAGACCACGGGTATTAGCGTCAGCACCCGTTATGGTGAAGTGGAGAACGTAGAATTCAATAGCGATGGCGCGCTGGGGATTACGGTTTATCACCAGAACCGTAAGGGCAGCGCATCCTCCACCGATTTAAGTCCGCAGGCGATTGCCCGTACCGTCCAGGCCGCGCTGGACATTGCACGCTACACTTCGCCGGATCCGTGCGCGGGCGTGGCAGATAAAGAACTGCTGGCCTTTGATGCGCCCGATTTGGACCTGTTCCACCCTGCGGACGTTTCCCCTGACGAAGCCATCGAACTGGCTGCTCGTGCTGAACAGGCGGCGCTGCAGGCTGATAAGCGTATCACCAATACCGAAGGCGGCAGCTTTAACAGCCACTATGGCATCAAAGTGTTTGGCAACAGCCATGGCATGCTGCAGGGCTACTGCTCCACGCGTCATTCCCTTTCCAGCTGCGTGATCGCGGAAGAAAATGGCGATATGGAGCGTGATTACGCTTACACCATTGGCCGGGCGATGGGCGATCTGCAAACGCCGGAATGGGTAGGGGCAGACTGCGCGCGCCGTACCTTATCTCGCCTGTCTCCGCGTAAGCTTTCCACCATGAAAGCGCCGGTCATTTTCGCCAATGAAGTGGCGACCGGACTGTTCGGACACCTGGTCGGCGCGATTGCTGGTGGCTCCGTATATCGCAAATCTACCTTCCTGCTGGACTCGCTGGGCAAACAAATTCTGCCGGAATGGTTGACCATTGAAGAGCATCCACATCTGCTGAAAGGACTGGCCTCCTCGCCATTTGACAGCGAAGGCGTACGCACAGAGCGCCGTGACATTATTAAAGACGGCATTTTGACCCAGTGGCTGCTGACCAACTACTCTGCCCGTAAGCTGGGGCTGAAGAGCACCGGTCATGCGGGCGGGATTCACAACTGGCGTATTCCTGGACAAGGTCTAAGCTTCGAGCAGATGCTCAAAGAGATGGGCACGGGTCTGGTGGTGACTGAGCTGATGGGGCAGGGCGTAAGCGGCATTACCGGCGATTACTCGCGCGGCGCGGCGGGCTTCTGGGTCGAAAACGGCGAAATTCAGTACCCGGTGAGTGAAATTACCATCGCCGGTAACTTAAAAGAGATGTGGCGTAATATCGTCACCGTCGGCAACGATATTGAAACGCGCAGTAATATTCAGTGTGGTTCGGTCCTGTTGCCGGAGATGAAGATCGCCGGGCAATAATACCCGTCATACTTCAAGCTGTGGCGTGAATTATTGAGGGTATCTGGCGTTTGTTTATTTTTGAATAATAAAAAAGGAAGTGAGCAATGCGTAAACACCTGTTAGCGATCGTCGCAGCTTCAACGCTGGTTCTTGGTTCTTCTGCGTTTGCGGCCGATCTTGATGACGATATGGGGATCCTCAACGACAACCTGAAAATCGTCGAAAAAACGGATAATGCGACTGAGCTGAAAGACGCGTTAACCAAAATGCGTGCAGCCGCGCTGGATGCGCAAAAGGGAACGCCGCCGAAGCTGGAAAACAAATCCCCGGACAGCCCGGAGATGAAGGATTTCCGCCACGGCTTTGACACGCTGATCGGTCAGATCGACGGCGCGTTGAAGCTGGCGAACGAAGGTAAAGTCAAAGAGGCGAAAGCCGTTGCAGAAGACCTGAAAAAAACACGCAACGAAAACCACAAGAAGTTCCGTTAATCTGCTCTGTCCGGCCTGCATAATCGTAGGTCGGATAAGACGCCAAAGGCTATCCCCGTCACATTTTTTCAACTTTAGAGTTAGAGAAATCATTTGTTGAACTGGTTTTTTTCTGCTCATCTCTTGCGATACCCGTCACAGTTTCCCGCCACTAAAGCGCAAATATCGCCTTTTCTGCGGCATAGATCACTATCGCTGCGCCTCTTTCCACTTCGAAGTGGAAAACAACTCGCTACAAACTTTTAACCCCCGCCGCTAATTTACCCTCAGAGCCATTAGTGGGGTAAGACGAGTGAATAACGGAGCTGTAATGAATGACATGGGGGAATCGGTTGAACTGGCCGACCGCATGCTGGCGCAAGTGTATGCCTTGCTGCGTGAACGCCACATTATTCCCAACGCTGTACAGGAACAGATGCTTACGTCGCATGTTCGCGCGATGGCGCACCGCTCGGTAACGGGTGAACCCTTACCAGAAGTCGATGCCAGCTTGTTTGATGAAATATCTGCCGAATCAATGGCGCTTGCCCGCGACGTGGTCGCTGAGTTTGGCAATCTTCCTGAGGAAGAGGCCTGGCTGCTGTCGGTGCACTTCGAAGTCGCGAAAGACAACCTGTAAGGAGCAAAAGATGGAACAAATTACCGTAGTGATTGGCGATCGTCTGGGTAAAGGCCAGAAAGTGGCGGCAGGCGTTGAGAAAGCGGGTGGCCGAGCGGTCGTGGTGCCGGGTGTGGCGGCAGATATGAAGCTGGGCGATGTCATGAAAGCGGAAAACGCCACTTTTGGGATCTCGTTTTGCGGCAGCGGCGGGGCGGGCGCGATTACCGCGCAAACCAAATATGGCTACAAGGCGAAATATGGTATGCGCTCGGTCGATGAAGGGGTAACCGCCATCAATGAAGGCTGCAACGTGCTGGGGTTCGGTTTTATGGACAAAGAAGAACTCGGTGAGCGCCTGGTACAGGCGTGGCAAAAGAAATACGGCGCTTAAGCATGAAAGAGCAATTCACCACCACGGTGAGAGTCACGGGCAAGGGGGAGGCCAAAGCGCGCGCCTTTGCCGATGCTCTGAACCACGTTCAGGCTGCGGTGATGAAAGCGTCCCCGCATATCTTACTGCGTATTGAGCCACAGGATGTGCAGGTTGTTCAAGCGCGTGAAACGGTGCGCAAAGAGGTGTTTTTGTTCCTCTTCCTGCGCCGGGAAAGACGCACCTTCAGCGTGGAGCTGGACGTGACCGTCAACGTGACTGCCATCAATCTCAACAAGGTGGATTTCGTTACGCAACGCTGATTCTTTATTAAAAGGCATAATTATGTTCCTGATAATATTAATAAAATCGCTCATCATCGGCGGCCTGGTTGGCGTCGGTGTCGGCGCTGGGGCTGCACGCATGTTTCATGCGCCGACAACTCAAGGGATGGGCGCGTTTCGTACTCTGGGAGAACTGAATTCCTGTGAAGGGGATCCGGCTTCTCACTTCTCGTTCGGCCTGGGCTTTTTCTTTAACGCCTGGGCTTCTTCCGTTGCCGCAGGGGCGTTCACGCAGGACGTCGACCATCGCATTATCCCCAACTGGGGGGCCGCCGCGCTGATGATCAAAAATCGCAACGTTGGTGAAACGCTGCACGATCCTAAGCGCATGGCGATCGCCTGCGGTGTTATCGGCATGATTGTCGTGACCTTCCTGAACCTCACCGCGTCATCCGTACCGGAAGCGCTACAGGTTACTGCCGTTAAGGTGCTGGTGCCCGCGGCTAACCTGCTGGTCAACACCGTGATGCCAGTGATCTTCTGGCTGGCGGCGATTGATGCCGGCAAGAAATCCGGCTTCTGGGCCACCGTTTTCGGTGGTGCAGCACAGCTGATTATGGGCAACGCCGTCCCGGGTCTGGTGCTTGGCATTTTGATCGGCAAAGGTGTTGAAGAGAGCGGCTGGAACCACGTGACGAAAGTGATGATGGTGGCTATCGTCGCGCTGTTCGTCCTGAGCGGATTCTTCCGCGGCTTCGACATGAAGATGATCGAATCCTTCCATCTGACCGTGCCTGACTGGTTGGAACTTATCCACAACTCGCTCAGCGGTAAATAACGGAGGCCATCATGGAACAGAATAAAGGTTTTTGGTTCGCCGACTGGTCATTCCCGATCTTTGTTGGTCTGCTCTCATCCGGCGTGTTTGCCGGAACGCACATGTACTACCTGTACGGTATCGGCGCATTCAACGAAGTGGCGTTCGTGGCGATGTTGAAAGCGGGAATGGACACCGGCTCCTACGGGGCGGTAGCGGCATTTGGCGCCAGCTTCCTGTTTGCCCGCATCATTGAAGGTTCGCTGGTGGGGATTCTGGATATCGGCGGGGCGATCCAGACCGGGGTCGGGTTAGGCGTTCCGGCGCTGCTGTTGGGCGCGGGCATTATCTTCCCGGTCGCCAACTTCGCTGCCTCGCTGGTCACCGGCCTGGTGATTGGTCTGGCGATTGGCTACATCATCATTCTGGCGCGTAAGTTCACCATCAATCAGAGCGACTCAACCTACGGAGCGGACGTGATGATGGGGGCCGGTAACGCTTCTGGCCGCTTCCTCGGTCCCTTGATTATCCTCAGTGCGATGACGGCCTCCATTCCGATTGGCGTCGGTTCACTGCTGGGTGCGCTGCTGTTTTATATCTGGCAAAAACCGATCACCGGCGGGGCGATTCTCGGCGCGATGATCCTCGGTTCCATCTTCCCGATTGCCATTAGCTAACGGTTGATTTGTAGGCCGGATAAAGCGGTTACGCCGCCATCCGGCAAAGGAGAGAACGATGTTTGATTTACTCCTGCGCCATGCGCGTCTGGTCGATGACACGCTGACTAATATTGCCCTTCAGGATGGCAAAATCGCGGCGTTGGGTGACGTTGATGGTCCGGCGCTGAAAACCATTGACCTGCGCGGCGAATGTTACGTTAGCGCGGGTTGGATTGATTCTCACGTTCACTGCTACCCGAAATCGCCGATTTACCATGACGAACCGGACAGTGTGGGTGTTGCCACTGGCGTTACCACCGTGGTGGATGCCGGTAGCACAGGCGCTGATGATATTGACGATTTTTACACGCTGACTCGTGACGCGGCCACCGAGGTTTATGCGCTGCTGAATGTTTCACGCGTTGGGCTTATTGCCCAAAACGAGCTGGCTAACATGGCCAATATTGACGCCGATGCGGTGCGGCAGGCGGTGAAACGTCACCCGGACTTTATCGTCGGCCTGAAGGCGCGCATGAGCAGCAGTGTGGTAGGGGTTAACGGCATCACGCCGCTGGAGCGCGCCAAAGCGATGCAGGCCCAGAACGGTGGCCTGCCGCTGATGGTGCACATCGGCAACAACCCGCCGGATCTGGATGAGATCGCCGAACGCCTCACCGCGGGCGACATTATTACCCACTGCTACAACGGTAAGCCGAACCGCATTCTGACGCCGCAAGGTGAGTTGCGGGCGTCAGTAACGCGGGCGATTTCACGCGGCGTGCGTCTGGACGTTGGGCATGGCACTGCCAGTCTGAGCTTTGCAGTGGCGAAACGCGCCATCAGCCTGGGCATTTTGCCGCACACCATCAGCTCCGATATTTACTGTCGTAACCGTATCAGCGGCCCGGTGCATTCCCTGGCGAATGTAATGTCGAAATTCCTCGCCATTGGCATGTCGCTTCCGCAGGTCATTGAATGCGTTACCGCCCATGCTGCCGATGGTCTGCGCCTGAAACAGAAGGGGCGACTGCAGGTCGGTCTGGATGCCGATTTAACCCTCTTTACGCTGAAACGCCAGCCAACCGTGCTGGTAGATGCCGAAAATGACAGCCTGCAGGCTGAACAACTGCTGGTGCCGCTTGCCGCAATACGTGCGGGCAAGGGCTATATGACCGAACAAGGGAGC
The DNA here is from genome assembly GCF_005281355.1 of Citrobacter sp. wls615. Taxonomy (NCBI): domain Bacteria; kingdom Pseudomonadati; phylum Pseudomonadota; class Gammaproteobacteria; order Enterobacterales; family Enterobacteriaceae; genus Citrobacter; species Citrobacter sp. wls615. Next base: position 121,018 of record NZ_SZXM01000084.1, on the reverse strand, counting down.
GCGGAACATGCCTTCGATTTTTGAAAAATACAATTTAAAACAGGTGATTAACACTTCAGGACGCATGACGGCGCTCGGTGTGTCTACGCCGCGACCCGAAGTGGTTGAGGCCGCAATGGCCGGGATGAACCAATACTTTGAGATGAAAGACCTGGTGAATAAAACCGGTGACTACATCGCGAAATTGCTGGAAGTGGAAGGGGCAACCGTTGTCTCCTGCGCTTCGGCCGGGATTGCCCAGTCGGTCGCGGCTGTGCTGGTTAAAGACAGCGACTGGCTGCTGGAGAACCTGCACGTCACGCCCATCGACAACAACGAAATCGTGTTGCCCAGAGGCCACAACGTCAACTTTGGCGCGCCGGTGGGCACCATGGTAGCGCTTGGCGGCGGCAAGGTCGTAGAAGCCGGTTATGCCAACGAATGTTCCGCAGCGCAGTTAGCGGCAGCCATCACACCGCGCACCGCGGCCATTCTGTATATCAAATCTCACCACTGCGTACAGAAAAGTATGCTCAGCGTGGAGCAGGCTGCGGTGGTGGCGCGCACGCATAATCTACCGCTGATTGTGGACGCGGCGGCGGAAGAAGATTTGCAGTGCTACTACCACGTGGGCGCAGATCTCGTTATCTATAGCGGTGCGAAGGCAATTGAAGGGCCAACCAGCGGTCTGGTGATCGGTAAAACTCAATACGTTGAGTGGGTAAAACGTCAAACGGCGGGTATTGGCCGGGCAATGAAGGTGGGTAAAGAGGGAATACTTGGCCTGACCTGCGCTATTGAACTGTACCTCAATGCGCAGAAAGAGAGCGGTGCGGAAATGGTCGAGAAAATGACGCCGTTTATTAATACCTTGAATCAGCTTCACGGTGTGAGCGCCCGCGTGGTGTGGGACAGTGCAGGGCGCGACATCGCGCGCACGGAAATTAAGTTTGACGAAGCGGTAACCGGGATTGCCACTGGCGAACTGGTCGATGCGCTGAAGCAAGGGGAGTACGCGATTTACTTCCGTGGTTACAAAGCCAACGAAGGCATTATCGAAGCCGATGTGCGTAGCGTCGATCGCGCGCAACTGGAGATTGTGGCCCGTCGAATTGATGAAGTGATTTCGCAGGAGAAAAAAGCATGAAACTGATCCCTAACTTTTATCGCGACCGCGTCTGCCTGAACGTACTGGCAGGCTCCAAAGAAAATGCTCAGGAGATTTACGCGGCTGCGGAAGGGCACGTGCTGGTTGGCGTATTGTCAAAAAATTACCCGGATGTCGCAAGCGCGGTAACGGATATGCGTGAATACGCGGCGCTTATCGACAATGCGCTCTCCGTGGGGCTGGGGGCGGGCGATCCTAACCAGTCGGCGATGGTCAGTGAAATTTCCCGTCAGATGCAACCACAGCATGTTAATCAGGTCTTTACCGGCGTGGCGACCAGTCGTGCGCTATTGGGCCAGCAGGACACGGTGGTCAACGGTCTGGTTTCACCAACCGGTACGCCGGGGCTGGTAAAGATTTCCACCGGTCCGCTAAGCAGCAAAGAACCGGACGGTATTGTGCCGGTAGAAACCGCCATTGCGCTGCTCAAAGATATGGGCGGTAGCTCAATTAAATACTTCCCGATGGGCGGCCTGCAATGCCGTGACGAATACATCGCGGTCGCCCAGGCCTGCGCGCGTCATGACTTCTGGCTGGAGCCAACGGGCGGGATCGATCTGGATAATTTCAGTGAAATCCTGCAGATCGCCCTCGATGCCGGAGTGAGCAAAATCATTCCTCACATCTATAGTTCGATTATTGATAAGGTGAGTGGTAACACCCGTCCGGACGACGTACGCCAACTGATGGCGATGGCCCGGGCCTGCGTAGGTTAATTGACTGATGAGGAAACTGACGTGCGATTCCCCAACCAACGTTTAGCGCAGCTATTTGGCATGTTGCAAAACGAAGCGCTTCCACAGGACGAGCTGGCGCAGCGGTTGTCGGTTTCCACACGCACCGTACGGGCGGACATCACCGCGTTAAACGCGCTGCTCACCCAGTATGGCGCGCAGTTTGTCCTCAGCCGGGGTAACGGTTATCAGCTCAAAATTGACGATCCGGCAAGTTTTCATGCCCTGCAGACGCAGCAGCCCGACACGTTGCTGCGTATCCCACGCACCAGCCAGGAACGGGTTCACTGGCTGATAGCTCGCTTTCTGACGTCGGCCTTTTCGCTGAAGATGGAAGATTTGGCTGATGAATGGTTTATCAGCCGCGCGACGCTGCAAAACGATATGGCTGAGGTGCGCGAGCATCTGCAACGTTATCACCTGACGCTGGAAACGCGCCCCCGTCATGGCATGAAGCTGTTCGGCAGCGAGATGGCGATCCGCGCCTGTTTGACCGATCTGCTGTGGATGCTGGCACAGCAGGATCTGCAGCACCCATTGGTGACCGAAGAAGCATTGAACGCCGGGATCCCTGAGCAACTGCAACCCGTTTTGCAGGACATTTTTTCCCGTTTCCATATCCGCCTGACCGATGAGGGCGAGCTGTTTTTGCGCTTGTACTGCGCGGTGGCAGTACGGCGGATTAGCGAAGGGTATCCGCTACCGGAATTTGCCGCAGAGGAAGCCGATCAATCTGTATGCCTGGCCACGCGGGAAATCGCGGCGGTATTGCATCGGTTGGCGGATAAACCGCTCTCCATTTCTGAAGAGAACTGGCTGCAGGTGCATATTGCCGCCCGTCAGGTTCAGGAGATCGCCCCCAGTGCTATTAATGCGGATGATGATGAAGCGTTGGTCAATTACATCCTGCGTTTTATCAATAGCCAGTACAACTACAACCTGTTGAATGACAAACAGTTACATGCTGACCTGCTGACGCATATTAAAACGATGATCACCCGGGTGCGCTACCAGATAATGATCCCCAATCCGCTACTGGAAAATATTAAACAGCACTATCCGATGGCATGGGATATGACGCTGGCCGCCGTCTCGGGATGGGGCAAATATACGCCGTACACCATCAGTGAAAATGAGATTGGTTTCCTCGTCCTGCATATCGGTGTTGGGCTGGAGCGTAGTTACAACATTGGTTATCAAAGGCAACCGAAAGTTCTGCTGGTATGCGATGCCGGAAATGCGATGGCGCGGATGATTGAAGCGGTGCTGGCGCGTAAATATCCGCAGATAGAAATCGTCGATACCGTGACGCTGCGCGACTACGAACAGCGGGAAAGCATCAGCGAAGACTTCGTGATTTCGACCGCGCGAATCGGAGAAAAAGATAAGCCTGTGGTGATGATTGCGCCGTTCCCTACCGATTATCAACTGGAGCAGATTGGCAAACTGGTGCTGGTCGACAGAACCCGTCCGTGGATGCTGAACAAATTTTTCGATGCCGCCCATTTCCGCGTTATCGATGGCCCAATGGATCAACAAACGTTGTTCAATACATTATGCCGTCAGTTGCAGGATGAAGGCTTTGTCGATGCGGAGTTTCTTGATTCGGTTGTCGAGCGTGAGGCCATCGTCAGCACTATGCTGGGTGACGGCATCGCCCTGCCGCACTCCCTCGGTCTGTTGGCAAAGAAAACGGTGGTCTACACCATCCTCGCCCCGCAGGGAATTGCCTGGGGCGATGAAATGGCGCACGTGATCTTCCTGCTCGCCATCAGCAAAAGCGAATACGAAGAAGCGATGGCTATCTACGATATTTTCGTCACTTTCCTGCGCGAACGCGCCATGACGCGGCTCTGCGCGTGCCGGAATTTCACCGAGTTCAAAACGGTCGCGATGGAGTGCGTGAGTCGTTTTTGAGAGGTGTTATCCAGAGTTCGATGTAATGCGAATGTAATGCTAAACTGCATTACACATTCGATTCTACTGGAGGCATAATGGCCACGCTGAACGTCCGTCTGGATGACAAACTCAAAAATGAGGCTTATGCCGTGCTGGAAAAACTGAACATTACTCCAACGGAAGCCGTGCGATTACTGTTCCAGTACGTCGCGGAAACGGGGCGCATGCCAGTGAAAACTGTCACTCTTAGCGACAGTGAAGATGCACTGATTCAGACAGTTCGGGAGAGGTTGTCTTGTCCGCAAAAGGGAATCAAGGTTAGTCTGGATGACTTATGAACTGGAATTCGACCCGAGGGCCTTAAAAGAGTGGCATAAGCTGGGCGATACGGTGAAGGCTCAGTTTAAGAAAAAGTTGGCAGATGTGCTATTGAACCCCAGAATTGACTCTGCCCGTTTAAACGGTCTTCCTGACTGCTATAAAATTAAGCTTAAATCGTCCGGCTATCGTCTGGTGTACCAGGTTCGGGATGCAGTTGTGATTGTGTTTGTTGTCGCGGTCGGCAAGCGAGAACATTCAGCCGTCTATCACGATGCAAACAAACGGCTTTAGCGATCAACGCAAATGATGTACAACCTGGTTGCTGCTGCCGCGCCAGATGAGCGCCGGGTCTTTCAGGTCCTGCACAAATTTACCATCGACCAGCACGTTGATGAGATCGACCACCTGCATTTGCGCGGCGTTGAGTTCATCAAGCTTGTAGCCGGTCCACACCCAGATATCTTTCCCCGGACACTCAGCGTGAATACGCTGTACCAGTTGCAGGATATCCGGCACGTTTTGCGGATGCAGGGGATCGCCACCCGACAGCGAGATCCCCTGACGGTGAATACGCGTGTCGTTCAGATCGGCAATGATCTTATCTTCCATCTCTTTGGTAAACGGCTCGCCGGAATTGAGCCGCCAGGTGCTTTTGTTATAGCAGCCGGGGCATTCGTGCACGCACCCTGACACAAACAGGGTACAGCGGGTTCCTGGGCCGTTGACGATATCGACGGGATAGTATTGATGGTAGCGCATAGCGGGTGTCCAGAAAGCATGTAGGCCGGATAAGGTGCTTGCACCGCATCCGGCAACATTGTGATGCCTGATGACGACGCGATTGCGTCTTATCAGGCCTACGGTCTTTGCAAACGGAAATTAACCGATCTGCCCATTGCCTAAATGCTTCACGCGGCGCTTCACTTCTTCCTGTTTGCCGGCGTTAAACGGACGTGCGTCCGGGCTGCCTAAATAACCGCACACGCGGCGGGTGACCGACACGCGCGCGGCGTCGTGGTTACCACATTTCGGGCAGGTGAAGCCTTTGCTGGTGCACTCGAACTCACCGGTAAAGCCGCACTCGTAGCACTCATCGATTGGCGTGTTGGTTCCGTAATACGGCACGTGCTGATAGCTGTAATCCCAAACATCTTCCAGGGCTTTCAGGTTGTGCTGAATATTCGGGTATTCGCCGTAGCAAATGAAGCCCCCGCTCGCCAGCGGCGGATATGGCGCTTCGAAATCGATCTTATCGTACGGGTTCACCTTCTTCTCCACGTCGAGGTGGAAGCTGTTGGTGTAGTAACCTTTGTCGGTTACGCCTGGCACTACGCCAAACTCGGCGGTATCCAGACGGCAGAAGCGGTCACACAGGTTTTCACTCGGCGTGCTGTACAGGCTAAAGCCGTAGCCAGTCTCATCTTTCCATTGATCGACCGCCTGACGCAGGCGTTCCACAATGGCGATACCTTTGGCGCGCAGCTGCTCGCTGTCATACACATGCTTGTCGCCAAACAGCGCGTTGATGGTTTCGTGAATACCGATGTAGCCCAGAGAGATAGATGCGCGACCGTTTTTAAAGATTTCAGACACGTCATCGTCCGCTTTCAGACGCACGCCGCAGGCACCTTCCATATACAGAATGGGTGCAACGCGGGCTTTTACGCCTTCCAGACGCGCGATACGGGTCATCAGTGCTTTACGCGCCAGCACCAGACGGTCGTCGAGCAGTTTCCAGAAGGTGGCTTCATCGCCATGGGCTTCCAGCGCGATACGCGGCAGGTTGAGGCTGATAACGCCGAGGTTGTTGCGACCATCGTGAACCTGTTCACCGTTCTCGTTTTCCCACACGCCGAGGAAGCTGCGGCAGCCCATTGGTGTTTTGAACGAACCGGTGACTTTGACCACCTGATCGTAGTTCAGGATGTCCGGATACATACGCTTGCTCGCGCACTCCAGCGCCAGCTGCTTGATATCGTAGTTTGGATCGCCAAACTTGTGGTTCAGACCATCGCGAATCGCGAACACCAGTTTCGGGAACACCGCGGTTTTACGGTTTTTACCCAGGCCAGCAATGCGGTTACGTAGAATAGACTGCTGAATCAAACGCGATTCCCAACTGGTTCCCAGGCCAAAACCAAAGGTGACGAACGGCGTCTGACCGTTGGCGGTATGCAGGGTGTTCACTTCATATTCGAGGGACTGGAATGCGTCGTAGCACTCTTTCTCGGTACGAGAATGGGCATAACCGTCGGCGTCCGGGATCTGCCATTCTTCAGCGGTTTTACGATGTTTATTAAAGCTCTCGGTCACGAACGGCGCGAGAACCTCGTCAATACGGTTAATGGTGGTACCGCCATAAATATGGCTGGCAACCTGCGCGATAATTTGCGCGGTCACGGCGGTCGCGGTAGAGATGGATTTTGGCGGTTCAATCTCCGCGTTACCCATCTTAAAGCCCTGCGTCAGCATGCCTTTCAGGTCGATCAGCATGCAGTTGAACATCGGGAAGAACGGCGAGTAGTCGAGATCGTGATAGTGAATATCACCACGCTCGTGCGCCTGGACTACATCACGCGGCAGCAGGTGTTGGCGCGCATAGTGTTTGGCGACGATACCGGCCAGCAGGTCGCGCTGGGTCGGGATCACTTTACTGTCTTTGTTGGCGTTTTCGTTCAGCAGAGCAGAATTGGTTTGCTCAACCAGACCACGAATTTCCTGGTTCAGACGGCCACGTTTTTCACGCTGGATATCACGGTCGTGGCGATATTCGATGTACGCACGGGCGAGTTGTTTGTACGGGCCAGACATCAGCTGGTTTTCTACCGCTGTCTGGATCTCGTTGATATCGACCTGGCTGCGCTCATTCATCAGACTACTAACGACTTCTGCGACGGTGGCACAGTAATCTGCGTCATCGACTCCCGCTGCTTTAGCTGCACGCAGAATGGCTTCTTTGATGCGCTCTGATTTAAACGGCACTTTACAGCCATCTCGTTTCATCACATGCGGTGTCATGATCACTCCATATTTATAAGAACAGGTTATCCACAGAGGTTGGGGAAGCGTCCACGGCTTTATTCATGTCTATTGCCAATGACTTCCCGCAATCCTGACCCACGTTATCCACAATCCCACCGTGAAGCGGTGCATTGTAGTTGTAGCAATTATAGGCGATTAATACAACATATTGGGTCGGCGTGCATTTTAAGTTCTATATGTAGTGATTTGCATCAAGGATGTTTACGATTTTTTTGATGTAGCGCAAAGTAAAAATCGGAGCGTACAGATGACGGGCGCTACAGCCGATTGTAAATTACCCTTGGAAAATTCTGATTATTTATTCAGCAAAAACAGGAAGGTAAGCTGGACGTAGGCAACAACGCCCGGCAGCGCTATACGCACCGGGCTAACAAGAGATTGCAAGCTATTTTTGCACCCACCAGACGGCTTCAAAAGGACGCAGCGTCATGTCACCAGGTTGGCTGGCGACCTCGGCATAGTTGTGCATAAGCACCTGCCAGTTTCCGTTGGTATGAGTCGGTTGCCAGTTCTGGAAGGTATCGCTCAGGTTGGCAATGACCAGCAGCCGCTGTCCTTGCCATTCGCGCTGATAACACCATACGTGTGGGCTGTCTGGTAACAGATCCTGGTAGTCGCCCCAGGTAATAACCGGCTCCGTTTTGCGCAAGGCGATCAGCTTCTGATAGGTGTAAAACACGGAATCGGCGTCATCAAGCGCGGCCGCCACGTTAATATCCGTCGCGTTGTCGCACAGCGCGATCCACGGCTCGGCCTGGGTAAATCCGGCATGTTTGCTGCCGTCCCATTGCATCGGCGTACGGCTGTTATCGCGGGATTTACTGGCGAGGATCGCCAGCAGCTCTTCGGCGTCGCGCCCCTGGCCGTTCAATTCGGCGAACATGTTAAGGCTTTCTACGTCGCGGTAATCGGTAATCTGGCGGAAGTGCGGGTTGGTCATGCCAATCTCTTCCCCCTGGTAGATATAGGGCGTGCCCTGCATGCCGTGCAGCACCATCGCCAGCATTTTGGCGGCTGGCACACGGTATTTCCCTTCCTCGCCAAAACGCGACACGATGCGCGGCTGGTCGTGGTTACACCAGAAAAGCGCGTTCCATGCCTGATTGTGCATCCCTTGCTGCCAGTGGCGGAACAGAGTTTTGAGCGCCACGTAGTCCGGTTTGGCTAACGTCCATTTTTCACCGTTGGGATAATCCACTTTCAGGTGGTGGAAGTTAAAGGTCATCGACAGTTCGCTGCCGTCCAGCGCGGCGTATTGCTGACAATTTTCCAGCGTGGTGGAAGACATTTCGCCGACCGTCATCAGGCTACGTGGGGTGAAGACGTCGCGGTTCATCTCGCGTAAAAACTCATGCGCGCGCGGGCCGTCGGTATAAAAACGGCGGCCATCGCCGTCGGGATCGTTCGGGAAGTCCTGATCTTTGGAGATAAGATTGACTACGTCGAGGCGCAGGCCGTCCACGCCGCGATCGGCCCAGAACTCGCAGACTTTTTTCAGCTCGGCGCGTACCGCCGGGTTTTCCCAGTTCAGGTCGGCCTGCTCTGGGGCAAAGAGATGCAGATAATACTGCTCGCTTTCGGCGTGCCAGCCCCAGGCGCTGCCGCCAAATTTTGACTGCCAGTTGTTCGGCGGGGTGGTCGGTTCGCCGTCGCGCCAGAGATAAAACTGACGATACGGGCTGTCTTTATCCAGCGCCTCACGAAACCAGGAATGCTGGGTTGAGGTGTGGTTAAACACCATATCCAGAATAATGCGTATGCCGCGCGCTTTCGCCGCTGCTACCAGTTCGTCAAAGTCTGCAAGCGTGCCGTAAGCCGGATCGACAGACATGTAGTCGGCGACGTCATAGCCGTTATCAACCTGCGGCGAAATGTAGAAGGGGGTCAACCAGATGGCATCAACGCCCAGTTTTTGCAGATAGTCGAGGCGCTGCGTTACGCCGCGCAAATCACCCGTGCCGCTGCCGGTGGTGTCCTGAAAGCTCTTGGGGTACACCTGATAGATAACGCCGTTTTGCCACCAGTGTGGAATATTCATTGCTGTTTCCTGGAGATACGATGGGGCGCAACTGCGCCCCGAAGAAAAGTTAAACAATCTGTAATGTGCCCTGACGGTATTTACGCTGGTAGACGAATGAGGTCAGTACCATCGGGATAACAATCGCGATGACCATCGCCATGCCAAATCCCTGCCAGTAAGTGGGTTGGATGGAGAGGATGCCAGGTATACCACCTACGCCAATGCCGTTCGCCATCACGCCGTTCAGGCCGCACAGCAGACCGGCGAGACCGGAGCCGATCATCGCGCACAGCATCGGGAAGCGGTATTTCAGGTTGATGCCGTACATTGCCGGTTCCGTTACCCCGAGATAAGCCGAGATCGCCGCAGGTACTGATATTTCGCGTTCATTGTGTTTGCGGCTGGAGATAATGATGCCGACCACCGCAGAAGCCTGAGCGATGTTTGACAGCGCAATCAGCGGCCATACCGGCGTACCGCCCATGCTCTGGATCATCTGCATGTCGATAGCCAGCGTGGTCTGGTGTACGCCGGTGATCACCAGCGGGGCGTACAGGAAGCCGAACAGTGCCGCGCCAATCGGCGCAAAGCTGCCGGTCATCAGATGACGAACCGCGAACGCCACGCCGTCGCCGATCATGCGGCCAAACGGGCCGATAAAGGCGTGCGCAAGGAACACAGCGAGGATCAGCGAGCACACCGGGACGATCACCAGGTACAGGTAATCCGGGATAATCCGTTTCAGGCGCGTTTCAATAAATCCGAGCGCCAGACCGGCCAGCAGGGCCGGAATAACCTGAGCCTGATAGCCCACTTTCTCAATGCTGAACAGGCCGAAGTTCCACACTTCCGGTACCTGCTGACCGAGCAGATAGGCATTCATCAGCTGTGGCGAAACCAGCGTAACGCCCAGCACGATACCGAGGATCGGCGTCCCGCCCATTTTCTTCACCGCTGACCAGCAGATCCCGACAGGCAGATAGAAGAAGATCGCTTCGCCAATTAGCCACAGGAAGTCGTAGAGGGTTTTCAGCGACGGATGCATCTGCGCCAGCGTCTGCCCGTTACTCATTGGCAGATCGCCGATCACATTGCGAAAACCTAAGATCAAGCCGCCGCTAATCAGCGCTGGCAGCAGAGGGAAGAAGATCTCTGCAAAATGGGAAATCAGCTGTTCATGCCACTTCATGTTCTGCCGCGCGGCTTTTTTCGCCTGCTCTTTGTCGGCACTGGCCTGGCCGGTGGTCGCCAGCAGCGCTTTGTAGTAATCGCCCACCTCGGTGCCAATCACCACCTGAAACTGCCCGGCGTTGGTGAAGCAGCCTTTGACCATCGGCAACTGCTCTATCTCTTTCGGCCTGGCATTCGCGGGCTGATTCAGTACAAAACGCAGGCGAGTGATGCAGTGACTCACCGTAGCGATATTATCGCGCCCGCCTACCAGCTCAATCAGCCGGTCGATGTCTGCTTGTTTTACTTTGCTCATTATTAAGCCCTGTTGTTGACCTGCCGCCAGAGTATCTCTTCGATGAATATTTAAAAATGGGAACGTTCCCGAAGCGCAGCGAAGATCACAAATTAGCGCTCAGAAAGCGATCAGGAGAGGGTGGAGGGAATAACGATTTGTCGCAGTTCGCTACGGCCGTTGATTTGCTCGATCAGCTGTGAGGCCGCTTGTCGTCCGGCCTCAGCGTAGCCTGGATCGACGGTGATAATTTCCGGATGGAGGAATTTCATCAGCGGTGTGCTGCCCACACTCGCCAACTGCAGATTTTCAATCCGCTGCTCCTGCAGATATTTGCTGACCCCAAGGGCAAGGGTATCCGTCGCACAGACTAAGGCGGTGGTTTCCGGGGTGATGACACTGGCGGCCTGCTCATAACCCTGCTTCATGGCCAGACCCGGCAGTGCGGCAACCGGATGCAGTTTGTGTTTCTTACAGAATGCCAGGTAGGCTTCATGACGGCGCTTACCAGTGGTCACGTCGCTATGGGGAACACCAAGAAAGCTAATATGGCGGTGGTCGCGATCGTATAAACGCTGCATCAGGTTATGAATAGCACCCTCATCGTCATAGCAGACGGAGGCAAAGCCTTTGGCATCTCTGGCCAGCAGTACCAGAGAATCCTGCCAGGAAGTGAGCATCGTTTCGGTAATGCCGGTAAAACCAAACAGCACCACACCGTCAATATTGCGGCGTCTGAGCATGCCCAGATGTTCTTCGACCAGTTCAGGCGAGAACTGGCTTTCCATCATGATCGGATCGTAACCCTGCTCATAAAAAGCGGGCAGCATGGTCTGTACGGCGAGATTTTCTGAAAGAGAATCCAGGCGCGTGACGATAATCGCCACCACCTTGTCGCTTTGCCCACGCATGGCGCGTGCGGAGCGGGAAGGGGAAAAACCGTGCTGATTCATCACCGCTTCGACGCGTTCACGGGTACGTTCGCTGACGCCGCTTTCGTTGTTGAGAACGCGGGAAACCGTGGATTTCCCCACACCGCTTAAGCGGGCGATGTCTTTAATGGTCAGCCGATTTTGCATCCTGTTTTCCCGTGTCGCGTGTGAAGTTATGCCAAAAGAGAATAACTTTACTCAAGCACAGCGCAATGGGCAAAGTCTGGTATACGTTTGGTTTAGTTTCTATGATTTATCATACCGCCATAATTGCCACAAACCTTATGGTTTTCTGCGTATAATCCGCAGCGCTTATCTTTCACTTACCGGAGGCTATATGGATCCCGATCCCACCCCTCTCCCGAGACGGAGAAACAAAACTTTCCGGTAAGCCTGCCTATCACTGTCTTACCGGATGCGTAAGACAGTGACGTTCTGACGTCCCTGTTGTGATTTGAAAATTGCCATCAGGCAAGGCTTTGCCACGCCTGAAGGATTTACTGCGCCCGTTAAGACTGGCGCAGGGGGACTGCCTATGTTCAAAAATATGACTCGCCAGCTGTTTGCCCGGCTTAACCGCCATTTACCGCATCGTCTGGTGCATCGCGATCCGTTGCCCAATGCGCAAACCGTTGCCAGCACGCCGATCCCGCCCTCGCTGAGCGAACATTGCCTGAAAATGGCGTTGATGGACGAAGCCGCGCTGTGGAAAACGTTTGGCGCGCACCCGGAAGGATTAAACGCCACAGAGGTCGAGAACGCTCGTGAAATCCATGGCGAAAACCAGTTGCCGGCGCAGAAGCCGTCGCCGTGGTGGGTGCATCTGTGGGTCTGCTACCGCAATCCGTTTAATATTCTGCTGACCATTCTTGGCGCCATTTCCTATGCCACTGAGGATCTGTTTGCTGCTGGCGTCATCGCGCTGATGGTCGCCATCTCGACGCTGCTGAATTTTGTGCAGGAGGCGCGTTCCACCAAAGCAGCAGACGCGCTGAAAGCGATGGTCAGCAACACCGCTACGGTGCTGCGTGTGATCAACGAAAAAGGGGAGAACGGTTGGGTTGAACTGCCGATCGACCAGTTGGTACCCGGTGATGTTATTAAGCTCGCGGCAGGGGATATGATCCCGGCGGATTTACGTATCGTCCAGGCGCGCGATCTGTTTGTGGCGCAGGCTTCGCTGACCGGTGAATCGCTGCCCGTGGAGAAGGTCGCAACCAGCCGCGACCCGCAGCAAAGCAACCCGCTGGAGTGCGATACCCTGTGCTTTATGGGCACCAACGTGGTGAGCGGTACGGCGCAGGCTATCGTGATTGCGACCGGAGCCAACACCTGGTTCGGGCAACTGGCGGGCCGCGTCAGCGAGCAGGAAAGCGAGCAGAATGCCTTCCAGAAAGGGATCAGCCGCGTCAGCATGTTGCTGATCCGCTTTATGCTGGTGATGGCGCCCATTGTGCTCATCATTAACGGCTATACCAAAGGCGACTGGTGGGAGGCGGCGTTGTTTGCGCTGTCTGTTGCGGTGGGGCTGACCCCGGAAATGCTGCCGATGATCGTCACCTCGACGCTGGCGCGCGGGGCGGTGAAGCTGTCTAAACAAAAGGTCATCGTCAAGCACCTTGATGCCATCCAGAACTTTGGCGCGATGGATATCCTGTGCACCGATAAAACCGGGACCCTGACCCAGGATAAAATTGTGCTGGAGAATCATACTGATATTTCCGGCAAACCCAGCGAGCACGTTCTGCATTCCGCGTGGCTGAACAGCCATTACCAGACCGGGCTGAAGAATCTGCTGGATACGGCGGTGCTGGAAGGCGTGGATGAAGAATCTGCCCGCCAGCTCTCTACCCGCTGGCAAAAAATCGATGAGATCCCGTTTGATTTCGAACGTCGCCGCATGTCGGTGGTGGTTGCTGAAGAAACTGATGTACATCAGCTGGTGTGCAAAGGCGCGCTGCAGGAGATCCTCAGCGTCTGCACCCAGGTGCGCCACAACGGCGAGATTGTCCCCCTGGATGAGGGCATGCTGCGTCGGGTGAAACGCGTTACCGATACGCTGAACCGTCAGGGGCTGCGTGTCGTGGCGGTGGCCACCAAGTACCTGCCCGCGCGTGAAGGTGATTACCAGCGTATTGATGAGTCGGATCTGATCCTCGAAGGCTATATCGCGTTCCTCGATCCGCCGAAAGAGACCACCGCGCCGGCGCTGAAAGCGCTGAAAGCCAGCGGTATTACGGTGAAAATCCTCACCGGCGATAGTGAGCTGGTGGCGGCAAAAGTGTGCCATGAAGTGGGGCTGGATGCGGGCGATGTGGTCATTGGCAGCAGCATTGAAGGGCTAAGCGATGACGAACTGGCAAAACTGGCCCAGCGCACCACGCTATTTGCCCGCCTGACGCCGATGCACAAAGAGCGCATTGTTACGCTGCTCAAGCGTGAAGGCCATGTAGTTGGCTTTATGGGCGATGGCATCAACGACGCTCCGGCGCTGCGCGCGGCGGACATCGGTATCTCCGTTGATGGCGCGGTCGATATTGCGCGTGAAGCGGCGGATATTATCCTGCTGGAAAAGAGCCTGATGGTGCTGGAAGAAGGGGTGATCGAAGGACGCCGTACTTTTTCTAACATGTTGAAGTACATCAAAATGACGGCCAGTTCTAACTTCGGTAACGTGTTTAGCGTGCTGGTGGCGAGCGCCTTTTTGCCGTTCCTGCCGATGTTGCCGTTGCACTTACTGATCCAGAACCTGCTGTACGATGTATCTCAGGTGGCGATTCCGTTTGATAACGTCGACGAAGAGCAGATCAAAAAACCACAGCGCTGGAATCCTGCTGAACTGGGCCGCTTTATGATCTTCTTTGGGCCGATCAGCTCGATCTTTGACATTCTGACCTTTTGCCTGATGTGGTTTGTCTTCCATGCCAATACGCCAGAGCATCAGACGTTGTTCCAGTCGGGCTGGTTCGTGGTGGGCCTGCTGTCGCAAACGCTGATTGTGCATATGATCCGTACCCGTCGCGTGCCGTTCATCCAAAGTCGCGCCGCATGGCCGCTGATGCTAATGACGCTGGTCGTGATGGTGGTGGGCATTGCATTACCGTTCTCGCCGCTGGCCAGCTATCTGCAATTGCAGGCGCTGCCGCTGAGCTACTTCCCGTGGCTGATTGCGATTCTGGCGGGCTACATGACATTGACCCAATTAGTGAAAGGTTTTTATAGCCGTCGCTACGGTTGGCAGTAAGGGGCGATTATTCTGGCGGCGCAGCGACCCGGAAAAAACCCACCCACCACAAAGAAACAATCAGGGAGCAGACGATCTGCTCCCTGATAAACCAGCTCTCTGAGTTAAACCGCGGTGGGTTAATTTACCGTCAGCGTAACATTCATGGTGTAGCTAAGCGCCCACGAGCTGTGCCAATCCTTGCCGTCAAAGGTTACCACACCATGCCAGGTACCCGCAGGAAGGTTCGCATTGTCCCCATCTGTTGCTTTGTAGACAAAGTGTGGGTAATTTGAACTCACCTGGCACCCTGCGGCAGAGTTAAATGCAGTGGCGCCACACATATTCGCCCTCTGTCCTCTGAATGTGACGGTTCGGGTATTCCCCTTATCATCCGTAAACGGTGCAGTAATGACGCTATACCCACCCTGGGACCAAACCAGGCTCGTAGGCCCCGTGGTATCACCGGTGACGATAAAGCCTAGATCTGTAAATTGGGTTACCGTTGGCCCATCAATTTCCGCGTTCGCTGCGCCATTGGTGATGTTCCAGTCGAACTCAATGTTGCCAAGGAACTTGACTGTACTATCCGTTTTTGTACTTTCGTTGATCGTGGCCGTGACGGTGGCGACACCGAATTCAATACCTGACAACTTAACAGTGGCTATACCGCTGGCATTCGTTGTACTGGTTTGTGCGGACAACGTATTCAGATCCGTGGTCCAGGCAACCGAACCGCCTGAAACAGGGTTGTTATTGATATCAGATACCGTTGCGGTATAGGTCACCGGAGTGGTCCCTGCCGATACGTGATCGACATTTGCCTTCAGTGAGTCTATTTTTGCGGTTTTCACATCGCCAATAAAGTTCGCTACGCTGGACGTTTTCGTTGCTGACGGTGAGGTTATTGTTGCTGTGGCTTTCACGCTACCCGATTTTATCGACGTCCCGCTTACCGTGACCGTACCATCTTCCAGCGTTGTCCCGTTCGTTGCTGACAGCACAACATTCGTGTTATCGCTCGTCCAGTTAACCGCCACATCTTTCAGCAGGTTTTTATTTGCATCCCATACCGTGGCCGTCCAGGTTATTGCCGCTGTACCATCCGCTACCGCTTCCGTCACATCTGGCACGACGCTGCTAAACGTTGCGGTGCTGACATCGCCAATCACCAGCAATGTTTTTGACGCTTTGCTGGTGCTTAAGGACAGCGTACCGGTCACGTCGATACTTCCTGCTTTCAGGCTGGAGAAAGTCACAGTCGCCTTACCATCGGAGTCCGTCACCGAAGAGTTAGCGCTAAAGGTACTGTTGGTTTCTGTGCTGCTCCAGTTGACGGTCATACCAGGTACTGGATGGTTACTGCCATCTAATACCAACGCCGTTAGTGTGACGGTATCTTTACCCGCAACGATATCGACGTCTTTATCTGCTGTCAGCGAGGAGACGTTTGCTGTCGTACTGTCTGCGGTAAAGATCAGACCGGTTTTGGATGCTGATGCCTTGTTACCGCCGCTCATCGTTGCATCAACCTGGTATTCAGCAATTTCAGCAGAAGTGAGCGTCACTTTGGCCACACCGCTGCTGTCGGTGGTGGTCTTCGCGGCTGACAATGTACCAGTGGTTGGCGCAACGCTCCAGTTCACCTCGGTATCGGTTATCGGGTTATTGTTTGCATCGACCAGCGTGGCGCTCAGCACAATTTCGCTGGTGCCGTCGGCAACCGTCTTGTCTTTATCACTTACCAGCGTCATTTTCGCCTGATTGATGTCTGCACTGAAGGTCGTTTTAACGGCTTTATACGCCACGCCTGCATCGGTCTGTGCGCTAATCACAACATCACCCGATTTTAACGAGGTCACGGTTATCTGTGACTTACCGTTGGTATCACTGGTGGTTGAGGTCGCGCTGAGCTGCATGTCCGCATTGTCTGTCGACCAATTGACGAGGGCGCCGCTGACTGGGTTGTTCTGTCCGTCAAGGACGGTCGCCACATAAGTGATGCTATCGCTGCCGTTAGCCACTGCGGTTGTTTTGCTTGGCTCTACCTGCGTGACGTTCTGTGTGCTTGCATCCGCAATAAACGTGGTCACTTTGTCTTCTTTCGCCGCCGTGCCGCTGACGCTGGCCGAGGCTGTTGCCGTGCCCGTTTTGGCTGATTTTAGCGTCAGGATGGCGTTCCCCTCGCTGTCGGTTATTGAGGTTTTGCTCCCTGCTGAAGTGCCGTCTGTTTTCTTCACGTTCCAGTTTACCGTTATCCCACTGAGTGGATGACCGCTGCTGTCTTCAACCTTCGCCGTGGATGTGCTGCTGTCGATATTGTTTGCCACTACCTCATATTTATCTGCACCGATAGCGACAACGCTGGCGGAGGATTCATCTGCCGTAAAGCTCAGCGGTTCGCTTTTCTTCGATTCGGCTGAACCGTGCTGCGCGGTGACGATGGTGGTGATGACATCCGCGCTTTTTACCGTGATCTGCGCCTGACCCTGGGCATCCGTTGTCGACTGGGTTGCGGAAAGTATCGCTTTCGCGTTATCCGCACTCCAGTTTATGGCCTCATTTGGCACCGGATGACCGCTCTGGTCGATAACTGTCGCAGTGAGGGTGATAGCCGTTGTGCTATCTGCCAGCGCGCTGGTAGACGATGCACTAACGCTGTCCAGGTGCGTGGTGGCGCTATCGACAGTAAAGGACAGAGGGGAGAGTTCCTTCGCTGGGCCATTGGTGGTTGTGGCGGTGACTTTATAGTTCTCCACTGACGTTGACGTTAATGTTACCGTTGCCACACCGTTGCTGTCGGTTTTGCTGGTGGTTGCCGACAATATTCCCGTAGACGGGGATACCGACCAACTGACATCCACCCCTGCTACTGGGTTGCCGTGTGTATCAGTCACGGTGGCTTTTGGCTCAATGCTGTCCGTGCCGTTAGCCAGTGCGGAATCGCGGTCACTGTCCAGGCTACTAACGAAGGCGCTGCTGCTGTCGGCCGAGAAGGTCGCTTTACTTGCCTGATAAGCCGTACCAGTACTGGTCTGTGCGCTGATCACCACATCGCCCGCTTTCAGTGACGTGACTTGTATGGATGTTTTACCGTTCGCATCGCTGGTTGTTTGCGGCTGGCTTAGTGTCATATCGGCATTATCAGATGCCCACAACACCGTTGCGTTGGCGATAGCATTGCCAAACGCATCCGTTACGGTCGCTTCGTAGGAAATACCGTCGCTGCCGTTGGCCAGCGCCGTACTTTTACTCAGTGTGATTGAGGTGACATTCTGGCTGCTGCTGTCGGCAACAAAAGTAATCTCTCCCGTTGATTTTGGTGAATTACCGTTAACATCCGCCGTTACCGTGACTATGCCAGTTTTTGTTGATTTCAGTGTTAGCGTTGCCGCACCCTGATTGTTGGTCGCCGTGGTTTTTTGGCTGACTTTTGTGCCATCGCTCTTTGTCACCGTCCAGTTGACCGTCACGTCGCTTAGCGCATTACCATTATCATCGGCAACCATTGCTGTCACCGTACTGGTATCGGTATTGTTAGCGACAATCGTATCTTTTTCATTGCTGATAGAAGTCACTTTTGCCGTAGCGGCGTCAGCCGTAAAGCTGAGTGTCGGCGTACTCAGTGAATTCCCACCTTCCAGTTGTGCGGTGACAACGGTGTTAATCACCTCTGTGCTGGAGACTTGTATTTGCGCAGTGCCTTTGTCATCGGTGGTGGATTTTACCGTCGACAGCTGTGCTTTCGTATTATCTGCCGTCCAGTCGATCACAGCATCTTTCAGAATGGCGCCGTACTGGTCGGTGACATGCGCCGTCAGCGTAATTGGTGTACTGCCCCCGGCAATTGCGCTGGTGGCTGAGGTATCCAGTGAGGTTAGATGCGGCACCGTTACCATGGCTTCTTCAATTAATTTCGCACTGGCGAGTTTTACCTTCCCATCAATATAGGGCTGGATAGTCAGCGTATCCGACGTAGTCCCGGAGGTGATTGTCGCGGTATACACCCCGGCGGATGTTTCGCTGAAACTGGTGATAGATGGTTTTTTCACCGTGCCATCTACGGCGGCGTTACTTGACCCCGTAGCCGATGAGATTAGCGTTGTGCTCATTCTGGAGGCCAGACCCGTTGCGCTTTCGGCATTAGCCGTTCTAAGCGTTACGGTGACGGTGGCTGTACTGGCCCCATCTGCTGAAATTTTAGTTGGGGAAACCGTGGTGGTTGATTGCAGAGTATTCACATCAATACCGGTGACATTCACCTTCATGCTACTGGCGTTAGAGGCATTGCCATTTTTGTCCCAGGCCGTTGCCGTCAGGGTATAGCTGTTCACATCACTGCTCTGCCAGGAAGGTAGTGTCAGTACAAACTGTTCAGGGCTGGAGCCAGCCGTGATTTTCCCGCCGTTATTCAGGAAGGAAGCCGCCTGCCATTCAATATGGTCGAGGCCGTATTTCGCTTTCACTTTCGCGGTCACGCTCTGTGTTGACAGCTCTTCACCTTCCACCTGTTCCGGAAGTGAAAGTGAAATCAGATCCTGTTTGCGGTATTCCAGTACGATATTGTTATTACGGTCAACCAGATCCTGACGACTTCCTAGCAGTGAACGACGTGCGGCCACGGAGGAAGGGTCGAATTGATCGCTTAACGGTACCCCTGGCGTCCAGTTCAGCGCCAGATTAATCTGGGTGTCATTTTCCCCCCCTTTGCCCATTTTCTGGTTAGCGCCAAGGGTTATGAATGGCACTGGCGTATAGTTCAGACCCAGCGTAATAGCATGTGGGTTTTTCTGGCGGTCGCTTTCATCGTCGCCAAACAGCCCCACGCTGTTACCGAAGTACTGCTCATACACCATGGTCGCGCCCAGTTGCGGATACGCAGGCAGATAGCCTGTCGCGCGAATATCAAAGCCGTTAGCCGCGCGTTCATCGTAATCGGCATAGCGAGAGGAGGACATCCAGTCACTCAGACGAAAATAGCCGTTAGCGGAAAGCTTGAGATAATCCCAGCCTAATTCCGTTCCCACGCCAAGGCGTTCATGATGATTATCGGAAATTTGGCGATCGTAAAAAATGTTGGTTCCCCACATCCATTTATCTGAGAAATGGCGGTAACCCAGACCGGTATTGATAATATTCCGGTCATCATGGCGGCGACCGCCTAATTGGGTAAACAGCAGATTTTCTTTTTGATCGTAAAGAGGAATGAGGAGGTCGAGGTCGGAATCATTCAGGGTGAAATGCTCATCGGTGCTGATGCTTACACGAGCGGTACCGAATTGATTTAACCATTTCTGCACTTCGCTTGATGCAGCGCCTGTCGCCTGGGAAACCAGTGCGTTACCTGCATTGCCTGAGCCTAACATAGTCCCAGCCTGTATGGCTGCCTGCGCAACGTTATTTTCGGTCTCATCTTGCTGGCTTTGCGCGGAGGATGTACCGGCTGCAGGCTGAGCTGGCTGGCTGATATTCTGATTGCTGGCATGGGCGCTTGGCGCGAGCCAGAATAGTAGGGAAGGCGGACATAGTTGCAATAATATCTGAATAACAGCTAACACCTTCCGTGTGCGGAGATTCATAATTAAAACCCTTTTATATAGAGAAAGCTATGCTTAACCATCACAAGCTGGTTAATCCTAATAACTAAGAATAGTAATTTTATATAAATAAAACTGATGATAATTGAAAATAACGCGCAGCTAACTCAATATTAGCTTAATTGCATTTTAATTTTTTCTGAAATTATTCATTTTAAAAATGAATTATGTGGAAAATAATGTAATATAGCAGTTGAAACAACGAATAGATTTCTGTTGTGTATGAAATTGGGGAGGGGCTTATTAGGTGATAATGTTAGTTGAATGGATGGCTAATGAAATAATGCCTGTGAGTTGGATATGGATTTTTAATTAAATTATTAAAATGGTTTTTATGTGGCATTATCTTTATTCACACCAGAAGAATATTATCAGTTTTAACAGGAGGATACCTCCTGAATAAAGATACTGGTCACATTAAGCGACCAGCATTAGCCATCAAACTGAAATATTTATCTGGGTTATATTAGCGACGAACGGCGATCGCTTCAATCTCGATTTTCACGTCTTTCGGCAGACGGGCAACTTCCACGCAAGAACGCGCCGGGAAGGTCGCGTTGTGCTCAGTGAAGAACGCTTCGTAGGTGGCGTTGACGGTAGCGAAATCGTTCAGGTCTTTCACGAAGACGGTCGTTTTTACGATGTCGCCCACTTTCAGACCTGCTGCTTCAACGATAGCTTTTACGTTTTCCAGCGACTGACGCGCCTGAGCGGACACGTCTTCCGCTACGGCGCCGGTTTTCGGATCGACCGGGATCTGACCGGAAGTGATTACCATGCTACCCAGGTCAACACCCTGTACGTATGGGCCGATTGCTGCTGGTGCATTTTCCGTCGCGATAGTCTTGCTCATGATTTCTCCTGAATTACAGCGGTAATAGAATGTTCCCGCTCATTATAGGGAGCCGGGATCTCATAACCAACCCAAATTAGTTGGCCAGCACCACATAATGCGAAAACTCTTTTTCACAGTATTTGCATTTGAGTGCGATGTCATCAGCACGCTTTTTCACTGCAAAACTGGAAGAAACCGGCTCAGCATGACTGATACAGTTGCTGTTCGGGCACACCAGCACGTTGTCGATGCGCTCTGGCAGACTCGGACGTGATTTACCCACAACATCGTAATCGTCAATGCGGTTCACCGTTGCCTGCGGGGCATACAGAGAGAGTTGGTTAACCTGCTCGTCGGTCAGGAAGGTATTTTCAATTTTAATCAAGTCCTTACGACCCATCTCACCGGACGGCAGGTTCAGACCGATGGTGATTCGCTGGTCGGTTTCTGTCAGCTTGAACAGCGTCAGCAATTTAAAACCAACCTGTGCGGGAATATGGTCAATCACGGTGCCACGTTTGATGGCTTCAACCTGCAGTTTGTTATCGTGTGTCATCTCTTTTTCTCCCTTACAGTGCCAGTTCGCTATTCAGTACCAGTGCCAGTAACGCCTGGCGGGCGAAGATGCCGTTGCCAGCCTGCTGGAAATACCAGGCGTGCGGCGTCTTATCGACGTCGGTGGTGATTTCATCAATACGCGGCAGCGGATGTAGTACCTTCATGTTGGCTCTGGCACCGTTCAGGTCGCTGGCGCGCAGGACAAACTGTGCTTTCACGTTGGCGTATTCGGATGGGTCCAGACGCTCTTTTTGTACGCGGGTCATATAGAGGATATCGACCTCCGCCATTACCTCTTCGATAGTGCCATGCAGGCTCCAGGCGATGCCCTTTTCAGTCAGCATATCCAGAATGTATTGCGGCATGGCCAGCGCATCCGGGGCAATGAAGTAGAAGCGGTTGCCTTCAAATTTCGCCAGCGCCTGAGTTAAGGAGTGGACAGTGCGGCCATATTTCAGATCACCCACCATGGCGATTTGCAGATTGTCCAGGCGGCCCTGTGTTTCCTGGATGGTAAACAGATCCAGCAGCGTCTGGGTTGGATGCTGGTTAGAGCCGTCGCCCGCGTTAAGAACCGGAACGTTACCAGAGAATTCTGTTGCCAGACGCGCGGCGCCTTCCTGCGGATGGCGCATGACGATGGCGTCGACATAGGTGCTGATGACGGAAATGGTGTCAGCCAGCGTTTCGCCTTTTTTGCCCAGAGACGTGTTGCTGCTGTCAGAGAAACCTACCACGCTGGCACCCAGACGGTGCATTGAGGTTTCAAAGGATAAACGGGTGCGGGTGGACGCCTCAAAGAAGCAACTGGCGATGACTTTATGCTTTAACAGCTCCGGTTGTGGGTTCGCTTTTAATTTCGCCGCCGTTGCGAGGACCAGATTGAGGTCATCGCGGCTGAGGTCGTTTATGGAAATGATGTGTTTTTGATAGAGCGGGTTAGCCATGTTTATCTCCTGACGCCTGGGCAAAAAAAAAGCCCCTCAATTGAGGGGCTCGGAATGGGTGATCAACGGAAAGAAAAACGGCAGGCCAGCGTCCTTTTTCAGACGCGGTAAGACAAAATGTCGTACACACTGAACCATACATCCTCCCGGCAAATTGTCCGCGATTATACTCAGCTACGTTATGGGATCAAGCGAAAAATGCACGATTTATTCATCGCAAACGGTTCTTCTGAATTTTAATTCATTTTAAAGAGATAATTAATCTGCTTGTGAACCAGGCCCGTTCGCTGCACGACGCGCGGCGCGACCCAGACGATACTGCTGCCGGCAATGACGCCGAGAACTTCCGGCAAGGCGTGATAATCGAGGATTCTGGCAACCGCGCGACCATATCCTGCTGCGGTGTGAATGAGGATAAACTCGCTATTGTGTTCTATGCTGACCACCATTTCAGCGATCGATCGCGCCGCATCAGGAGCGGGTCGTGACTGAGGATTGACAGAATAAATTTTTTGCCCTTTTGTATTTCTTATTTTTATGGCCCCAAGCAACTTCAGCAAACGAGACACCGTCGACTGACTAATACTGGTAAAGCCGTGGCTTTGCAGGTCGCGGCGCAGCGCTTCCTGGGACAGGTAGCTTTTTTCGCTAATCAGGCGCTGACACATCGCCAGCTGTTTTTGCTCTTTGGCAGAGTAATCATCGAATTCCTTCATAAAATCACCTTATATTTATTATCTGTATCAATGCGATGGCGAAATTCACCACATTTGCAGTATCAATAACGGCTCAAACGGGCGGTTGTGCAGAAAAACGAGAGAACGATCAAAAAAGCCGCCGGTATCCGACGGCTAAAAGGGTTACAGCATCGCGCCGATACTCAGGACGACCATGTTCAGTAACGTCAAAATGAGCAGTAACGGAGCGACCCATTTCAGGTAACGCACATAGGGAACGTGCGCGATGGCCAGCCCACCCATCACAACCGCAGAGGTGGGCGTAATCAGATTCACAATGCCGGAAGCGGATTGATACGCGGTGACGACCAGATCCCTCTGTACATGCGCGAAGTCGGCCAGCGGGGCCATAATGGGCATGGTGAGGACCGCCAGCCCAGAGGACGATGGGACCAGGAAGGAGAGCAAAACTTCCAGCCAATAGGTCACATTGATGAAAATGGTGGTGGAAAGGCCGGAGACTAAATTTTCAGCGCTGTGCAGAATGGTGTGAGTGATCATGCCGTTATCCATCACCACGACGATGCCGCGCGCAATACCGATAATCAGCGCTACGCCAAGCAGATCCCGCGCACCGTCAATGAACGTACTGGTAAATGCCTCTTCACTCATGCGGGCGATTACGCCGACGATAATCGCAGCAGCCAGAAAAACACCGGATATTTCTGCCATCCACCATCCGAGTACCGCCACCCCATAGATCATTACCGCAAAGGCGGCGGCGAAAATCAGCAGGATCCATTTCCGCGTTGCCGTGAATTCCAGATTGGTATTGGCGCGACTACCGAGAAAATGGGCGCGGTTTTCCTCCATTTTATCCGCCACGATAGACAGCTCAGGATGGCTGCGAACTTTCCGGGCATAGCGCATGACCCACACCACGCAGATCACATAGCCGACGACCAGCAGCAGAATGCGCATCAGCATTCCCTGGGTGAAGGGGATCCCGGCCGCGTTGGCAGCGATAACCGTTGCGAACGGGTTAATTGTCGAACCGAGTGTGCCGATACCTGCGCCGAGCAAAACGGTCGCAGCAGCGACCAGTGGATCAAAGCGGGCCGCCATCATTACCGGGACGAGCAGCGTGTAAAAAGGTAGCGACTCTTCCGCCATCCCGTAAATCGTACCGCCGGCGGCGAAAAGTCCCATCAGGATGGGGATCATCCACTCTTCTTTGCCGTTAAGCCTGACCGTTACGCGTTCGATACCGGCGTCAATGGCGCCCGTTTTATTTACCACGCCGAGAAAACCGCCGATGATCAGGACAAACAGCGCCACATCAATGGCGCCGGCGGTGTAGGTCTCGTGATTATAAAGACCGTCAATTGGCGCCAGCAGTACAGCGGTAATGCCTTGTGGATGCGCCTCTGTGGGGGCATAAGTCCCGGCAACCGGCACTTCTTTACCCAGGGTCGCATTCATCGCCATCTGGTATTTCCCTGCCGGGACAATCCAGGTCATAACAGCGACGAGTGCAATAAGAATAAACAGGATGGTATACGCGCTGGGAAATTTGAATTTGCCCATGATGTTCTCCGGATAGCTCGGGCATATGCCGTCAGGCGACATATGCCCGCAGGGGTTAGTCGCCGAGTGTCGCTACCATGACCGCTTTGATGGTATGCATCCGGTTTTCTGCTTCGTCGAAGACGATGGAGTGTGCTGACTCGAACACCTCTTCCGTGACCTCAAGCCCTTTCAGGCCGTAAGCCGCTTCGATTTCACGCCCAACTTTGGTGTGTTCGTTATGGAAGGCGGGCAGACAGTGCATAAATTTCACATTGGGGTTGCCGGTTGCGTTGATGACTCGCTGGTTAATCTGGTAAGGCGTCATCAGGCTTACGCGTTCTGCCCATGCCTCTTTGGGTTCGCCCATGGAGACCCAGACATCGGTATAGAGGAAATCCACGTCGTAAACGCCTTCCTCAACGTCCTCCGTGAGCGTAATGCGCGCGCCTGTCACGCTGGCGATTTCACGGCATTCGGCAACCAGCGTCTCATCCGGCCAGAAGGATTTAGGGGCGACGAGGCGGATGTCCATCCCCATTTTCGCCGCGCCAACCATCAGCGAATTACCCATGTTATTGCGGGCGTCACCGAGGTAGGCGAAGCTCAGTTCAGGTAAGGTTTTGCCCGGCGCGTGTTCCAGCATGGTCATCAGATCCGCAAGGATCTGCGTAGGGTGAAATTCGTTGGTCAGTCCGTTCCATACCGGAACACCGGCGAACTGCCCCAGTTCTTCGACGATCTCCTGGCCATATCCGCGATATTCGATGCCGTCGTACATGCGGCCTAACACGCGGGCGGTATCTTTCATCGATTCTTTGTGACCAATCTGTGAGCCGCTTGGGCCGAGATAGGTCACCTGCGCGCCCTGATCAAAAGCGCCAACCTCAAAGGCGCAGCGGGTGCGGGTTGAGGTTTTTTCGAAGATGAGCGCGATATTTTTACCGACCAGCGTCTGTCTTTCGCGTCCGGCCTTTTTCGCCGTTTTTAATTCGATAGCCAGATCGATCAGGTACTGGATCTCTGCCGGGGCGTAGTCGAGCAATTTAAGAAAATTGCGATTTTTTAAGTTAACAGTCATCAGAATGTCCTTATGTAGGCCGGATAAGGCGCAGTCGCCCATCCGGCAAAAATGGGTCACGCGTCGTAAGCAATGGTTTCGGGCCGAATCAATGTGCCTTTCTCTCCCGAGAGAATGGCCGGGCCGTCGGCCAGGGAGCCGATGCCTGCTATCCCCTGGCATTGAGAGACAAAATTCGCGCAGGCGGTAACTTTCGGCCCCATAGAACCGGCGTCGAACTGCATCTCGCCGAGTATTTCGGGGGTGACCTGAGCCAGAGGGCGCTGGGTGGGTTTGCCCCAGTCGAGGTACACCGCGTCGGCATCGGTCAGGATGAGCAACGCATCAGCATGAAGCTGGCTGGCGAGCAGGGCAGCGGAGAGATCTTTGTCGATCACGGCTTCAATGCCGTGGTAGCCATCGGCTTTTTCCACGACCGGCACACCGCCGCCGCCATTGCAGATGACCAGATGATCGCGGGCGATCAACGCCTGGATCGCGTCACTTTCAACAATACGTTTGGGTTGCGGAGAGGGCACAACGCGACGGAACGCTTTACCATCGGCTTTGAAAACCCAGCCTTTTTCCACCTGTAATGCACTGGCCTGGGTTTGGTCGTAAATGGGCCCGATATATTTGGTGGGATTGCTGAAGGCTGGATCGTGGGCATCGACTTCAACCTGCGTCAGCAGGACGCTAATTTCTCGCTGTGGAAGCTGGTTTTTCAGCGCCTGTTGCAACATATAGCCAATCATTCCCTGACTTTCCGCGCCGAGAATATCGAGCGGATAGGGGGTGACGCTGGCGTAAGCGCTGTTTTGTAACGCCAGCAGTCCAACCTGTGGGCCATTGCCGTGTACCAGAATCACACGCCACTGTTGCGTAAGCCGGGCGATGGTTTTTGCCGCCAGCTCAATATTCTTACGTTGGATGTCTGCTTCCAGCGGCTCGCCGCGTTTGAGCAGCGCGTTGCCGCCCAGAGCCACAACCAGGGTCGGTTTATTTTCCATGACGTCTCCTTAAATACCGTCGCGTTCCAGCGGGCAGCTCATGCAGCGCGCGCCGCCGCGTCCGCGTCCAAGTTCGTCGCCAGGAATGGGTAAAACGGTGATACCGGCTTTGTCGTATTTCTCGTTGGTCCAGATATTGCGCTCGTAACCCACAACCACACCGGGACGTAGCGTCAGGACGTTGTTGGCGTCATTCCACTGTTCACGTTCGGCTTCGAAGGCGTCACCGCCGGTGGTAATCAGGCGAATTTGATCGAGCCCCAGCGCTTTTTCCAGGGCATGAACCAGCGTACTTTCCTGCGTCCGTTTCAGGCCGCCGCGCCCGTCCGGCGTCAGAGTCCAGCACTGCACGTCCGGGCGCACCACTTCCGGGTAGACAGAGAAGGTATCGATATCGATGTGGGTCATCACGGTGTCGAGATGCATGCAGGAACGATGCTTAGGCAGTTCGACCGCGATGACGCGCTCTGCCTGGCGATGCTTGAAGAGTGACTGAGCAAGGAACTCGATTCCCTGTGGCGTGGTGCGCTCAGACATGCCAATAAGTACCGCACCGCGACCAATGACCAGCACATCGCCACCTTCTAATGTGGCGTGGTCATAATTAATATTTTCATCACCGAAGTATTTAATAAACTCACCATCGGCGAATTGCGGGTGCCAACGGTAAATCGCCCGCAGATTATTAGTTTCTCGTTGCCGGGCGGTTTTAGCCATCGGATTAATCGACACGCCGTTATATATCCAGCAGGAGGTGTCGCGGGTAAATAAATGGTTGGGCAATGGCTTCATAATAAAATCATTAATATCATGAGTATCAACCACCATATTTTTGATTGACGCTGGGATTTCGCCATAGGTCAGCCCGCCGCTTAAATGCCGTGCCAGTTCCCGGTGCTGCATGTCCGCAAGCCAGGCGCGGACATCGGCGGCGAAAGTGGGGCCAAGGCGATAATCAGAAATTTGCGTATCCAGCAGCCAGCTTTTAGCGTCTGGAATATCCAGAGTTTGTGTCAATAAATCAGTGAGTAACAGAACCTCAATTCCCTCCTGACGCAGCGTGTTGGCGAAAATGTCGTGCTCTTCACCTGCACGTTCTACCGAAAGCACATCATCAAAAAGCAGCTCCTGACAGTTGGATGGCGTCAGCCTTTTTAAGCTGAGATTAGGGCGATGCAGCATCACGCTACGTAATTGACCGATTTCAGAACCGACATAATGCTTTTCCATCATTATTCCTTTAATACGATTTTAAAAAATAAAGAGGAGATGGCTGCAAATGCAATTTATTGCAGTCATGATTTTTCAGCTGATTTCAGAATCTATATTTAGATCTTATTTGATACGGAAACGTGATTTGTTTCACAGTCGGTTCGATATTTGAATTTGCTTTCCTAATATATGAGATGGCTCTGAGATTTTAAAAAATAATAAATACAATAACTGAATTGCTACGCATGAATATGTCTTGTTATTTATCTATGTTAATTTTATGTACATTTTTAAAAATATATATACTTAATAATTGATTGATTTTTATGTATTTTTTATTATGAGGTGAATGTTTATGCGGTTCTGTGATTCTATTATTTGTACGGGACAGTTTATTGCCAAATAAATATGGTGGCGAACAAAGCGAGTGGGGGAGGTGTGAATTGTGATCGACTGCTTGGTTTTATCATAACACTTTCAAAACCAGTAAGTTACCAGCAAAGAGAAAAATGAGGGGGTAAGAGTTATGCAGTGTTTATGCATAACCTGATGCGTGAGGTTAACAACTATCTAACATCATCAGCGATAAACATGCGTTGCCGCAAAATATCGGTAATTAGGAGTGGTATGACAGGCCGTTTTTTCGTATAACAACAAAAATGAAACGATGTTTTAATCAAGGGGTTTGAGATGATTGTCGGCAATATTCACAACCTGGGTGCCTGGCTGCCGGAAGAGCTGCGTCAGGCGATTGAGCACATTAAAACGCATGTTACGGATGCGACGGAAAAGGGTAAGCATGACATCGATGGCGATCGCCTGTTTTATCTGATTGCCGAAGATATGACGGAGCCGTTTGCACAGCGCCGTGCCGAATATCATGCCCGCTATCTGGATATTCAGATCCTGCTCAAAGGGCAGGAAGGCATGACCTTTAGTACGCAGCCTGCGGGCGCGCCGGAAACTGACTGGCTGGCGGATAAAGATATTGCCTTCCTGTCGGAAGGGGCACAGGAGAAAACGGTGGTGCTGAACGAGGGTGACTTTGTGGTGTTCTATCCGGGGGAAGTGCACAAACCGCTGTGCGCAGTCGGTGCTCCGGCGCTGGTACGCAAAGCGGTGGTGAAAATGCGGGTGGAATAAGCGTGTTTGCCGGGGGCGGCTTCGCCTTGCCCGGCCTACGGGAGCGCGGTTGTAGGCCGGGTAAGATGCTGAGCATCGCCATCCGGCAAATCAATCATGCAACGTTATTTTTTGGAAAGCGTCGCCACCATTACCGCTTTAATGGTGTGCATCCGGTTTTCCGCCTGATCAAATACGATGCTGGCGGGGGACTCAAAGACGTCGTCGGTCACTTCCATCCCGCCGTGCAAACAGTACTGTTGCTCCATTTGTTTGCCAAGAGTGGTTTGATCGTCATGGAACGCGGGCAGGCAGTGCAGAAATTTCACCTGCGGATTGCCGGTGAGCGCCATCATCGTGCTGTTTACCTGATATTTGCGCAGCAGTGCAATACGCTCGGCCCACTTCTCTTTCGCTTCGCCCATTGACACCCATACGTCGGTGTAGATGAAGTCTGCACCTTTTACGCCCGTGGCGATATCTTCGGTCAGCGTAATATTGCCACCGTTTTTCTGTGCCAGCGCTTTGCATTCTGCCACCAGACTCTCTTCCGGCCAGCAGGCCTGCGGTGCAACCAGACGCAGATCTAACCCGGTTAACGCGGCGGCTTCCAGCATTGAATTGCCCATATTGTTACGGGCATCGCCGGTATAGACCAGCGTCATCTCATTAAATGCTTTACCCGGCAGGTGTTCCTGCATAGTTAACAGATCCGCCAGTAACTGGGTGGGATGAAACTCGTTAGTTAATCCATTCCACACCGGCACACCGGCATATTCCGCCAGCGTTTCCACCACTTCCTGACCGTGACCCCGATACTGAATACCGTCGTACATACGGCCAAGCACGCGGGCAGTATCTTTAATCGACTCTTTATGTCCAATCTGGCTGCCGCTTGGCCCGAGATATGTCACTCGAGCGCCCTGATCGTATGCGGCAACTTCGAAAGAGCAACGAGTACGAGTCGAGTCTTTTTCGAAGATGAGCGCGATATTTTTACCGGTGAGTTGAGCCACCTCTGTGCCGTTTTTCTTATCTGCCTTGAGCTGTGCGGCGAGCTTGAGCAGTGACGTGAGTTCAGCAGAGGTGAAATCGAGCAATTTCAAAAAGTGCTTCTGATAAAACGTAGACATGGTTTCCTCACATGGCTTAAGCCATTTATTGAATTAAAATTCAATTTATATGTATGTTTATTCATTTGCAACCTTGTTTAACAAATCTTTCCTGGAAAGGTGGAGGCAATGACAGCGGTATGTGACAATAAGAGTATCGGCAGGACATTATGAGGAACGAGCCATGGCAAACCCGGAACTACTGGAAGAGCAGCGTGAAGAAACACGCTTGATTATTGAAGAGTTACTCGAAGATGGCAGCGATCCAGACGCGCTGTACACCATTGAGCATCACCTTTCCGCGGACGACTTTGAAACCCTGGAAAAAGCGGCAGTAGAAGCCTTCAAGCTGGGTTATGAAGTGACCGAGCCGGAAGAGCTGGAAGTGGAAGAAGGCGACACGGTTATTTGCTGTGACATCCTCAGCGAATGCGCCCTGAATGCCGAGCTGATTGACGCGCAGGTTGAGCAACTGATGAACCTGGCTGAAAAATTTGAAGTGGAATACGACGGTTGGGGCACTTATTTTGAAGACCCGAACGGCGAAGAAGGTGAAGACGGCGACGATGAAGACCTCGTCGACGAAGATGATGACGGCGTGCGTCACTAAGTCATCTGCTGACCTGCGGTAGCACAGGCTGCCGCAGGCCAAGGACAACGTATGGATTACCCGCAAATACTCTCCCCGATCCACAACTTCCTGAAATGCAAAACGCCCCAGGCCTGGCTTGATAAAGCGCGAGACCCGGCGAATCTGCCGCTGTTATTGACCGATCACCTCGTCTGCGAACTGAAAGCGGCGCAAACGGCAATGCTGCTGGTGCGTAAGTATGTCGCGGATAAACAGGGATCGCAGGCGCTGTTGGACTGGCTGAAACCCTATGAAGCGTTTGCTTTCAGAGAAGGGGATGAGCCGGATTTTATCGCGCTGAATAAACAGATAAGCAAAAGCGTCATGCCGCAGACCGACGACCCGTGGGGACGAAAGCTTATTGACAGCATGGTGTTGCTGATTAAAGAAGAGCTACATCACTTCTCGCAGGTACGCGAGGCGATGATGAGCCGCAATATTCCTTACATCAAAATTACCGCCAGCCGTTACGCCAAAGGCATGCTCAAAGAGGTACGCACCCACGAGCCGCTGACGCTGATCGACAAGCTGATTTGCGGGGCGTATATCGAAGCCCGCTCCTGTGAACGTTTTGCCGCGCTGGCACCGTATCTGGAGGCTGATTTGCAGGCGTTTTATCTGTCGCTGCTGCGATCCGAGGCGCGGCACTATCAGGATTATCTGGCGCTGGCGCAGCAGGTTTCTGCTGATGATATCAGCGACCGGGTGCGATTTTTTGGCGAAGTCGAAGCCGCGCTGATTACCTCTCCTGACGACGAGTTCCGCTTTCACAGCGGCGTACCGGCTTGATTCTTTCCGTGACGTGCGGTGTTCAATCATCGCGCGTATTACCTCTTCCCCCATTTCCGCTAGCAAAATCTGGTGGCTGGAAATCGCTCGCCGCTGCCGTAATAATCAAAACACACGAAGGGGGAAATATATCCCCTTACCAGAGATTGTTTTGCATAAGGATGGTTAATGAACTGGGCACACGTATGGTTAGCGGGCTATATCGGGGTGGTGATTGCCATCGTCGTTGGCATGTTTCGTAAAAAAGGCTGGCTGGGCAAGATCTCAGGCGCGGTGGTCTTTGTGGTGGCGATTATTGCGTGGAATCTGTTTGATGTGCACTACCTGATCCCACGTGAAAACCCGGATTATGGTCTGACCGAAGAGCAGCAGTTTGAAAAGGCGATGCTCTCTAATCCGGCGTTTCAGGTGATTAAGGAACAGGAGCCCGCGCTGACACAAAAAATTATCAGCCAGGCAGCGCAGATGAAGAAAGCGGGGAGCAGCGAACAGCAGGTTATCGACGCGATACAGCCGCAGATTCTTCAGTTGCAGATGGCACGATTGCAGCAAGCTCCTGATGCCAATGTCATTGAATATATGAAAATTAATCTTGAGCAGATCGCCGCCGTGGCCAAAATAGGTGATGACGAATGCTTCCGCTTCCTGTTTCCGGCAGTAAAAGGGGGGATTAACCCGGCACGTCTGGTTCCGCATGAGATCATGAACCGTCGTATGGCGAGTGATATGAGTATGATGCGTGCTGCCTATGGTCCGAACAAACATACGGTCACGGCAGAAGAGAAACAGCTGGCGTTGCAGGATCTGCAAGCAATAAGTCCAGGACTAGTACAGCGCTATGGACCGGATATTCAAATCATGGCCGATCCGACTAAAGCTGTCGGCAAAGAGAAGATTGCCTGTGAGATAGTGCAGGATCTCTGGTCACAGGTGTTGAAGCTGCCGACCGCGCGTTCGGCCGGCGTGATTCGTCTGATGCTTTCAGCTGAGATGCAGTAAGGTTGCCATAGCCCCTCAGCGTAAGGTCAGAGGGGCTTTAACATCCGTACTTCACAATCCACGTGCCCGGTGCAGCCCAGCGCTTCGCTGATATGCTCAAAGCCTAAATGTTCATACAGGCGAATAGCCTCGGTCAGAAACGCGGTCGTTTCCAGATAGCACTGCTTAAAACCCTGCTCACGGGCGTGATCCAGCGCCATCAGCGCCAGCTTTTTCGCCAGCCCCTGGCCGCGTACGCTCGACAGGAAATACATCTTCTGCAGCTCGCAAATGTCCGGCTCGCTACAGCCTAACGGCGCGACGCCGCCGCCGCCCACCACCTGACCATTCTGCTCAACGACCCAATAGGCCGCGCCCGGCTGGCTGTAAACCTGGAACAGCTCATCCAGATTAGGGTCGGCGACGGTATAGCCTTTATCAGCGGTAAGCCCGTATTCGGCGGAAACCTGGCGAATAACGCGGGCGATGGCGGCGTTATCGTCGGCGGTAAGACGACGCAGCGTCGCAAAGGCAGGGGTAGTGACACTCATAGCGAACTCATGACATAAATGTGGAACATATGCAGTTAATACCACTGCGGTGAGGGGAAGCGCAAGCGAGGATAATTCAATAAAAAGCCTCTGAGCGAGGACGCCAGAGGCTTTTTAATCGTCAGTAGTGTCGGATGCGCTACGCTTATCCGACCTACGGGCTCGATGATTACAGCGCGGCGATGACCGCCTGCTGCTCAATCAGCTTCGCTTTGGCTTCTGCGTAACCGTCTAACTTCTCACGCTCTTTGGCGATCACCGCTTCCGGTGCGCGAGCGACGAAACCTTCGTTGGAGAGTTTGCCTTCGATACGGGCAATCTCACCTTCGATTTTCGCCACTTCTTTCGCCAGACGCGCCAGCTCATCTTCTTTGTTGATGAGGCCAGCCATTGGGATCAACAGTTCAGCGCCGTCGATGATTTTGGTCACGGAAACCGGACCTTTGTTATCGGCAGGCAGCACGGTGATGCTTTCCAGACGCGCCAGGTTCAGCAGGAAGCTGCGGTTGTCGTTCACACGACGCTCCGCATCTTTGCTGCAACCACGCAGCAGCAGCTCCAGCGGTTTACCCGGGGCGATGTTCATTTCCGCACGAATGTTACGCACGGCAACGATCGCCTGCTTCAGCCATTCGGTATCAGCCAGCGCGGCTTCATCAACCTGCGCGGCGTTATATTCCGGGAACGGCTGCAGCATGATGGTATCGGCGGTAATACCGCAAATGACCTTCACGCGCTGCCAGATGGTTTCGGTGATGAACGGGATGATCGGGTGCGCCAGGCGCAACAGACCTTCCAGCACGGTGACCAGCGTATTGCGGGTGCCGCGCAATTCAGACTCGGAACCGCCGGTCATCACCGGCTTGGTCAGCTCCAGATACCAGTCGCAGAACTGGTTCCAGGTGAACTCGTACAGGATGCCCGCAGCGATATCGAAGCGGAAGTTATCCAGCGCTTCGCGGTACGCTTTAACGGTCTGGTTGAATTCCGCCAGGATCCAGCGGTCCGCCAGCGACAGCGTCATTTCACCACCGTTGAAGCCGCAATCCTGATCTTCAGTGTTCATCAGCACAAAGCGGCTGGCGTTCCACAGCTTGTTACAGAAGTTACGGTAACCTTCCAGACGCTTCATATCCCAGTTGATGTCGCGACCGGTCGAGGCCAGCGCCGCCAGGGTAAAGCGCAGGGCGTCGGTGCCGTGCGGCTCGATACCGTTCGGGAACTGCTTCTCGGTACGCTTGGCAATCTTCTCAGCCAGCTGCGGCTGCATCATGTTGCCGGTACGTTTTTCCAGCAGCTCCGGCAGGGAGATGCCGTCGACCATATCCAGCGGGTCAATAACGTTACCCTTGGATTTGGACATCTTCTGGCCTTCGTCGTCACGAATCAGACCGGTCATGTAGACGGTATGGAACGGCACCTGCGGCTTGCCGTTTTCATCTTTGATGAAGTGCATGGTCATCATGATCATGCGGGCAATCCAGAAGAAGATGATGTCGAAGCCGGAAACCATCACGCTGGTCGGGTGGAACTGACGCAGGGCGTCGGTGTTTTCCGGCCAGCCGAGGGTGGAGAAAGTCCACAGCGCGGAGGAGAACCAGGTATCGAGAACGTCTTCGTCCTGACGAAGCGCAACGTCGGCGCCGAGGTTGTTTTCCTGACGCACTTCGTCTTCTGTACGGCCAACGTAGACGTTGCCGTCGTTGTCGTACCATGCCGGGATACGGTGACCCCACCACAGCTGACGGGAGATACACCAGTCCTGAATATCGCGCATCCAGGAGAAGTACATGTTTTCGTACTGCTTCGGCACGAACTGAATGCTGCCGTTTTCAACCGCTTCCACCGCCGGTTTCGCCAGCACGTCGGCACGCACGTACCACTGGTCGGTCAGCATCGGTTCGATAACTACGCCGCCACGGTCGCCATAAGGGACGGTCAGATCGTGCGGTTTAATTTCTTCCAGCAGGCCCAGCGCGTCAACGGCTGCGACGATCGCTTTACGGGCAGCAAAACGTTCCAGCTTCTGGAATTCAGCCGGAATTTCATTGGAATAAACGTCAGACTCTTCGCCTTTGGTGTCGTACACTTCTGCGGTTTCGCGGATGTCGCCATCAAAGGTCAGAATATTGATCATCGGCAGGCCGTGACGTTTCCCGACTTCGTAGTCGTTAAAGTCGTGTGCCGGGGTGATTTTCACGCAGCCGGTGCCTTTTTCCATATCGGCGTGTTCATCACCAACAATCGGAATACGGCGGTCGACCAGCGGCAGAATAACGAATTTGCCGATCAGATCTTTATAACGTGGATCTTCCGGATTCACGGCCACGCCAGTATCGCCGAGAATGGTTTCCGGACGGGTAGTGGCGACGACCAGATAATCTTTACCATCTGCGGTTTTCGCGCCGTCGGCCAGCGGATAGCGGATGTGCCACATCGAGCCTTTGGACTCGCGGTTTTCCACTTCCAGGTCAGAGATGGCGGTGCGCAGTTTCGGGTCCCAGTTCACCAGGCGCTTGCCACGGTAAATCAGGTCTTCTTTGTACAGGCGAACGAAGACTTCTTTCACGGCATTGGAAAGACCTTCGTCCATGGTGAAACGCTCGCGCTCCCAGTCAACGGAGTTGCCGAGACGGCGCATCTGACGGGTAATGGTGCCGCCGGATTCCGCTTTCCACTGCCAGATTTTGTCGATAAACGCTTCGCGACCGTAGTCGTGACGAGTTTTACCTTCTTCAGCGGCAATCTTACGCTCAACCACCATCTGGGTAGCGATACCCGCGTGGTCGGTACCAGCCTGCCACAGG
Source organism: Citrobacter sp. wls615 (assembly GCF_005281355.1). Taxonomy (NCBI): domain Bacteria; kingdom Pseudomonadati; phylum Pseudomonadota; class Gammaproteobacteria; order Enterobacterales; family Enterobacteriaceae; genus Citrobacter; species Citrobacter sp. wls615. Next base: position 84,783 of record NZ_SZXM01000084.1, on the reverse strand, counting down.
GTGTTTTTGCCCTGCATGCGCTGGTAGCGAATCATGGTGTCCATGATGGTTTGCTGGAAAGCATGACCCATATGCAAACTGCCGGTGACGTTCGGCGGCGGGATCATGATGCAGAAGGACTCTTTGCTTTCATCGCCGTTAGGTTTGAAATAGCCCTGCTTTTCCCAGTGCTCGTAAAGCGGCTGTTCGATATCTTGTGGGTTATATGTCTTTTCCATTATTTCCAGGTTGCCGTATTCAGGTTAAAACCAGCCACGCGGTAAGCTTTGTAGCGATCGCGTGCCGATTGTTTCAAAGAATCTTCGTAAGGGACGAAGTCTATCACTTCTGTGAAAGCGGTGGCAAAATCTGCAAAGCCAACGCGCAAACTGATGAGCAGGTCGCGCGGGCTGCTGTTGCGTTTTTCCGGCCAGGCAATCTCTACCGGTGCGCCGCCTCTGGGACCTTCACCCGCCAGATTATGCGGCACGAAGCTTTCTGCCGGTCTTGCCCACAGGGCTTCATCAAGGCGAAAGGCCTGCTTTTCGTTTTCGCAGGCGATCAGCACGCGCTTGCCAGCACGCCAACGTTCTGCGGCAATTTCACACACCAGTAGCTCGACGGCGCTTAAGCCATCAACGGTAGTGTCATTATCCAGAAGATAGAACGTCGCATTCTTCATATATGGGGCTTCTTGTGGTGAATTTAAATGCGTTGCCATGATGCACCCCGTAGGCCTGATAAGGCGCATTAGCGCCGTCATCAGGCATTTTGCCGGATGGCGCGGCGCTTATCCGGCCTACGGGGTAATCTCAAACTTACTCGTCGCCGTTAAATCCGGCGCGATTAAGCAGGAACTGCGACAGCAGCGCTACCGGACGACCGGTGGCGCCTTTGGCTTTACCGGAACGCCATGCGGTACCCGCGATATCCAGGTGCGCCCAGTTATATTTACGGGTAAAGCGCGACAGGAAGCAGCCCGCGGTGATAGCACCACCAGGACGGCCGCCGATGTTAGCCATATCCGCAAAGTTGGACTCCAGTTGTTCCTGGAATTCATCACCCAACGGCAGACGCCACGCGCGGTCGCCCGCCTGCTCAGACGCGCCAATAAGCTCGTGCGCCAGCGGATTGTGGTTCGACATCAGGCCGGTGATGTGATGGCCCAGGGCAATCACGCACGCGCCGGTCAGCGTTGCCACGTCAATGACCGCTTCCGGTTCAAAACGCTCGACGTAGGTTAACACGTCGCACAGCACCAGACGGCCTTCAGCATCGGTGTTCAGCACTTCAACGGTTTGACCAGACATGGTCGTCAGCACATCGCCCGGGCGATACGCGCGACCACCCGGCATGTTTTCACAGCCCGCCAGTACGCCGACGACGTTGATTGGCAACTGTAGCTCTGCCACCATGCGCATCACGCCATACACAGCTGCCGCGCCGCACATATCGTATTTCATCTCATCCATGCCTTCGGCAGGTTTGATGGAGATACCGCCGGAGTCAAAGGTTAACCCTTTACCCACCAACACGATCGGGCGTACGTCTTCGGATTCGACACCTTTATACTCAATCACCGACATCAGCGACTCGTTTTGCGAACCATTGCCGACCGCAAGATAGGAGTGCATGCCCAGCTCTTTCATCTGCTGCTCACCGATGACGCGGGTGACAACATTTTTGCTATAGCTATCAGCCAACTGACGCGCCTGAGAGGCCAGGTAGGCGGCGTTACAGATATTCGGCGGCATGTTGCCGAGATCTTTTGCCGCTTTGATCCCGGCGGCAATCGCCAGGCCGTGCTGAATGGCACGTTCACCGCTGGTCAATTCGCGGCGGGTCGGTACGTTAAAGACCATTTTACGCAGCGGACGACGTGGTTCGCTTTTGTTAGTCTTCAACTGATCAAAGCTGTACAGCGTTTCCTGTGCCGTCTCAACGGCTTGACGTACTTTCCAGTAGTTATTGCGACCTTTAACGTGTAGCTCAGTCAGGAAGCAGACGGCTTCCATTGAGCCTGTATCATTCAGGGTATTTATAGTTTTCTGAATGACCTGCTTATACTGACGTTCATCAAGCTCACGCTCTTTACCACAACCGATGAGGAGAATTCGCTCAGACAGGACGTTAGGAACATGGTGCAGCAACAGGGTTTGACCTGGTTTGCCTTCCAGTTCGCCACGACGCAGCAGTGCGCTGATGTACCCATCGCTGATCTTGTCGAGCTGCTCTGCAATCGGAGAGAGGCGGCGTGGTTCAAAGACGCCCACGACGATGCAGGCACTCCGCTGTTTCTCCGGGCTACCGCTTTTTACACTGAACTCCATGCACTACGCTCCTGAATCTTAAAGACAACGGCGGTGGCTACGGATAGAATTGCAAGCTTTCGTAACTCATTCCCGCTGTTGCGGTGACTTCGTGTTAATCTTAACGTTATTACGGCATTGGCACGTCAGAACAATTTCTGAGAGGTGGATCCGTTGAGTATAATGATCTTAGCGACGATTTCGACGACTCAAGAGAATAAATGACGTTTAAGCCATGAAACAAGCTAAATTCCGGCAAAAGACGGGTTTTTACGGGCGTATTTAAAGTGATAATCATAAGATATCTGGTTCGGGAAACGCTCAAAAGCCAACTTGCGATCCTATTCATCCTGCTTTTGATCTTCTTTTGTCAAAAGTTAGTCAGGATCCTTGGTGCGGCGGTTGACGGTGATATCCCGGCGAATCTGGTGCTCTCGCTGCTGGGGCTGGGCGTGCCAGAAATGGCGCAACTTATCTTGCCCTTAAGCCTGTTCCTCGGGCTGCTGATGACGCTGGGCAAACTGTATACCGAAAGTGAAATTACGGTCATGCACGCCTGTGGGCTGAGCAAGGCTGTGCTCGTGAAAGCGGCGATGGTGCTGGCGTTGTTTACCAGTATTATTGCGGCGGTTAACGTGATGTGGGCCGGACCATGGTCCTCCAGGCATCAGGACGAAGTGCTGGCGGAAGCGAAAGCTAACCCCGGCATGGCTGCGCTTGCTCAGGGGCAATTCCAGCAGGCGACTAACGGCGGTTCGGTGCTGTTTATCGAAAGCGTTGATGGCAGCAACTTCAAAGATGTGTTCCTCGCGCAAATCCGCCCGAAAGGTAATGCCCGTCCTTCGGTGGTGGTGGCTGATTCCGGACATCTTACCCAGATGCGCGATGGCTCCCAGGTCGTGACGCTGAACCAGGGTACGCGCTTTGAAGGGACCGCGCTGCTGCGTGATTTCCGCATCACTGACTTCCAGGATTATCAGGCGATTATTGGCCATCAGGCCGTGGCGCTGGATCCAAACGATACCGACCAGATGGATATGCGTACGCTGTGGACGACCGACAACGATCGTGCCCGCGCGGAGCTGACCTGGCGTATCACATTAGTATTCACTGTATTTATGATGGCGCTGATGGTCGTACCGCTGAGCGTGGTGAACCCACGTCAGGGGCGCGTACTGTCGATGCTGCCCGCAATGCTGCTCTATTTGCTGTTCTTCCTGGTCCAGACATCGCTGAAGTCGAATGGCGGCAAAGGTAAGCTGGATCCGGTGTTCTGGATGTGGGCGGTTAACCTGGCGTATCTGGCGCTGGCGATTGTACTTAACCTTTGGGATACGGTGCCGATGCGCCGCTTGCGTGCCCGTTTTATGCGTAAAGGAGCGGTATAATGCAGCCCTTTGGTGTACTTGACCGCTATATCGGTAAAACCATTTTCACCACCATCATGATGACGTTGTTCATGCTGGTGTCGCTCTCCGGGATCATCAAGTTTGTCGACCAGCTGAAAAAAGCCGGGCAGGGGAGCTACGATGCGATGGGCGCCGGGCTGTATACCCTGCTCAGCGCACCAAAAGATATCCAGATTTTCTTCCCGATGGCGGCGCTGCTCGGCGCGTTGTTGGGGCTGGGCATGTTGGCTCAGCGTAGTGAACTGGTGGTGATGCAGGCTTCCGGCTTTACCCGTATGCAGGTGGCGCTGTCGGTGATGAAAACCGCGATTCCGCTGGTGCTGTTGACGATGGCCATCGGTGAATGGGTGGCGCCGCAGGGCGAACAGATGGCGCGTAACTACCGTGCGCAGCAGATGTACGGTGGCTCGCTGCTCTCTACCCAGCAGGGTCTGTGGGCGAAAGATGGTGACAGCTTTGTCTACATCGAGCGGGTGAAAGGCGACGCCGAATTAGGCGGGATTAGCATCTACTCCTTTAACGATAAGCGTCGTTTGCAGTCCGTTCGCTATGCTGCGAGCGCGACGTTTGACCCGGAGCAGAAGGTCTGGCGTCTGTCGCAGGTGGATGAATCTAACCTGACCAATCCAAAGCAAATCACCGGTTCGCAGATGGTTAGCGGGACCTGGAAAACCAACCTTACGCCGGACAAGCTCGGCGTAGTCGCGCTGGACCCTGATGCGCTCTCGATTAGCGGTCTGCATAACTACGTGAAGTACCTGAAGTCGAGCGGCCAGGACGCCGGACGTTACCAGCTCAATATGTGGAGCAAAGTCTTCCAGCCGCTGTCAGTGGCGGTCATGATGCTGATGGCGCTGTCGTTTATCTTTGGCCCGCTGCGTAGCGTCCCGATGGGCGTGCGCGTGGTGACAGGGATTAGCTTCGGTTTTGTGTTCTATGTGCTGGACCAAATCTTTGGCCCATTAACGCTGGTGTACGGCATTCCGCCGATTATCGGCGCGCTGCTGCCTAGCGCCAGCTTCTTCCTGATAAGCCTGTGGCTGATGCTGCGTAAGTCATAATATCCGCCCCTCCCGTAGTGCGGGAGGGGCATTTCACTGCTAGCGTTTTCTGCCGCCCATCAAACTTCCCAACATGCCGCGAATTATCTGATTAGTGACCTGTCGCGCCGCGCTTTTCGCCACGCTCTGTACTACGCCATCGCGCTTACCGCCGCGTGGTCCGGTGCTGCCAAACAGAATATCTTTCAACCCCCCGAGAATACCGCCATCCACGTCGATCGCTTTACCGTTGGCGGGAGGCGTATTTTGCTGCTCGGTGCTGGCCTGTACGCCTTGCTGTAAACGCTCATAGGCGGACTCACGGTCGACCTCTTCCTCATATTTTCCGTACAACGAGGAGTGATTAATCAGCCCGTTGCGCTCGTCGTCGGTTACCGGTCCCATGCGCGAGCACGGCGCAATCACCATCGCCCGTTCCACCACTGACGGGCTACCTTTGGCATCAAGGAAGGAAATTAGCGCTTCGCCGGTGCCCAGCTCCTGAATGGCTTTTTCAGTATCAAAGGCTGGGTTGGCGCGCATAGTTTGCGCTGCGGTTTTCACCGCTTTCTGATCTTTCGGCGTGAAGGCGCGCAGGGCATGTTGCACGCGGTTCCCCAACTGGCCGAGTACGTTGTCCGGAATATCGGACGGGTTTTGCGAAACGAACCACACGCCGACCCCTTTCGAGCGGATCAGGCGGATCACCTGTTCAATTTTATCCAGCAGCACCTGTGGAGCGTCGTTGAACAGCAGGTGGGCTTCATCGAAGAAGAACACCAGTTTTGGTTTCTCCAGATCGCCGGCTTCCGGTAATTGTTCATACAGCTCGGAGAGCATCCACAACAGGCTGGCGGCGTACAGTTTGGGCATCTGGTACAGCTTTTCGGCGCTGAGGATGTTGATCATCCCTTTACCGCTGGCATCGGTTCGCATCCAGTCTTTGATATCCAGCATCGGCTCGCCAAAGAAGTGCGCCGCTCCCTGTTGTTCCAGTGACAACAGTCCGCGCTGGATAGCGCCCACCGAGGCGCTGCTGATGTTGCCGTACTGATTCTGGAACGATTTAGCGTTATCGCCGATGTAGTGCGTAATGGCCCGCAGATCTTTGAAATCCAGCAGCAACAGACCCTGGTCATCGGCAATGCGGAAGATAATATCCAGCACGCCAGATTGCACGTCGTTGAGATTCAGCAGACGCGCCAGCAGTAGCGGCCCGAGGTCAGAGACCGTGGCCCGCACCGGGTGGCCTTTTTCGCCGAAGATATCCCACACCGTGACCGGATTAGCATGCGGTTGCCAGTCGGTAATGCCGATGTTTTTCAGGCGGGCGAGCAGCTTTTCAGAGGCTTGTCCTTCCTGCGCTACGCCGGTTAAGTCACCTTTTACGTCAGCCATAAATACCGGCACGCCAATCTCAGACAGCGATTCGGCCAGTTTCTGTAGCGTGACGGTTTTACCGGTCCCGGTCGCGCCGGTAATCAGCCCGTGACGGTTGGCCATGCCTGGGAGTAAAAACAGTTCGGTGTCCGGCGTGCGGGCGATTAGCAGGGGTGCGCTCATTGAGATTTCCTCCATTTATCCTGCCTGGAGTATAGGCAACCGTGACGCACTCTTCACCGCTAAATTGCGGAGATTGCGAGGAGAATTCCAAAGTGGCGGGAATAGCCGGGAGGTTTACTCCCCCCGGCAGAGATAATCAGAAGTCGGCTTTCAGCACCACTCGGTAGCGGGCCTTGCCGTCGCGCACGTGCTGGATAGCTTCGTTAATTTGCGACATCGGGTACAGTTCGGTGGTCGGCGATACCTTGCTGCGCCCGGCGAACTTCATCAGTTTGCGCAGCTCGAAGGGTGTACCGGTCGCCGAACCGGAGATGCTGCGATCGCCGGCTATCAAAGTGAACGCCGGCACCGGCAGCGGCTTCAGCACCGCGCCGACGGTATGGAAGTTACCGCCGTAGGCCAGCGCTTCAAAATAGGGCTGCCAGTCGAGGTCGACGTTAACCGTGTTAATGATGAGATCGAACTGGCCTGCCAGCGCTTTTAGCGCATCCGGATCGCGGCTGTTGACCACCTTATCCGCTCCCATCGCCAGCACCTCCTGCTCTTTCGCCGGATTAGAGCTGAACGCGGTCACCTCGCAGCCCATCGCGTGTAACAGCTTAATGGCTATATGCCCCAGGCCGCCGATGCCGATCACCCCGACGCGGCTGATGGCAGTGATGTGGTGCATCAGTAGCGGTTTGAACACCGTGATGCCGCCGCACAGCAATGGGCCAGCTGCCGCCAGATCGATGCTCTCCGGCAGCGGGATCACCCACTGCCAGTCGGCCCGCAGCTTCTCGGCAAAGCCACCGCGATTGAGAATCGTGGGAACGGAACCTTGCAGGCAGTTAATCTGATTACCGCTGATACAGGCGTCGCAATGCCCGCAACTGCGTGCCGTCCAGCCAACGCCGACGCGCTGACCAACTTTCAGACCCTTATTCTGCGCCGCGCTGCCGAGCGCCGCCACGCGACCAATCACCTCATGCCCGGCAACCAGCGGATACTGAGAGAACCCCCATTCGTTGTCGATCATCGACAAATCGGAATGGCAGATACCGCAGTAATCGACCTGTACCTCGACATCTTCCGGCTTAAGCTCGCCCGCATCATATTCATAGAGTTCGAGTTCGCTGCCCGCCGCTTTTACGGCGTAGCTTTTTATCATCGACATCGTGTTTCCCTCAGTGTGGTGTTGAACTGGAAGTGTAGAGCATGGGGAAACCGGACGCTTCGCAGAAGGGGGGATTAAGGAGGTGGCAAACTGTGATGATGGTTACAGCTAAGAAAGGTAATGCTGAAATTTTCAACACTTAGCGAGCCAGACACATGCTGGTGCTTGCATGGTGGCGCATGACAGGTATAATCCACAACGTTTTCCGCATCCCTTCCGTGCCGGAGTGGCGAAATCGGTAGACGCAGTTGATTCAAAATCAACCGTAGAAATACGTGCCGGTTCGAGTCCGGCCTTCGGCACCATTAGTACTTCCAAGACTATCCGAGAAAGTCCAATTATCCCTTTAAAATCAATGCTTGCAGCGATTTTTACGTCCTGAGTCGTCCGAGGTTGTCCGTTGAAATCCGGATGTCATTGGGGGCATAATTGGGGGCATCTTAACTTCGATTAGAAATGTGCCCCCAAATGAAGCTCAACGCCAGACAGGTCGAGACCGCAAAGCCAAAAGACAAAACCTACAAAATGGCCGATGGCGGCGGTTTGTATCTCGAGGTTTCGGCCAAGGGTTCTAAATACTGGCGTATGAAATACAGACGCCCCTCAGACAAAAAAGAGGATCGCCTCGCTTTTGGTGTTTGGCCCACTGTGACCCTTGCTCAGGCAAGAGCAAAGCGTGATGAAGCTAAAAAGCTTTTAGTACAGGGCATAGACCCAAAAGTCGAACAGAAAGAAGCTCAGGCCGAGAATTCGGGGGCATATACTTTTGAAACTATCGCCCGAGAATGGCATGCCAGTAACAAGCGCTGGAGTGAAGACCATCGATCGCGCGTTCTTCGCTATCTTGAGCTTTATATCTTCCCTCACATCGGTTCGTCCGACATTCGGCAGCTTAAAACCAGCCACCTGTTAGCCCCGATTAAAAAAGTTGATGCCAGTGGCAAACACGATGTCGCTCAGCGCCTGCAACAGCGCGTCACGGCCATTATGCGTTATGCCGTACAGAACGATTACATCGACTCAAATCCAGCCAGCGATATGGCCGGAGCGCTATCGACAACCAAAGCGCGACATTACCCTGCTTTACCTTCTAGCCGGTTCCCTGAGTTTCTTGCACGTCTTGCTGCATATCGTGGCCGTGTAATGACTCGGATTGCGGTCGAGCTTTCCTTGCTAACTTTTGTGCGTTCCAGTGAATTACGTTTCGCGCGTTGGGATGAATTCGACTTCGATAAATCTCTTTGGCGTATACCTGCAAAGCGAGAAGAAATTAAAGGCGTGCGTTATTCGTACCGAGGTATGAAGATGAAAGAGGAACATATCGTTCCGCTTAGTCGGCAGGCGATGATTTTATTAAACCAGTTAAAGCAGATTAGTGGTGATAAAGAGCTGCTTTTTCCGGGGGATCATGACGCAACTAAGGTTATGAGTGAAAACACGGTAAACAGCGCATTGCGTGCGATGGGCTATGATACGAAAACTGAGGTGTGTGGGCATGGGTTTAGGACTATGGCGCGTGGTGCGTTGGGGGAGTCGGGGTTATGGAGTGATGACGCGATAGAGAGGCAACTGAGCCACTCAGAGCGTAATAATGTACGTGCGGCATATATCCATACCTCCGAGCATTTGGATGAGCGGCGTTTAATGGTGCAGTGGTGGGCTGATTATTTGGATATAAACCGTAATAAATATATTACGCCTTATGATTATTCAAAATACAAAGATATAATTAAATAATAATAGTTATTGGTTGATTTTTAAAATGTGTGTTAAGTAACATAATCTGGAGTTTTTAATTGTTTGTTGCTATAATAAAAATCAATGTGAAGTGAGTGTGATTAACATGGCTGAGTTATTGCGAGAGCAGGAAGTTAAAATAGCCCTAATTGAATGGTTATATAAAAAAGGCATGCTTAGTGATGCAACTATCATTAATGAAATGGTTGTTGCTAACTGGAGCAGAAGAGCTGATTTGGCCATTGCCAACGGAAGCTTGCAAGCTTTTGAAATAAAAAGCGATTTTGACTCTCTTAAGCGCTTGGATGGTCAGTTAAAAATTTTCAAATCTAGCTTCGAAAAAGTTACAATTGTGTGTGCGCCAAAATTTACCAGTGAAGTTTCTAAGCGGGTTTCATCAGATGTTGGCGTTGTAGAATTTCAATCTAATAATAGTGGTGTACGTTTTAAAATAATTCAAAAAGGAAGGGTTTGCTCTCGCTTAAATAAATTTATTTATTTGGGATTTTTGCTTAAGTCTGAGCTTAAAGATCTGCTTAATCAGCATGGAATTACATTTTCAAATGAACTACATAGGGATTGTCTTGAGGTTTTGGCATCTAAGTTATCTTTAAACAAGATTAGAGAATTTGTCATTACATCTATTAAAAATAGGTATCATGCGACTTCTAATGAGTTTTTATCTAGACTCCATGGTAATCAAGAAATATCTATAGGCGATCTTGCATTATTGAGCAAAGCTAAAAGAAGGAATAATTCTTTGGTTAAGTTCGAGTTTAAGGCTTGTTCGGAGAAATCTTTAAATGAATACCATAAGGTTGATGTTGACTCTATAGTTAGGAAATATGGCGATGATGTTTCCTATATTCCGGAAAAAGTACTTAAAAGGGTTGTGAGCTAGGGAAGGTTAACCTTCCCTAGTTTTTTATTAGATAAGATCTTCCTCATCATGATCAAAGCCAAACTGTAGAGCCTCAGATAGCTCAATTTGCTTGTTTAAGTGTAGATTCACTCGAACAGCAATCCATTTAGCTGGACTTCCCATACCTGCTATATCCCCTATAGCAGCATTTCTTATCATTGCAGCCCCCCAAGAGTCTTCCCTTTGATAATGTGGATACTCTGCCAAAATTGATTGCGCAGCTTCAATGAATCCTTCTTTATTCATCCCAGGACGGCGCTCGAAATACCATGAATCATCTAACGCTATATCAATTCTAGGAACATATCGCCCAATTACATTGTCATACACTACTGAATGAATTGAACCATGATCGCCATAAATAGCGACATCACTTCCACCAATATTTTGATGCAATTCTCTCTCAATAACATCAATATATCCGGACTGTCCATTTTCACGGCAAAAATTTGTAACTGAACTAGGGAAGCTTGTTGCTAGCACACTAATTATGGCCTCAGGAATCTCAGTTCTAATTTGATTGATCGAATTTATTGCTGCAGCTGTTATAGCAGATATATTCCCCCTGATGTAACCCAAATCGATGAAAACTATGGCGTTTTCCGGAGAGTCCATCGATACTAGTGACGTCAGGGTTTTATTGATGTCTGTATTTAGATTTCTAATTCTAAATGCAATTGAGCCTTTAACATCCTCTAAAACTCTAGCTTGGATAGATATATCTCTAAGTTTTGCTGAATCCGGCATCTGGACTACTGGAATAATATTATCATTTCTGGAGCAAAACTCTATCCAGTTTTTAAAACCATTCTCAGGAGAGAGTAGTTCGAAGCTTGAAGCACAATGATGAGAATTCTCCTTTGTGACATCCAAAATGAATGGGAGATTACTCATCACTTCTAAACTTTTATCTAACGATACCTGAATTTCTTCCGAGCGAGGCCATTTCCCCAAAGAAATTAAAGGCAATATTTTTTGCTTGTTTTCATATGATAAATTATTCAGCCCGGTCATTTCCGCTGATCGTGTTCTTAGGGCTGGATAGTACGAGTAATTTTCAAAATATACTTTCATATTTAATTAGCCTCCGAATCGATATTTTCTGGTCGGCTTGCTGTTCTTGGCATAGCGTTAATTTGGGGGTTCTGAGTGGCAAGATAAGCGGCTATACCTTCCATCTTCTCTTTCTGTTCTGAAGTTCTTGCAAGTTCTTTAATCAATCCTTTGTTTTCTGCCATCAAGTTTTGATTGGATTCATTATGACTCTTGATTACCTCCATATTACTTTTTATAACCTCCGTGTGGTTGTTGCTAATTGCTTTAATCGTTCTGTGTGTAAACCATCCAATAAGTAGAGCAGCTAACCATCCAGAACATACGAGCAACCATTGTGAAATATCTTGGTTGCGGATGAAGCTAGTAGCAATAGTGATTATGGTCCCAACAACACCAATTAATCCATATACATGATTCAGCATCCTTTAACTCTCTCATGCCACGAATTCTTAAGGATCTTGCGACACTGACAAGAACCACCTTACATCAATCTATTTTTTGCATATTTTTCAGGATAGTGCCATCAAAAAAGACAGCTTTGGACCAGAGGTCATAGATTTTCTTCATTATGCTCCAATGTATTAACGAGGTATGTACTGAAGGCACTTTGACTAAACAAATAATTAACTAACTCGTCGGTTTGCGCGCAATGCTCTCCCCGCCACGCCTGCCCGCTTAAGAGGTCGCTTTTAATGCAGGTGCATGAACCGGCTCAGGCCGCGCCGGTACTGGCGCGGTGGGGGAAATAAAATACGGGGATTTGCATGCAAAACCATGCACCTTATGAATGCATGGCTTGTTTCAGGAAAAATAGCGGAATTTTCGGGGATTTTTTCGCGTGCTACCGTGCGGCCAGTTCTGCACGTCGGCGGGTGTAAATCAGGTTCTGTGCCGGGGTGAATTTCTCGCGATTATCATCCCGTGAAGCCGCGTCAGGCCTGAATCCGATGGCCGTTAAAATATCGAGGTCCTGCGCGGAATAATTAATTTTTTCACCCGCGGCCAGCCACACCGACAGGGCTTCACGCAGATAATCAACCGAGTGCTGCATGGCGCTCTGTTTTACTGCGGGAAGCTGTTCGTTATACCCCATAAGTTCAGGCGCCAGCGTGGCGACCAGCTCCGTGCCGTGCTGCTGCATAAAGTCATGGAGCCGGTTGCGGATGCTGATGTGCTGCACCTCCTCATGTGAGCGAATATAGCGACCGGCGGCCTGATTAATCTCCCATTTTTTCACGTCGATATTGTCGCGTAAATCCTGCATTCTGCGCGGGATTTGTTCGTCACCGGCAAGGAGCTGTTCACGGTATTCAAGTTCAAGGTCGGCCAGTTCGGCTTTACGTTTCAGCCAGGTGTTTTTGTTCGCCTGACAGGCCTCAAAGGCCTGCTGTATTGTCACAGTGGTCACGTGTCTCTCTCCTGATTAATGCCGGAGCGGCGAGCTGTAGCAGCCCTGTACTTTACGCGGCGGCGGTGGTGTCACCGGGGCGGCGTCGGGTTTCTCCGGTGCGGCACGTATCACACCGTCAATCGACTCAATGGTGCGGAAAGTGGCCGAGCATTCGATGTTGGTACACTGGTGATAACGCTGTTTGACGTTTTCCGACAGATACCGGCTGGTACGCGTGTTCGCCGTTGATTTGCAGAACGGGCAGTGAAACATGATTCAGTCCTCTGCCTGTTCGTGGGCTTTTGCTGCCAGTTCAGCGGCAAGCTTCATCCGTCTGGCCGGACTTCTGAACAGCGCCATATCAACCCCGGTTATTACCGGGCGATTCATACCCGTTACGGACAGGACAGGCTCCTGCGCCATATCAAAATGATACAGGGCTGACTGCATATTCAGGGCATCACCCAGCTCGCGGGTCACGGTCGCGCGCGGTGAGATTTCTCCGCTCATTTCCAGCGACCGTATACGCAACAGAAAGGCACGTAACAGTGCGGGGCTGATATCGGCCAGCACCTTCTTCCACTCACTGTTGGCGTAAGTGGTGAACGCTTTTTTATGGGCGCTGATATAAGCGATACCGGAGGAGCATGCGCCGAGCATGGCGAGGCCTTTGTCTTTCTCCAGCTCGGTAATCAGACCGGTGAACTCATCGGCCAGTTCGCGGCTGGCGATACGTTTACTGTGTTCAGCTTTCAGTTCAGGAGTGAGGTTGCCGCGCAGGGTACGAAAGCGGCTGCGCCAGTCCTGTTCGGCCTGTGCGCTTTCATCAAGGGCGGTCTGTCGTTCCTGCTCACAACGCTGAATGGAAGCCTCAATGTCGCTGAGTTTCCCCATGCTGGCCGTGTGTGCGTCTTTTGCTTCATTAAGTGCGGCCAGCGTACCGGCAATACGTTGTTCCGCGCCTTCATCCTGTTTACTGATAACAGTCTGCATGGCTTTGATAATGAGTTCGGGTTTCATGTTCAGGCTCTCCGTGTGTTCAACCTGAAATGATTCTGACGCCTCCTGCACAACAACACGATTCATTGCCGTTGTCAGAGTGCTGGCACAAACAGACCTTAAAATCAGGCTGGCCAGAGAAAGGTCGCAGGAAAACCTTACTCACCGTTTGTTTTTTTACTTATAACTATTCACCACTGTTCACCTTAAATAAAAAGATAAGTAATACAGTAAGATAAATGGTGAACAGTTGAAGGACTGACTGTTCACCGTCTGTTCACCACTGTTCACCCTTCAGTTTGTTCAGCCAGCCAGCTTCTTAGACTTTTTAGCGATTAAAAAACAGAAATGTATAAACAAAAGTAATCATAAATGGGCCACCGGTTTGCCAACGTTTGCCAAAAAACGGCCAACGTTTGCCACTGTATAAAAATCGCTCTGTTGTGTGGTGAAGCACTACAAAATGACTTGTTGCTCTGAAGGAAAATATTCACAAAATAGAGAGCTACCCGAAGCCGGACGGACACGACCGGCACTGTATGGACTTTGTGAGGTAGCCCGATGCACACTGCTTTTTCTTCCCCGTCTTCTGCCCCTGCCGCGCCGCTGATGCCGGTCTCTGATGCCGTTCAGGAGCGCTTTATCCGCCTGCCTGAAGTGATGCATCTGTGCGGCCTGTCCCGGTCAACCATTTACGACCTCATCAGCCGCGAGGCTTTCCCGAAACAAATCAGCCTGGGCGGAAAAAACGTGGCGTGGGCGCAGTCTGAAATCACCGCATGGATGACTGACCGCATGGCCGAACGCAACCGGGGCTATGACGCATGATGATGACCGTTCAGCAAACAGCCCCTTTTTCTGGCTTGCTTCTTTTCGCCGTTTCCAGGTATAGTTTCCCCGCTGTCGCAAAATCGGCAGCCGGGCGTAGGAACCCGAGTTACTTCAAGGCGACACCAGACGCGCCATGCGTCTTTTTTTATGTCGTTGCTCAGGCACACCCATTTTTCAGGCTGTGGTGCTTATACCTTAGCCCCTGTCAGATAATGGTGGTCCGGGCGGGGCAGCTTTCGGGCTGGCCGGTTTCCTTGAAGGCCGGTATTCCTACCCCCGTTCGGGTCACCACCCATGAGCGTAGGAACTCCGGTGGTGGCAATAACCGCTACTTCAAGGAGGTTGCCCCTATGGCTACGACCCTTACCCCGTCACACCCGCAGTTTGTCTTTGTGTTTGCCGCCGTTCGTCGTGCAGACCGTAAACCCCGTATCTGTATGCTCCGTACCGTTGCCGGTGATGAACACGCCGCACGGCTTTCCCTCGTGCGCGATTACGTCCTCTCGTTCGCTGGTCGTCTGCCGGTTGCGGAGGTGCGCGCATGAGACACACCACCATTACCGCCCGTGACCTCGAATGTCTGGAGCATATGCGCAACGTCGGCCAGCTCGTCGGCGACCTGATGCAGGTGCAGGACTGCGCCACCGTTCGTCGTGACCCGGCGCAGCAGTTACAGCTCACCTCCGTGATTTACCTCATGACCGCCCAGCTCGACGGCGTGGTCGAACGCTGCAATCAGCAGTGGCTTACCGGGGAGGGTAACGTATGAAAAAGCCATTACCGCCCGTATTACGCGCCGCGCTGTATCGTCGCGCAGTGGCCTGTGCATGGCTGACCCTGTGCGAACGCCAGCACCGCTACCCGCACCTCACCCTCGACGCGCTGGAAAGCGCCATTGCCGCCGAGCTGGAGGGCTTCTACCTGCGCCAGCACGGCGAGGAAAAAGGCCGTCAGATTGCCTGTGCACTGCTGGAAGATTTAATGGAAGCCGGACCACTGAAAGCCGCCCCGTCGCTGTCCTTTCTCGGGCTGGCCGTGATGGATGAGCTTTGCGCCCGTCATATCACGTCGCCGGTACTGCACTGAGGGAGAAAATAACCATGAAAATGAACGTAACAGAAACCGTAAAACAGGCGTGCGGCCACTGGCCGAACATTCTCCCAGCACTGGGTGTGAGGGTGATTAAAAACCGCCATCAGGCCTGTCCGGTGTGTGGCGGCTCTGACCGTTTCCGCTTTGACGATAAAGAAGGGCGCGGGACGTGGTTCTGCAATCAGTGTGGCGCAGGTGACGGGCTTAAGCTGGTAGAGAAAGTGTTTGGCGTGACCCCGTCAGAAGCTGCCGGGAAGGTGAACGCCGTGACCGGCAATCTGTCGCCGGTTGCCCCGGAAGTGATTGCGGCCGCAGAGGCCGAAACTGTGGCCGACCGCAAAGCGGCGGCCGCGCTGGCCGTCAGGCTCATGGAGAAAACCCGACCGGCCACCGGCAATGCCTACCTCACCCGCAAGGGTTTCCCCGACCGGGAATGTCTGACGCTCACCGTCATGCATAAAACCGGCGGCGTGACGTTCCGCGCCGGTGATGTGGTTGTCCCGCTGTATGAGGATACCGGCACACTGGTTAACCTTCAGCTTATCAATGCTGACGGTCTCAAGCGCACCCTGAAAGGCGGTCAGGTCAAAGGGGCATGTCATATCATCGAAGGGAAAAAACAGGCCGGAAAACGCCTGTGGATTGCAGAGGGTTATGCGACCGCGCTCACCGTGCATCACCTGACCGGGGAAACCGTCATGGTGGCGCTGTCCTCCGTGAACCTCCTTTCTCTGGCTAGCCTTGCCCGTCAGAAATATCCAGCCTGTCAGATTGTCCTCGCCGCCGACCGTGACCTTAACGGCGACGGCCAGAGTAAAGCCGCTGAGGCCGCAGACGCCTGTGAGGGCGTTGTTGCCCTGCCGCCGGTGTTCGGTGACTGGAATGATGCGTTTATACAGTACGGCGAGGAAGCCACGCGCAAAGCCATTTATGACGCTATCCGGCCTCCGGCACAAAGTCCGTTTGATACCATGAGTGAGGCGGAATTTACCGCCATGAGCGCCAGCGACAAGGCTTTGCGGGTGCATGAACATTACGGCGAAGCGCTGGCGGTGGATGCAAACGGCCAGCTCCTGTCCCGCTATGAAAACGGCATCTGGAAAAATATCCCTGCCGCCACTTTTTCACGGAATGTGGCTGATTTATTCCAGCGCTTACGCGCCCCGTTCTCATCCGGGAAAATTGCCTCGGTGGTGGAGACCCTGAAACTGATTATTCCGCAGCAGGATACACCGGCGCGCCGTCTGATTGGTTTTCGCAACGGGGTACTCGATACCCAAAGCGGCGTATTCAGCCCGCACCACAAATCGCACTGGCTGCGCACGCTGTGCGACGTGGATTTTACCCCGCCGGTGGAAGGGGAAACGCTGGAGACGCACGCGCCGAACTTCTGGCGCTGGCTCGACCGTGCGGCCGGTAAAAGTCCACAAAAACGCGACGTGATTCTGGCTGCGCTGTTTATGGTGCTGGCGAACCGTTACGACTGGCAGCTCTTTCTCGAAGTCACCGGTCCCGGCGGGAGTGGCAAAAGTATTCTGGCTGAAATCGCGACCCTGCTTGCCGGGGAAGATAATGCCACGTCAGCCGATATCGACACACTGGAAGACCCGCGCAAACGTGCATCCCTGATTGGCTTCTCGCTAATCCGTCTGCCAGACCAGGAAAAATGGAGCGGCGACGGCGCAGGGCTTAAGGCCATCACCGGCGGCGATGCGGTCTCAGTTGACCCGAAATACCAGAACCCGTACTCAACACATATTCCGGCAGTGATTCTGGCCGTGAACAACAACCCGATGCGCTTCACCGACCGCAGCGGCGGTGTGTCACGTCGCCGGGTGATTATTCACTTCCCGGAACAGATTACCCCGGAGGAACGCGACCCGCAGCTCAGGGATAAAATTGCGCGCGAGCTGGCCGTCATTGTGCGCCAGCTTATGCAGAAGTTCAGCGACCCGATGGCAGCGCGCGCACTGCTCCAGTCGCAGCAGAACTCCGACGAGGCGCTCAGCATCAAGCGCGATGCTGACCCGACATTTGATTTTTGCGGCTATCTGGAAATGCTCCCGCAGACCAACGGGATGTTTATGGGTAACGCCAGCATCATCCCGCGTAATTACCGTAAATATCTCTATCACGCGTATCTGGCCTATATGGAGGCTAACGGATACAGGAACGTGCTCAGCCTGAAAATGTTCGGGCTGGGGCTGCCCATGATGCTGAAAGAGTACGGCCTGAATTATGAGAAGCGGCATACAAAGCAAGGGATACAGACCAATCTGTCGCTGAAAGAGGAAAGCTACGGCGACTGGCTACCGAAGTGCGACGACCCCGAAGCGACATAACCTCACTCAGACCGGCAACAGCCGGTCTTTTTCTTTCTGGTCATTATCACAGGGTGAATAATCCACTGTTCACCCTTCACCGTATATTCACCCTGTATCACTATGAAAATACTGATAAAAAATCAGAGGTGAACAGTGTGAACAATAAAACCTGAAAAAACTTTTTATCACCCTGCGCATCCTCTGACCGGGCGCATCCAGAACGAGCAAAAATCACAAAGGTGAAGAGTCGACTGTTCACTCTTCACCAACTCATCACCATTTATCACCATGATATTAAAAAGAAAAGTGAAGAGGTGAACAGTGTGAACAGTTATATGGAAAAAAAGAATTTTACTGATGTTCAATATTACCCCGGTTAGGATCCGTATATCGGAACCTAACCGATGGGGGAAATAACAATTTCCTTTTTAATACCAATCAGTTGTGAACTTAAGGGGCTTAAAAAGCCATGGGGGCACAAAAGGGGGCACATGAACATGCGTTCTTGTTTATTTACTTTGTTTTCAATTTATTAGGTTGTGTTTTGAGTCCGGCCTTCGCACTCACCCTCTAAATACCTCTTTCCTGTGCCACTCCACAAACCCATCTTTTGGATAATTCTCGCGCATCATCGGCAGCGCTATCGATTTACCGTCGAAATCCCAGAACAGTCTGCCCACCATGCCGCTGCCATTCACTGCGGGTGACACCCGTACCCGCATACTCTCATCCAGCCCAATCGAACCTTTATCAAAGGCTTTATGGTGGATTGCGCACAGCGCCAGTCCGTTTGAAATCTCGCACGGGCCGCCGTGCTGTTTCCATTTGATATGGGCAGCTTCCAGGGCGACAGAGGTGCTGTCGTGGCGCATATTAAAGCCACAAATGGCGCACTCATAATTATAGGCACGCAGAACCTGCTGGCGGAACAACGGGTCCCGCTGTTTGCGGATTTGCAGGATATCAAATCCCAGTTCATCCGCGATCTCTTCCTGAATGCTTTCGGTGAAGTGCGCCTCGAGGATTTGCTGGGCCAGGGCATTAATGAGATTCTTGCTCTTTTTCAGCAAGGCAAAATGTTGTTCATCAAAGCCTCCGGCAACGTTATGCGTCACCAGTTCTCCGGCAGGGGGCTGTTTGCTGCAACCGGACGTTGAACAATGCTCGGCGTTTTGTAGCTCCCAGAACCCATCTCCCTGTAAGCGCCAGAAGGGCATATCCGGGCGGTACTGCGCGCGTTGTGGTCCAAATCGTTCCAGCAGGCTATGCAACGGGTCGCGAACTTCCGTACCGTAGTCAAACAGGCGACCGTGACCCTGCTGATAACCCGCTAGCACATGAAGCAGCAGCAGGGGCTTGTGCGGCGCACGCTGCTCGCCTTTACGCCAGATGGTGATGTCGGCAATTGCCTGTTGCAGGGTTTTACTGGAACTCATTGATTTCATTATCAGGTAAATAATTGCGATGATGCTCGCAAAATATCACCTGATCAAGGGGGGTGAGACCGATACACTATCTTCGGTATTATTCAGCGTATTTATTCATTATCTTTCACACGCCTGAATATCCCCATGCTCCAGAAAACAATGCCTGTAGGTATCTGGCCAAAAATGCGATCTAACTCACTGAAGCAAATGGCAAACTCTGAAACAACACTAATTTGTACACTTTGCTTTACACTTTTAGTGATGTGAATCACAAATAGTAACCCGCGAAGTGATCCGACTCTCACAAAATGGGGTGTACTCATTCACCAATACAAAATGAGAACAGCCTGGAAAGTAAAGTTTTCAGTATTTCTGGTCGCAGATAACGCTCAACAGCGAACGACAAAACAACATGCAAAAAAAACTTGTTGAATATGAATAGTTAAAAAAATGACGTGTGATTTGCATCACTCACATTTACAGCTTTTTGAATTATTGCCAGTGATTAATGTTGCTCGGACTATTTCCATAATCAATTAAATCTTGCATAGTGCCTGCACATTATTTCACCCCCTGACGCAGGAGGCGAATAGTTATATTTCATCAGACTTTATTGATGAACCAGGTATGCTTTACTTCACATTAATACGTACATGACCACTGTTACTGGAGAAACAAAATGAATTATCCGGCAGAACCCTTCCGTATTAAAAGCGTTGAAACTGTATCTATGATCCCGCGTGATGAACGCCTTAAGAAAATGCAGGAAGCGGGTTACAATACTTTCCTGTTAAATTCGAAAGATATTTATATTGACCTGCTGACCGACAGTGGCACCAACGCAATGAGCGACAAGCAGTGGGCCGGAATGATGATGGGTGATGAAGCGTACGCGGGCAGCGAAAACTTCTATCATCTGGAAAGAACGGTTCAGGAACTGTTTGGCTTTAAACATATTGTTCCGACTCACCAGGGACGCGGTGCTGAAAACCTGTTATCGCAGTTGGCAATTAAACCAGGGCAATATGTTGCCGGGAATATGTATTTCACCACTACCCGTTATCACCAGGAAAAAAATGGTGCGGTATTTGTTGATATTGTTCGTGACGAAGCGCACGATGCCGGTCTGAATATTGCGTTTAAAGGTGATATCGATCTTAAAAAATTACAAAAGCTGATTGACGAAAAAGGCGCCGAGAATATTGCCTATATCTGCCTGGCGGTGACGGTTAACCTCGCGGGCGGGCAGCCGGTATCGATGGCAAACATGCGTGCGGTACGTGAACTGACAAAAGCACACGGCATTAAAGTATTCTACGACGCTACCCGCTGCGTAGAAAACGCCTACTTTATCAAAGAGCAAGAGCAGGGCTTTGAGAACAAGAGCATTGCAGAGATCGTGCATGAGATGTTCAGCTACGCCGACGGTTGTACCATGAGTGGTAAAAAAGACTGTCTGGTGAATATCGGCGGTTTCCTGTGCATGAATGATGACGAAATGTTCTCTGCTGCCAAAGAGTTAGTCGTGGTCTACGAAGGGATGCCATCCTACGGCGGCCTGGCCGGACGCGATATGGAAGCCATGGCGATTGGCCTGCGCGAAGCCATGCAGTATGAGTACATTGAGCACCGCGTGAAGCAGGTTCGCTACCTGGGCGACAAGCTGAAAGCTGCTGGCGTACCGATTGTTGAACCGGTGGGTGGTCACGCGGTATTCCTCGATGCGCGTCGCTTCTGCGAGCACCTGACGCAGGACGAGTTCCCGGCGCAAAGCCTGGCTGCCAGCATCTATGTGGAAACTGGTGTACGTAGTATGGAGCGCGGTATTATCTCTGCGGGCCGTAATAACGTGACCGGCGAACACCACAGACCGAAACTGGAAACCGTGCGTCTGACGATTCCACGCCGCGTTTATACCTACGCGCATATGGATGTGGTGGCTGACGGTATTATTAAACTTTACCAGCACAAAGAAGATATTCGCGGGCTGAAGTTTATTTACGAGCCGAAGCAGTTGCGTTTCTTTACCGCACGCTTTGATTATATCTAAATAATTATTATGGCCCCATCTGGCGATGGGGCTTTTTTGTCTTCTTTTTCCATGAACAGGAAGCCTTTGCGGTGCCCGTTACCGTGACATAACTATAAAAAGTAAACCCTGACTCCGACATTTTTATTATCCGCATGATGTACAAATGACAGCTGTAATTATAACGAATAGTCTACAGGAACATTTATCATGGATATTAATGCCATTGAGCGACAGAGTAGTACCCCCGGACTGATTAGCGGAACCATGTTGGTTATCGCGACCGTAGTGGGTGGCGGAATGTTTTCCCTGCCGATTGCGATGGCCGGCGTATGGTTCCCCGGTGCGTCGGTTATTCTTCTTTTTATTGCCATCATGATGTTATTAACCGGCCTGATGCTGGTTGAAGTTAACCTGCATTATGGCGCTGGTGCCAGTTTTAATACCTTTACCCAGGATTTATTAGGCCGTAAGTGGAATATCGTGGTCGGTATCGCTTTCGGTTTTGTGCTGTATATTCTGACCTATGCCTATATCTCCGGTTCATCGGCAGTGATGGCGCAAACCGTATTCAAATACAGTGGTGTACGTTTTCCGGCAAATATCTCGGTGATTATCGTCAGTATGCTGGTTGGGGCAATTGCCTGGTACAGCTCATTGCTGGTTGGACGCATCACTACCGTGCTGATTATCGGTAAGTTTGTAGCGTTCTTTGCCACCTTCTCCGGACTTGTAGGCCATATCGAAGTGGCAAAACTTGTCGACAGCGTAGCGGTGGCGCTGCCTAATTCGCAGTATCTGCCGTATATCCTGATGACGCTGCCGTTTTGCATTATCTCGTTTGGTTTTCACGGTAACGTGCCGAGCCTGGTCAAGCTGTATGGCACGCGCGGGATTTCGAATATTACGCGCTCTATTATCATCGGCACGCTGTTTGCCCTGCTGCTGTATATCTTCTGGCTAGCGGTGACGATGGGCAACATCAGCCGTTCCGCATTCCCGCCAATTATCGCCAAAGGTGGAAATATCGACGTGTTTGTCGAGGCCATCAGCGGGCTGTTCACCAGCCGTTATATGGATCTGATCCTGACCTTCTTCGGCAACTTCGCGGTAGCCAGTTCCCTGCTGGCGGCCACGCTTGGCCTGTTTGATTACATCGCCGATCTGTTTCATTTCCCGGATGACGGCATGGGCCGCCTGAAAACCGCGCTGGTGACCTACTTCCCGCCAGCCGCTGTCTGCTTCTTCTTCCCGAACGGTTTTGTGCACGCGATTGGTTACGCCGGTCTGGCCTTTACCATCTGGAGTGTGATCCTGCCGCCGTTCCTGGTGAAAGCGGCGCGGAAACGTTTTCCGACCGCCAGCTATACCGCGCCGTGTAATAACACCGTGCTCAACCTGGTGATTGTCTGTGGGGCGGTTGTTTATCTGACGGTCGTTCTGGACGTATTTGGTCTGCTGCCAACGTTTCGTTAGCCCGGGGGCGTTATGTTTCTGACATTGCTACGATTTCAGCATCCGCTGGTCTACCGTTTTGCGTGGCTTCGTCTGTGGGTCAGGGTGTTAAGGGCTTGCGGGCTGCGCAAGTGAAAGGGGGCTAGTTGCCGGATGCGGCGCTTGCGCCTTATCCGGCCGACAAATGAGCGTGAAACGCAGGCCTGATAAGCGAATCGCCATCAGGCATTACACGCGGAAGTAGCGTGGTGGGATCAACGCAGAAAAGGCGTCGAACTTCTTCACCATCTTTTTCCAGAACAACATAACAACAATCCTCGATTTGAAACATCGGCGCTATTTTAGTCAGCGCCGACAAATCGTAAAGCCTGTCACCTCGTTCCGATCCCGGGGCGGTGTAAACCTTTATGGTCACCGCTTCGTCAAATACGATTGCCGCGAATTTGGCGGTGTTGACAACGGGTTACGCCATAAACCAGTAATAAAAGAGACCGACTTTCAGGCCGAGGATCACAATGTAGGCGCAGCAGTATTTCATGGTGCCAGACATTATCTGGTTGGCCTGACCGTCCATTTTGGTAGCCGAAACTGCGATGGCGATGCTCTGTGGTGAAATCATTTTTCCGCCCGTTGCGCCGGAGGTGTTGGCCGCCGCCAGCCAGTTGGGATCGATATGCAGCTTACTGGCGGCAATGGTTTGCAGTTTACCGAACAGAATGTTCGAGTTGGTATCGCTGCCGGTGACAAATGTGCCCAGCGCGCCAATCACCGGGGCGAGGAAGACGTATGAGCTGCCGGTCAAATCAACAATCGACTGGGCCAGCGTGGAGATAATCCCACTGAGATCCATCACCGTGGCCAGCGCGACGATCGCCATAATCGCCACAATGGAATTTTTAAGCTGGAAAATAGTTTTGATAAACACTTCCAGCATCCCACGTGCCGATGCACCCTGAATAAAACCGCCGATAATGGTCGCAAAGATGATCAGCATCCCCGGCGTGGTCACCCATTCAACTTTCAGCGCCAGCGTTTTGCCGTCGGCGAGCGTGAAATGCAGTACCGAGGCCAGTTGGGACGCCGCAGCTTTTATCGTCGGGAACAGCGGCGAACACAGCAGGATAAAGACAAAAATAAACAGATAGATAGAGCCCACGCGGAACAACACTTTTGCGGAGCGCGGCGTGGTTTCGCGGGTATGGCTGACCTCAATGCGCCATTCGGGATCGGTTTTCCCTTTGCGCAGGCGGCTGACCATCGCCACGGCAAGCAGGCTGACCAGGCTCCCGGCAAAGGCGGGCAATTCCGCGCCAAGATGGATAGCGACAAAATATTGCGGAACCAGCGTGGTGATGCCACACATCAGCGTGATCAGAAATACGCCGCGAATGGCTTTCAGGCCACCGCCAATTATGCAGACAATGACAAACGGCAGCAGGATATTAAACAGCGCCAGCTGCAAAATAATGGTTCCGCCTAAGGTATAAACCGGCAGATTAACCTGTTCCGCCAGAATAGAAACCGGGATCCCGACCGCGCCGAATGCGGTGGGAACGGTATTTGCCACCAGAGAGGCGATCGCCGCCTTCAGCGGGTTGAATCCGAGCGCAATAAGAATGCCGATCGGGATGGCGACCGCCGTGCCATAACCTGCCGCGGCTTCAAGAAATCCGCCAAAGCACCATGAAATCAGCAGCACCTGAATACGCTTATCTTCGCTAATGCTGGCGAGAATGTCGCGCAGAATATCCAGCGCTTTGGTCGCCTGCATGACGTTATAACTGAAGATAGCGCCGAGGATCACAATCACGATCGGCCATAATCCCTTCAGTGCGCCATAGCCTATCGCGGCTTTCAAATTCTGTACGGGCATTTCCCAGAATAGTGCCGATAGCGCGGCGGTGAATACTAAAGAGATTAGCACAGAATAATGGATGGGCATTTTCAATTTTAATATTAAAAATACCATTAGTAGTAACGGAGAGAGTGCCAGGGCAAACATAAAATATTCGTTCATTGCTATTCCCGATTGGTTCATTAAACCTGATTTATATTTATGGCGGGGAGGCTACCTTGCTGAATTAATAAAAGCTGTAAACTGAATCGCTTCAGTGGATAAAGTAATTATGATTTGTGGTTTTGTAACTATTGTAATCTTTTAATTAATAATTAGCGCCGTGTAAATATACTTAAGATCAAGCTGAATACCCATAAGTAGTTATTTAACAACCTCTTTGATAATGGTGGTGACGAGAATAGTTATCCCCTGAAACTATTGTTAAGGTGTTAATAATGCTGTGATTTTAAATATAAAAATGTGAGCGATGCCGAAATAAATAAACCTGGGTATTGCATGTCCGAGTCGATTAGGGGATTATTTTGTTTTGTCATACAAATGAAAATGCAGACATTTGCGATTGTCCTGATATAAGAAATGGAGAGTCGCCATCAAAGGAAAACGATCTGAGCATCATTATGAACCCAGGCATTAGTAAAACGAGCAAACCGAAAAACTGGGTGTGAAAGACGATTGAACCTTTGCTTGATATAGCAATATCAAGCGCAATAAACAGAAATGAAGCAATGGAGTAGTTATTGTGAATGTAAATTTCTTTGTTACCTGCATTGGTGACGCACTGAAATCACGGATGGCACGAGACTCCGTATTGCTGCTGGAAAAACTGGGTTGTCGCGTGAATTTCCCCGAGAAGCAAGGGTGTTGCGGTCAGCCAGCCATCAACAGCGGTTACATCAAAGAAGCGATCCCCGGGATGAAAAACCTGATCGCCGCGCTGGAAGATAACGACGATCCGATTATCTCTCCGGCAGGCTCCTGCACCTATGCGGTAAAAAGCTACCCGACCTATCTGGCCGATGAACCTGAGTGGGCGATCCGTGCTGAGAACGTTGCCGCGCGTATGCAGGATCTCACCTCCTTTATCGTCAACAAACTGGGCGTGGTGGATGTCGGCGCCAGTCTGCAGGGCCGCGCCGTATATCACCCCTCCTGTAGCCTGACCCGCAAGCTGGGGGTGAAGGAAGAGCCGCTCACACTGTTGAAAAACGTGCGCGGGCTGGAACTGCTGACGTTTGCCGATCAGGACACCTGCTGCGGCTTTGGCGGGACGTTCTCGGTCAAGATGGCTGAAATATCCGGCGAGATGGTGAAAGAGAAAGTTTTCCACCTGATGGATGCGAAGCCGGAATATTTGATTGGCGCAGACGTCAGCTGCCTGCTGAACATTGGCGGTCGACTGCAACGGGAAGGTCAGCCGGTCAAAGTGATGCATATTGCTGAAGTGCTGATGAGCCGCTGAGGGAAAATAAATGTCGATAAAAACCAGCGATGTAGAATTTAAACTGCGCATTCGTCAGCAAATTGAAGACCCGATCATGCGCAAAGCCGTAGCCAATGCGCAGGAGCGTATCGGCGCGAATCGACAGAAAATGGTCGATGAGTTAGGCCACTGGGAAGACTGGCGCGATCGTGCCAGTCAGATCCGCGATCACGTTCTGAGCAATCTCGATGCTTACTTGTATCAACTCTCCGAGAAAGTGACGCAAAACGGCGGGCACGTCTATTTCGCCAAAACCAAAGAAGAGGCCACCCGCTACATTCTGCAGGTCGCGCAGAATAAAAATGCGAAGAAAGTGGTGAAGTCCAAGTCGATGGTGACCGAAGAGATCGGCGTTAACCATGTGCTGCAGGATGCCGGAATTCAGGTGATCGAAACCGATCTCGGCGAGTACATCCTGCAATTGGATCAGGATCCGCCTTCGCACGTCGTGGTCCCGGCTATTCATAAAGATCGCTATCAGATCCGCCGTGTGCTGAACGAACGTCTGGGCTACGACGGCCCGGAAACACCGGAAGCGATGACCTTATTCATTCGCCAGAAGATCCGCGAGGATTTCCTGAGTGCCGAAATCGGTATTACCGGTTGCAACTTTGCCGTGGCGGAAACCGGCTCGGTGTGTCTGGTGACCAACGAAGGTAACGCGCGCATGTGCACCACGCTGCCGAAAACGCACATTGCGGTAATGGGTATGGAGCGTATCGCACCGACGTTTGCCGATGTGGATGTGCTGATCACGATGCTGGCGCGCAGCGCCGTGGGCGCACGCCTGACGGGCTACAACACCTGGCTGACCGGCCCGCGTGAGGCGGATAACGTTGACGGACCGGAAGAATTTCATCTGGTGATTGTCGATAACGGGCGCTCGCAGGTGCTGGGTTCAGAGTTTCGTGATGTGCTGCGCTGTATCCGGTGCGGGGCCTGTATGAACACCTGTCCGGCGTATCGTCATATCGGCGGGCACGGCTATGGCTCTATCTATCCAGGCCCCATCGGCGCGGTGATCTCTCCGCTGCTCGGCGGCTATAAAGATTTTAAAGACCTGCCGTATGCCTGTTCACTGTGCACGGCCTGTGACAGCGTCTGTCCGGTGCGGATCCCTCTGTCAAAACTGATCCTGCGTCATCGCCGGGTGATGGCCGAGGAGGGCATTACCCCGAAAGCCGAGCGACGGGCGATCAAAATGTTCGCTTATGCCAACAGCCATCCAGGGCTGTGGAAGGTCGGCATGATGGCCGGGGCCCACGCGGCAAGCTGGTTTATCAATGGCGGTAAAACGCCGCTTAAGGTTGGCGCGATTGGTGACTGGATGGAGGCGCGCGATCTGCCTGATGCTGACGGCGAGAGTTTCCGCAGTTGGTTTAAGAAACATCAGGCGCAGGAGAAAAAAAATGGATAACCGTACCGCATTTTTAAACACCGTCGCCCAGGCGTTGGGTCGTCAGCTGCGTTTCGAGCCACAAGCGGATGCCGCGCCGGTTAACAACTATGCCAACGAGCGCCTGACCGAACTGAGCCCCGAGCAGCGCTGCGAGGCGTTTATCCAGTTTGCCAGCGAGGTGATGCTGGCCCGCTGCGAACTGACCCGCGAGGATCAGGCGGCAGACGCGGCGCTCCGTCTGTGTGAGGAGCTGGGGTCGCAACCGGTGGTACTGAGCGGCGACAGTCGGCTGGTGGAACTGGGCATTACCGAACGCTTACAGCAGGCATGCAACGCCATGGTCTGGGACCCGGCGCGCGGTAGCGAAAATATTACCCAGGCCGAGCAGGCTAAAGTCGGCGTGGTCTATGCCGAGTATGGCCTGACTGAGTCCGGCGGCGTGGTGCTGTTTTCTGCGCCGGAGCGTGGGCGTTCCCTGAGCCTGTTGCCGGAGTCATCGATTTTCGTGCTGCGTAAAAGCACCATCCTGCCACGCGTGGCGCAACTGGCAGAAAAACTGCATCAGAAAGCGCAGGCCGGTGAGCGTATGCCGTCGTGCATTAACATTATCAGTGGACCCAGTTCGACGGCGGATATTGAGCTTATCAAGGTGGTTGGGGTGCATGGCCCGGTGAAGGCGGTGTATCTGATTATTGAGGATTGCTAAGACAGGATGGAAAACCGCTCTGGCGCGACTGGCCAGAGCGGGACAGACGTTATGCAATCATGCTGATGATCAACACGATTATCAGGCCCACCACGGAGTTCACCAGTTCCAGCAGACCCCAGGTTTTCAGCGTATCCTTCACCGACAGGTCAAAGTAGCCTTTGAACAGCCAGAACGAGGCATCGTTGATGTGGGTCAGGGTGTTGGAGCCTGCCGCCGTTGCCAGCACCAGTAGCGCCGGATCGACGCCCACCAGTTGACCGGTTGCCGGGTCGAGGATGGCTGCGCTGATAATTCCCGCCGCCGTCATGGCTGAGACCACGCCCTGGCCGGTTGCCAGACGAATCAGCACGGTTATCAACCACGCCATGATGTACGGAGAAATATTGCCGTGCGACATCAGCATACCGATGGTGTCGCCAATGCCGGTATCGATGATGGTCTGCTTCAGTACGCCGCCCGCGCCGATGATCAGGATCACCATCGCGATACTTTTCACCGCGTTTTCAAAGGCGTTCATGACCCATTGCATATCGTGACCACGCGCGGTACCAAACAGCACGAAGGCAACAATCATGGCGATGAACATCGCAATCGGTGAAGAGCCGAGGAAGTTGACCACTTCCCACGCTTGTGTCCCTTTTACCAGCCAGATATTGGCGATGGTGGTGGAGATCATGATGATCGCTGGGATCAGCGGCACCAGAATAGACACGCCGAATGACGGCAGATTGTTCTGGTCAACCGGGACGTCGGCTTTCATGAATGACGGCGTCGGACGATCGAGGTTGCCGAGGAATTTCGGCAGGATAAGCCCGGCGCAGATCACGCTCGGAATGGTCACCAGAATACCGTAGATGTAGACCATGCCCATGTCAGCGCCGTAGGCGTTAACCAGCGCCACCGGGCCAGGCTGCGGTGGGAACAGGGAGTGAGCGGTGGTCGCGGCGGCAACGGCGGGAATCGCCAGCTTGAGGAAGGGGATCTTCGCTTCCGCAGCAATGACGATCACCAGCGGCGCCAGCATAATAAACGCCACTTCATAGAACATCGCCAGACCGAAGATCAGACCAATAATGATCACCGACAGCTGCACATAGCGCAGGCCGAGGCGCGCCAGTAGCGTATGGGCAATCTGATGCGCCGCCCCGGAATCAACCATCAGCTTACCGATGACCGCCCCGAACACCACGATAATCGCCAGCTCTCCCAGCGTACTGCCGAAACCGGATTTCATGGTGTGCAGCAGCTCCATTAAATCCATACCCGCCAGCATACCGACCGAGAGCGCCGCCAGCAGCAGGGCGACCATCGAGTTTATTTTGAATCTTAGATTAAGTACCAGCATCAGACCGATGCCAAATACGACCCACAGAATATTGAGAACGTGCATAAAACGTCTACCTTCTTTTGGTTGAACCATTATGATTTTGGTTGAGATGTTACATATATTGGTTAACCATTGATGCGATAGATGTCACATTGCGTTACATGTTTACATATTTACCGTGTGTTTTTGCGCCATACATAGGATTTCAACGCCTTTCAGTGTGATTTGGTTAACCAATTTTGTCGTTTAGGTTGACATGTAATACCAAAAGGAGGAATTTATGCGCCATATCGTCGAGTCCATAATGTAAACGAGGAATAAAACATGGAACAGACATGGCGCTGGTATGGCCCTAACGATCCGGTCACCTTAGCGGATGTGCGTCAGGCGGGTGCCACGGGCGTTGTCACCGCCTTGCACCATATCCCGAACGGGGAAGTGTGGACGGTTGATGAGATCCTAAAGCGCAAAGCGATTGTTGAGCAGGCGGGCCTGGTCTGGTCGGTCGTCGAAAGTGTGCCGATCCACGAAGACATTAAAACCCGTTCTGGCAACTATCAACAGTGGATCGCCAATTACCAGCAGAGCCTGCGTAACCTGGCCCAGTGCGGCATTCGCACGGTGTGCTACAACTTTATGCCGGTTCTCGACTGGACCCGTACCGATCTGGAATACGTCCTGCCGGACGGCTCCAAAGCGTTGCGCTTTGACCAGATTGAATTTGCCGCCTTCGAGCTGCATATCCTCAAACGTCCGGGCGCGGAAGCAGACTACACCGCCGAAGAGATTGCTCAGGCCAATGAACGCTTCACCACCATGAGCGAGGAAGACAAAGCGCGTCTGACCCGCAACATCATCGCCGGTCTGCCTGGTGCGGAAGAAGGCTATACCCTCGATCAGTTCCGTCAGCATCTTGAGCGTTACAAAGATATCGATAAAGCCGCGCTGCGCGAGAATTTTGCCGTCTTCCTGAAAGCGATCATTCCGGTGGCAGAAGAAGTGGGTGTGCGTATGGCGGTACACCCGGACGATCCGCCGCGCCCGATCCTCGGCCTGCCGCGTATTGTTTCCACCGTGGAAGATATGCAGTGGATGGTAGATACGGTCAGCAGCATGGCGAACGGTTTTACCATGTGCACTGGCTCCTACGGTGTCCGTGCGGACAACGATCTGGTTGACATGATCAAACAGTTTGGTCCGCGCATTTACTTCACCCATTTGCGCTCCACGCTACGTGAAGATAACCCGAAAACCTTCCATGAAGCGGCGCATCTTAACGGCGACGTTGACATGTACGAAGTGGTGAAAGCGATCGTCGAAGAAGAGCAACGTCGTAAAGCCGAGGGCAAAGAAGATCTGATCCCGATGCGACCGGATCACGGTCACCAGATGCTTGATGATCTGAAAAAGAAAACCAACCCCGGCTACTCCGCGATTGGTCGCCTGAAGGGGCTGGCGGAAGTACGCGGTGTTGAAATGGCTATCCAGCGCGCTTTCTTCAGCCGTTAAAGCAGATTTGCTGGTCACCTGTCTGACCGGCTTTTTCCTTTTCTCTTCCGTTGGTATTCCAACGGCTTCTGGAGTTCACGATGACAACGACAATTGCCAGTAGCAACCTGCCGGTTGCGCGTCCGGCGTGGGACAGTTCTCGCCTGCAATCCCGTATTGTTCACCTGGGATGCGGTGCTTTTCACCGCGCGCATCAGGCGCTGTACACCCACCATCTCTTAGAAACCACCGACAGCGATTGGGGTATCTGTGAAGTTAACCTGATGCCGGGTAACGACTGCGTACTGATTGAAAATCTGCGCAAGCAGCAACTGCTGTATACCGTGGCGGAAAAGGGCGCGGACAACATCGTGCTGAAAGTGATTGGCTCGATGAAAGAAGCGCTGCACCCGGATCTTGACGGTTGCGACGGTATTTTACAGGCCATGGCGCGCCCGCAGACGGCGATTGTCTCGCTGACGGTCACGGAAAAAGGGTACTGCACCGACGCTGCCAGCGGCCAGTTAGATCTCAATAACCCACTGATTAAGCACGATCTGGCGAACCCAACCGCGCCGAAATCGGCGATTGGGTACATCGTACAGGCGTTGCATCTGCGTCGCGAGCAGGGGCTGGCGGCCTTTACCGTGATGTCCTGCGATAACGTGCGTGAAAATGGTCATGTGGCGAAAGTCGCGGTGCTGGGCCTGGCGCAGGCGCGCGACCCGCAGTTAGCGGAGTGGATTGCAGCTAACGCCACCTTCCCATGCACCATGGTAGACCGCATTGTGCCGGCAGCGACGCCAGAAACGTTGCAGGAAATTGCCGACCAGCTGGGCGTTTACGATCCGTGTGCTATCGCCTGTGAGCCGTTCCGTCAGTGGGTGATTGAAGACAATTTCGTCAACGGTCGTCCGGACTGGGATAAAGTCGGCGCGCAATTCGTTGCCGATGTGGTGCCGTTTGAAATGATGAAATTGCGCATGCTTAACGGTAGCCACTCTTTCCTCGCGTATCTGGGCTATCTTGGTGGGTATGAAACCATCGCAGATACCATGACGAATCCCGCGTACCGCAAAGCGGCGTTTGCACTGATGATGCAGGAACAGGCGCCGACGCTGGCGATGCCGGAAGGCACCGATCTCAACGCCTACGCGACGCTGCTGATCGAGCGTTTTAGCAACCCGTCTCTGCGCCACCGCACCTGGCAGATTGCGATGGATGGCAGCCAGAAACTGCCGCAGCGCCTGCTGGATCCGGTACGTATGCATTTGCAAAACGGCAGCGACTGGCGTCACCTGGCGCTTGGCGTCGCGGGCTGGATGCGTTATACCCACGGCGTGGATGAGCAGGGGCAGGCCATTGATGTTGTTGACCCAATGCTGGCTGAATTCCAGCGTATTAACCAACAGTACCAGGGGGCTGAACGCGTGACGGCGCTGCTGGGGCTGAGCGGTATTTTTGGCCATGATTTGGCGGAAAACGCCGACTTTGTTGAGACGATTATCGCCATGTATCAACAACTGTGTGAGCTGGGCGCGCGTGAGTGTGTTGCCGCGCTAAGCGCTGACGCTTAATTCCCCGAACTATGACGGGTCAATCAAAATACTGATTTGGTTGACCCGTTTTCTGTTTTTGACTTGCCGCAAATGCTATAGTTCGATACCTATTCACCGTATCTGATTACACGCTTCTGACGGACATAACACGATGAAATCGAACACTTCTCAACAAAGACCCTACCAGGAAGTGGGTGCCATGATCCGCGATC
Organism: Citrobacter sp. wls615; assembly: GCF_005281355.1. Classification (NCBI taxonomy): domain Bacteria; kingdom Pseudomonadati; phylum Pseudomonadota; class Gammaproteobacteria; order Enterobacterales; family Enterobacteriaceae; genus Citrobacter; species Citrobacter sp. wls615. The sequence goes on along the minus strand of NZ_SZXM01000084.1, from coordinate 52,033 downwards.
TGATTGTCCAGACGCCGTACCAGCCCGGTGAGCGTTTACCGCCGGAGCGTGAAATTGCTGAGATGCTTAATGTCACTCGCACGGTGGTACGCGAAGCATTAATCATGCTGGAAATTAAAGGACTGGTGGACGTGCGTCGCGGTGCCGGAATCTACGTGCTCGACAATGCGGATGCGCAGAGTATCGACAGTACCGATGCAAATCACTGCAACGATGCCGGTCCGTTTGAACTGCTGCAGGCACGCCAGTTGCTGGAAAGCAACATCGCTGAATTTGCCGCGCTGCAGGCCACTCGCGAAGACATCGTCAAAATGCGTCAGGCGTTGCAACTGGAAGAGCGTGAGCTGGCCTCCAGCGAACCGAATGGATCAGAAAGCGGTGACATGCAGTTTCATCTGGCGATTGCTGAAGCCACGCATAACAGCATGCTGGTGGAGTTATTTCGCCAGTCATGGCAGTGGCGTGAGAACAACCCGATGTGGATCCAGCTTCATAGCCACCTCGATGATACTCATTACCGTAAAGAGTGGATGGTCGACCACAAGCAGATCCTGGCGGCGTTAATTAAAAAGGACGCCCGCGCGGCGAAGCTGGCAATGTGGCAGCATCTGGAAAACGTCAAACAACGGCTGTTGGAATTTTCAAATGTCGATGATATCGACTTTGATGGCTATCTGTTCGAGTCCTGGCCGCTGGATAAAGTTAACGCCTGATTTTGCTTCTTCAGCCACACGGACAGCTTCGGTCCGTGTGGTACTTTCCCTCGTGATTATTCCCCTTTTATCGTGCTGAATTGGACATAAAAAATTTTGTCTGGCGCCTCAGCCGGGATTTTTTCGCCATCTTTACACGACGTAAATTGATTTATATCAATTAAAAACAACTTAATTTTGCATGCGAAAAAATGGGTTATTTACCTTATTTTTACCTTTTCGTGCTTATTTTTAGACAAAACAGGTCAGCATTAAGTGAGAATCAAAGTGATTCCGGCAGTGGTTTGGGTAGAACCGCTTTGCATAACAGTACATAAAAACAAGCAGTTCGCATAAAAGTAGACATTAATAACGGTATGTAACTTATTGGCTGCAATGATGTTTTGATTGAGTGTAATAATTCGTGTCAATGCTCATGCGTTTTTAATCAAATGAATAAAAATGAATATATGTAAAGTTAAAATTACACATTATTCTATAAACAAGTTATCTTTCACTTGAAATATCGTTCCATTTTACCTCGCTTTATTAACAGTTTTATTACGATTGTGAATGTTTTTTACCGTTGACATGTTTTTACACTGACTGCATATTTCATCGCCATAAGCGTCTTATTGCGTTCAGGAGATGATGACGATGCCTTCTCGAGATTATCCCGATATCCGAAAAGCCAGGGGTACCCGATCTAAAGATATGGTTCTTTTAAGTGCCCGTGTTGATAATTCTCTGTGGGAATATGTCCGAACGCTGGCATTTGAAACGCGAAAAAGTAAACAAGATATTATCGCTGAGGCGTTAATGCTACATCGCTCTATTAACCAGGGCGAGAATCAAGAGTAAACCTGGCTGACCTTATTCCGGATTTTGAATGAAATCTGAGTAGTGAATTATTTATTGCCACTTCATTATTGCCTTTATTGGTGTGTTTTTGATTTCTCCCCTTGGTATTCAGGGGGCTTTTTTATGAGGACTTTCTGCCTTCATAACAAAGTTGATAGCAAAATTCACAATTAAAAGTGAGTAAAAATATGAAAAAGTCAGCAGTGGTATTAGCAGTGATGGCATTAGGCATCACTTCCGCTCATGCAGCGGAAATTTATAATAAAGATGGCAACAAACTTGATTTGTACGGCAAAGTGAAAGCGGTCCACTCCTGGACTGACGGCACCGATGCTGACGGCACCTACGCACGTCTGGGTTTTCGCGGTGAGACTCAAATCAACGATCAACTGACTGGCTATGGTCAGTTTGAAAGTCAGTTTGATGCCGCTAAAGCAGAAGGTTCTCAGAATGGTGTTAATACACGTCTGGCGTTTGCTGGTCTGGATTATGGCCATGACGTTAGCTTTGACTACGGTCGTAACTACGGTATCGCTTACGACGTGGGAGCTTACACTGACACTCTTTCAGAGTTCGGCGGTGACTCCTATGAAAATACTGACCGCTTCCTTACTACACGCACTTCTGGCGTTGCAACACTCCGCACCAAAAATCTGTTTGGTGCCGTTGATGGCCTGAGCCTTGGCGCGCAATATCAGGGTCAGGATGATACCGATAAGGATCCAACGAAACAGCATGGCAATGGCTACGGCTTCTCCCTGGGCTACGATAATATCGCCGATTCCGGCGTGTCTGCGATTGCGGCCTACACCACCAGTTCAGTGACTGCTCAGCAGAAACAGAATGGTTGGGATGGCGAAAACGCAGAGTTCTGGGGTGCTGGCCTGAAGTATGATGCTAACGCCATCTACGTAGCGACGATGTATGGTGAGTCCCACAACCTGATTCAGGATGCGGACAAAGCTGAGCACTTTGAAGCAATGGCTGCGTATGTGTTTGATTTTGGTCTGCGTCCGAACGTGGCTTATGTCCATACGCGTGACAACAATAATAATGACCTGACCGAATATGTGGCGCTGGGTACGGACTACTACTTCAACAAAAATATGGTTGCTGATGTAGGTTATAAAATTAACCTGCTTGATGGCGCTGACGGCGACAACCAGGTTGTTGCGGGTCTGACCTATCAGTTCTAATTTGTTGTGATAATATGTAAAAGGCGTCTTTTGTAAGACGCCTTTTTTACATCTGCCTGCTTTTAATGGATCAAATTAAACCGATCAGGATTATTAAAGTGGGCGATTTTTTTAAACCAGAATATATGTGTTTTCTGAAGATGGTGTTGATGTTGAATTAACATGTCCATTTTTACGCATTTTAAAGTGAGTTTATAAATTTCCTGATGAGTATATTGTTGGTTATTTATGCATTTATTAAATGTTGACATTAAATAACGGACTAGTTTGAATAGACCTGGTAATGAATTTATACCCTTTTAGGGTTAGCGAATCGCTGTTTATATCATTGCGTGAGACTGATAATCGCAGCAAAAAACAACGCAACGGCACCACACAGCGTGGCGCTAATGATGGCCTGAGCGCCGCTTCCCAGCAGATTAATATTGCGCGGCACGCTAAGTTGACGGGCGAGCGGCATCACCAGCAAGGTGGTCCCCTTAAAGATTCGCCAGCGTCAGCAGGGAAGGTATTTGCGACAGCAGATATAACAGCAGCCCAATAGAACCGCCGACCAGCGTGCCGTTGACGCGGATAAACTGCAAATCTTTGCCAATGTTTAGCTCAATTTGCTGTGACATATCGCGCGCATCCCAGCTTTTCACCGTGTCGCTAATGTGGCGCGTCAGGAAGGCGGCGAACTCCGGCGCAACCTTATGCGCGGCCTGCTCCAGATGCCCATTCAATGAAGCGCGCAGGGCGCTGTCGGCAACCAGCGTTTCACCGAACCACTGCCCGGCATTGGCAATGCGCTGCTTCACGCGAGAATCCTCGGTGTTGATGTCGGTTTTCAGCCACTGACGCAGGTCTGCCCACAGCTCGCCGAGATAACGGTTGAAGGCTTCGTCTTCTTTCAGATAGCTTTTGATGCTTTCCGCTCGCACGGCCATTTCCGGATCGTGTTTGAGCTTATCGATGAGCTTAAACGTCGCGCGATCGAAGGCGTGGCGGATCTGATGGGCGCGATCGTGGCTGATGTCATCCAGCAAGGAGTTTACGGCGTCAGAAACCAGCTCGGCGCTGTGCTCGCCCAGCCATTCGGTCGGCAGGATCTTCGCTTTCAGCGGATGTTCGGTCTCCAGCCAGTGCACGATCTGCCGGGCGATAAACGCTCGCGAGCTGTCGCGTTGTAACAGAGAGATCAGTTGGGCGATCAGCGTGTCGAGCAGCACCTGATGGCGATTGTTTTTGGTCATGCTTTCCAGCATCAATGCGCTGGTTTCTGAGAGATCAACCTTATCGATGGCCTTGTGCACCGCCCGCTTGATCAGCCGCTGAATGCGCGCGTCGTCGGTCAGTTCGAGAAAACCGCTCATAATTTGCAGCAGGTGCTGGCCAATACGCCGGGCATTTTCCGGCTGGCTGAACCAGTTTCCGATCAATAGCGCCGGTTCATGGCGGCGGATCAGCGCAACCAGGGACTGAGTGTCGAGAAATTTTTCCTGCACAAACTGTCCGAGATTTTCCCCGATCCGATCCTTATTGCGTGGGATAATTGCAGTATGTTGCGAGATAAACGGGATCGGCACCCGGCGAAAAAGTGCCACCACGGCAAACCAGTCCGCCAGTGCGCCGACCATCGCCGCTTCAGCGATCGCTTTGATTCCGAGCACCCAGAAGTTAGGCGGCAGAAACAGCGTGATAACGAAAGTGGCGGCGGCAATCAGCAGCAATGAGAGCGCCAGTCGCTTGGCGCGTTTGAGTTCAGCAATTTTATTCATAGGCTTAAGAATAGAGCCAGACGACAGGATCGCGCAAAAAATGTGGTGCGGCCCCCATTTTTAGGCGGCCAGATCTTACTCCGGGATCCAGTTGTCCCAGGCGGGTAAGGGACCGAGTTCCGCTACCAGAAAATCGATAAACGATCGTACCTTGGGATTGCTGTACTTACTGGGAAAATAGAGCGCATACAGGGCGTGAGTTTCACAGGTAATCGTGCCGTCGAGCATCAACGGCGTTATCTCTTCTTTTTGAATATGATCGCCAATCAGGTAGGTCGGCAAGTACGCCACGCCCTGATCTTCCAGTACCGACTTCAGTAATACCAGACTGCTATTGGCCTGGATCGGCATATGGAGTTTGAGCTGATGCAGACGATCCTGTCCATCAGCCACTTTTAACACAGGCGTGAGCCCCGGATACACCAGGCAATCATGGCTGACCAGATCGCTTCGGCGCTGGGGCATGCCTTTTTTGGCAAGGTAGCCGGGTGAGGCGCAGTACGCCCAGCGGACAGGCACCAGCTTGCGCATGGCATAGTTCTGCGGCGGCGCGGTAGAAATGCGCAGAGCGATGTCAAAATCCGTTTCGTTCAGATTCACGAAGTTATCGTTGAGATCGATATACAAATTCACATCCGGGAACTGAGTGCGATATTTATCCACCAGGTTCACCAATCGGGAATAGCCAAACGCAATTGAGCAGGTTATCCGTAATTCACCCTGCGGGCTGTGGTAATAACCGGAAGTAGTATTCAGCGTTTCATCGAATTCTTTCAAAAGCTTATTCGCGCGGTTGAAGAGATATTGCCCGGCGTCGGTTAGGGTAATACTGCGGGTGGTGCGTTTAATTAACGTCGTCCTCAGCGTGTCTTCCATCGCGGCCAGGCTTTTACTGACCGCAGACGGCGAGACGTTGAGCTGCACCGCGGCTTCTGACAGCCCCCCGCAATCGACGATTTTCGTAAAAAATTCCAGATGCTTGAGTGAAATCGGCGTACTCATAATTTCCTTTAATTCACAAGTGATTTGCAAAAACGGTACGGCCAGGCCGTTACATTCGGCTTTTAAACATGCAACTATTGAATCACAGGCAACAACTTGCTGGCAAAATGAAAAAATAACAACTTAGGTGAGTTACGTCACAGAATAAAAGGAGGCGCAACGGAAACTCATCACATTGTGAATTTAATCTCATTAATTATTATTCTAAAGGTACCGATTATGTGGTCACGACTCGAACCCTATAGATCGTCGATTATTTTATTAGTTGCTCTGGTGATTGGCGGCTTATTAGGTATTTATGCCCCATCGTTGGCAAGTAAACTTCAACCGATAGGTCAGATATTCTTAAACCTGTTATTTATGATCATTGTGCCGCTGGTGGGAATCAGCGTTATGTCTTCGATCGCCAGTATGACCGACCTGAAAAGGCTGGGGCGCATTATGGCGATTATCTTTATTGTTTCGATCGCGATGGCCTTTATTCCGGCGGCCGGGATCGTCGCGCTGGCGCTCTGGTATAACCCGGCGCAGGGCGTCACTATCGATCTCTCGCAGTCCGTACAGGCGGGTAGCGGCAAGATGGATTTTGTGAGCATGATTACCACCAGCGACTTTATTGGACTGTTTTCTAAGTCCAATATCCTGGCGCTGATCGTGATGGCGATCATTGCGGGTGTGGCGATTGGCCAATCGGATCAGGCTGGGAAACGCATTGCCTCACTGCTGGAAGATGCCAACACGGTGATCATGAAGATCGTCTCAATCATCATGAAGGTTGCGCCGATTGGTCTGGGCTGCTACTTCGCCGCCACCATGGCCAGCCAGGACTCTGCTCTGTTGCTAACCTTTGCCCGCGCCATTGGCCTGTTTATGGTTGCTACGCTGGTCTACTTTGTTTTTGGCTCTATTCTCTATTCGTACATTGGCGGCGGTATTCCGGCGGTGAAAGCCTTTTGGCGTAATGCGATTGAACCCTCTGCGACCGCGCTGGGAACCTGTTCTTCGCTGGGCACGCTACCGGTGACGCTGCGCGCCGGTAAAGCGATGGGGATCAACCCGGAAATCGTTGATGTCTCCATTCCGCTGCTGGTAAACCTGAATAAAGGCGGTGTGGCGATGATAGCCGCACTGAAAATTGTCTTTATCTATTCCGTGCTGGGTATGGAGTTCACCACTGAAACCTTCTTCCTGACGATGCTGATTGCGGTGCTCTCCGCCATTATCGTCGGCGGCGTGCCGGGCGGGGCGTTCCTTGGCGAGATCTTTATCGTCACCACGTTGGGTCTGCCGATGGAAGCGATCCCGATGCTGGTGGTACTGGGCACCATTACCGATGCGCCGGCTACATTGATTAACGTGATCCATGATTTGAACGCGGCACAGATTGTCGAACGGTTCGCTGGAAAAAAGCAGACCAACACTGAAATAAACTCTACTGCTGCGGTGGTATAGGTTTTCACACGGATTAAGAACAGGAGAAGTTATGAAAGACTCTATGAAGCTTGAAACGCATCTGGTCGTTGCTGGTCGCGACAAACGCTATACCCAGGGAGCGGTGAATCCGGTGATCCAACGCGCCTCTTCACTGGTGTTCGATACCGTGAAGGATAAGAAATTTGCCACCGCCAACCGTGCCAACGGCGAATTGTTTTATGGTCGTCGCGGAACCTATACGCATTTTGCCTTCCAGAAAGCCATGAGTGAGCTGGAAGGTGGTGTCGGCTGCGCGCTGTATCCGTGTGGAGCAGCAGCGGTGACCAATGCGATTCTGGCGTTCGTCCAAAGCGGCGATCATATTTTGATGACGGGTGCGGCCTACGAGCCAACCCAGGATTTTTGCAATAAGATCCTGAGTAAATTTAATGTGGAAACAACGTATTACGATCCGTTAATTGGGGCTGGGATCGTTGATCTTCTGCGTCCGGAAACGAAAGTGGTGTTCCTCGAATCACCAAGTTCTATCACGATGGAAGTCCAGGATGTGCCGGGAATGGTGCAGGCTATCCGCGCGGTGAACCCGGAGATTGTCATTATGATCGACAATACCTGGGCGGCGGGCGTTCTCTTCAAGGCACTGGATTTCGGGGTGGATATTTCCATTCAGGCAGGAACCAAGTACACCATAGGTCATTCGGACGGCATGCTGGGAACGGCGGTGTCTAACGCCCGCTGCTGGGACCGTTTGCGTGAGAACTCCTATCTGATGGGGCAAACGCTGGATGCCGACACAGCCTACAACGGTAGCCGCGGATTACGTACGCTGGCGGTACGTCTGAAGCAGCATCATGAGAGCAGTATTCACATTGCCCGCTGGCTGTCGGCAAGGCCGGAAGTGGCGCGGGTAAATCATCCGGCATTAGCGGAATGTCCGGGACATGAGTATTTTCAACGTGATTTTGTCGGAAGTTCTGGCCTGTTCTCGTTTGTGCTGAAAAAGAGACTGACCGACGAGCAGATGGCGAATTTCCTCGATAACTTCTCGCTGTTCCATATGGCCTATTCGTGGGGCGGATTTGAGTCACTCATTCTGGCGAATCAACCGGAAGAGCTGAACAGTATTCGCCCGGCCGGAGAGGTTGATTTCAGCGGCACGCTGGTCAGGGTGCATATTGGTCTGGAAGATGTTGACGATCTGATTGCCGATCTGGAAGCGGGGTTTGCGCGCATCGCGTGAAGTAACACATTCGCTGCCGGATGGCGCTGATGCTTATCCGGCCTACGTAACCCAGTAGGCCGGATAAAACGCCTGTACGACATTTGTGATGACGCTATATTCACAATCAAATTAACTCACAAGTAGTCATTTGAGATCATTTTTTATCAAAAGTAATCTTTGTCACAATTTTCAGCATCCCTCCTGGGTAGCATAGCCACTGGTTTTAAGTGTTATGGCATATAAGGGATGATGAGTTATGAAGCTGAAAGATTTATTCTCAAGGACACCGACGGAACGCCGGCATTATGGCGTTGCCGTGTTAGTCGGTATCGTTTCTGGCGTACTTTCTGCATTTGTTAAGTGGGGAGCCGAAGTTCCGCTTCCACCCAGGACATTTTCTCTGGGAAGAAATGAGTTTAATCCCCCGTACCTTTTTCTCAGAGACTATTTAGGGATTGACCCCACGCAAACGGTCTATACCTTTTCTGAACATGTGATTAATCCGGTTATGGTCACGCACATCATATTTTCATTGGTGTTTGCGGTTGGGTATTGCGTTGCCGCTGAAATTTTTCCAAAAGTTAAACTTTGGCAGGGGGTACTGGCAGGTTTAATCGTGACGGTGGCGGTTCATGGCATTTTCATTCCCGCACTTCATCTTTCGCCGCCCTTGTCTCAGCTACCATTTGATGAATATGTGTCGGAAATTATTGGGCATATTTTCTGGTTTTGGGTCATTGAAATGATTCGCCGCGATCTGCGTAATCGGATCACGCATGAACCCGATGCGGAAGTTTCGCTATCTCTCGCCAGATGATTAAAAGTTGATGCACTATGATGGATTGCCCCCGACCGCTAAACACAAAACCAGTGTTCGCGAATGGGGGCGGTTCATAGGAGGTTAACTCTCTGTGACTAACGCGGTGGCCTCATGCTGACGTACGCGCTTCAGTAAGCCTGCCAGCGTGAACACGACGGCAATACCTGCCACCACCGCCAGCAGATGAAACGAAATCCTGCCGCCGTTAAACCATAACCAACGCCCAATTTCGACAGAAACCGCCATCACCGTCAGGATCACCATATTCAACGATGCGGAAACCGTACCCTTCGGTAAGTTGTTGGAAAACAGCGTAAAGCGGAATAACGTTGGGAAGATCATCCCAATGCCAAACGCATACAGGCTGGTCCCCAGCACTGACCACAACCACACGTGCGGCCACAGTAAATTGCCAGCAATCAGTACCGCCAGCCCGCTCAACTGAATGGGCACCGCTCGCCAGATAAAGCGTGGCCGGGTCGGATCCTTCACAAAGCGCACGACCACCATATTGGCGACGATCACCGCGCCAAATACCGGTGCTTGCGCCCAGGCAAACTGGGATGTGGTCATGCCGCCAGCATCAATGAGGATCACCGGTGAGACTGCCACCCAACTCATCATCGGGATATAGCTCAACGACAGCGTGGCAGCGCCAAACAGGAATACCCGGTTGCGGAAAACGTCGCGAAAATCACGCACTACGCTGCGCGCACTGAACGGCACCGCGCCACGCTGGACGGTTTCTGGCATCGCTAACGTGAGTCCAATGAGTGCGATAAGCCCCATGACGGCGATAATAGCAAACAAGATCTTCCAGTGTACAAAGTGCATCAGCGCCGCTCCTGAGAGCGGGCCGATAACCGGTGCCACCAGCACAATAGAGGTGATTACCGCCATTAGCTTGATGGCTTTTGTTTGCCCAAATGCCTCCTGTACCGTGACATAGCCGACGGTGGCGATAAAACAGATGCTGGTGCCCTGCACAAAACGGGCGGCCAGAAATTGCGTCATCGAGGTGGTGAACAATGTGGCGGCGCAGGCGAGCGTAAAAATTAGCGCTCCCGCAATCAGTACCGGACGGCGGCCAATCCGATCGGAAAGCGGTCCTAACAACCATTGCAGCGCCATACCACCCGCCAGATAGAGGCTGACCGCCGCGGGCGCCAGGCTGACGTCGGCGTTGAAATCGCGTACGACATTAATGATGCCGGGCTGAATCAAGTCCGTCGACAGATAGGCGGCGAAATCATACAAAATCAACGCAATAGGAAAAAATAGCGTCGTAGCGCGTTGGGAGAAAAACGCGAGAATCCGTTGCATAAAACAGCTCCTTGTCGGGAGAAAACCCTCAACGGGAATAGCGAAATTCAATACCGTCTTTGAGACGTCAGACCGATGACAGAATAAAAGCAGACTGCAAATGTACTGAATTTCATGTAATCAAAAACGCTGTCTGCGTGAAGCGCAAACAGGAAAAACGCTCACTAACGCGGGGTCAGAAAGCGTAACGATTACAGGTAACAATCAGCACATCGCACCTCAGGAAGAGTAAGTTGAACGGGTAGTGACCATCCGCAGTGTAATGCGGATTGGATATTAATTAAACGAGTTTATCCGGTTTATTTGCAGAAAATCGCCACGTTAATCAGAGTACGATGCTCTGCAAAAAACGCAGCGCGATGGCACAACCGAAGATGACCAATACGCCGCCGGCGATACGTTCTACCCACACTATCCCGCTGGTTAACCGTCGCTGGATCTGCGGTAAACCGATGAACATCACGATCAGCAAATCCCAGAACAGCACCACGCTGGTCATCCATATCCCGCTCACGCTTTGTTGTAGCAACGTCACCGACGGGCCGAGCAGAGCGGTCATTAGCGCCAGATAAAACAACGCATTTTTCGGGTTGAGTAGTGACGAAGCTAACCCCAGCAGCAACTGTTTGCCAAACCCTGGACAGGTAGACTGGGCGTCTGCTCCGGTCAGCGTTTGCGGGCGGCTGCGTATCAACAGGCTGCCAATCCACAATAAATAGAGCGCGCCTAACAGCTCAATAACCGTAAACAGCAGAGGAAGCTGGCGCAGGATCCCCCAACCGATAATCGCCAGCATGATATACAGCCCGTTGCCGAGGGCGATCCCCACGCACAGCCCGGCGCTGCCGCGCATCCGGTAACGTACGGCATAGCCGACCAGTAAAAAGAAGTCCGGCCCCGGGCTGAGGAGTGCGACAAAATGCGCCAGCGCCAGCGCGGGAAAAGCAGAAGGGAAAAGTAAGGAAAGCAGCGACATAATGACCTCAGAGAAGGAATCCGAGTTCACCCTACGCCTGACGCCGCGCTAATTATTGTCTGATATTGATCGTCCTGATGCGTATTGACGCGGTGTGGCCGCGGTGTAGCGCACAAAGGTGCGATGGAAATGGCTCTGGTCGGCAAACCCGCTCTGGTAGCCGGCATCCGCAATTTCGTCCCCTGCACGCAACCGCTGGCGGGCATAGTTAACTCTCAGGATATTCAGATAACTCCCCGGCGTCAGGCCGGTGTCCTGCTTAAAGTTACGGATCAGCGTCTCTTTACGCATGCGGCATTCATACGCCAGCTCGTCCAGCGAGGGAGGCGCAAGCAAACTGGACTGCAGCCGTTCACGCAGATACGTGCTGGCTGGGCTAAGGTGTTCCGTTTTTACTGATTGCAACGGCAGCGAGCGCAGCAGTGCCTGCGCGGCATCGGTTATCTGTGTCGTTTGTTGCCGCTGCATGAGCGCCACGAGGCGTAAATAACGCTGGAATAATTGCGGATCGCGGATAACGGGATTGCGTGGGTAAAGTTGCTGATTGCTGCTCAGCGCAGGCAGATGGTTCAGGCACCACTGGGCATCAAGATAGAGCATATGGTAACTGCGAAACCGCCCATTAACGGGGTTACAGCTGTGAGGTGCCAGCGATGGGATCACAATGAGATCGCCTGAGCTCAGGAGGTATTCTTTGCCATCACACTGGCAGCAAGTCTCACCCTCAAGAATAGCCCCAATCGAGAGCTGAGAATGATGATGACGTTTATAGGCTTGATGACTACGCCAGGTGCTGCGCAGCTCCAGCCACGGCAACTGCTCATCACGCCAGAACGATTGTGGAATATCCCGGGTATGCGTCACATCGTGCTCTCCATGAAAGTGATGATTTGTTATAGCACAGGGCGTGCGGCGAAAAAGCGGGAATGTGCATTGAGGTTGTAATTCTGCGGGACGCGTTCCAGACCAATGCAGACATTACAAAGGGACCTTTTTATCTCTGAAATCGCCTCGCAAAGAGAGAAAGTTGCAGGTGAGGGGCTTATGGGGTTTGTTGAACAAATTGTTTCCCTGCTACTTACTGGACTGACTAATGACAGCCAGATAAAGACGCTGTTTAATTATATTTTGCAAACTGGCGATGCACCTCGATTCAGTGAGTTTATTCGTGGGGTCGCTGAACGTTCACCGCATTGCTCGTACCATGCTGGCAGACGGCATTGATATCAGCACAGTACAAAAAATTACCCGGCTATCCGCTGAAGATATGCAGGGCTTAAGCCATTAGATCTACCTGCAGTTATGTATACGTCAGCTTGGTCGTGCCGGATTTGCTGATTTACTCCATCGCCGTTTTCACCGCCTCGCCGAGCTTTTGCATGACTTCCCGATGCTTCTCGTTTGGCGGCAACGCGCAATTGATGCGTACGCAGTTGCGGTATTTACCGGATGCAGAGAATAGTGAGCCAGGCGCGACCTGGATTTTCAGGCGACAGAGCTGTTTGGCAACGCAGACCATATCGACCTGCTGTGGTAATTCCACCCACAGCATAAAGCCGCCTTTTGGTCGGGTGACGCAGATCCCGCAGGGGAAATATTCCCGTACCCAGCAGGTATAGATCTCCATATTGCGCTGGTAGATCTGACGCATACGGCGAACATGACGATGATAATGCCCATCACGCACGAAGGTGGCGGCCGCCAGCTGCGTAGCAGGAACGTTAGTGCCGATGACAGCATATTTCATATGCAGAAATTTATCGTGATAACGACCGGGAATAACCCAACCAACGCGCAATCCCGGCGCCACGGATTTGGTAAATGAGCTGCACAGTAGCACCCGACCGTCGCTGTCCCAGGAATGGATTGTGCGTGGACGTGGATATTCTGTGGCAAGCTCTCCGTACACATCATCTTCAAAAATAACAATATCGTGCTGCTGGGCGAGGGCGAGCACAGCGCGTTTACGCGCATCCGGCATAATAAAGCCGAGCGGGTTGTTGCAGTTAGGAACCAGGATCACCCCTTTAATCGGCCACTGATCCAGCGCCAGTTCCAGCGCTTCAATGCTGATCCCGGCATCCGGATCGGTCGGGATCTCAATAACTTTGATCCCTAATCCGCGTAGCAGCTGCATGGTGCCGTAATAGGCGGGAGATTCAACGGCGACAATATCGCCAGGCTGGCAGACCGTTAGCAGCACCAGCGACATTCCGCTCTGGCTGCCATTAGTAATCACAATATCATCCGCAGTGACGACCGAACCGCCGTCCAGCATGAGCCGGGCAATCTGTTGACGCAATTCCCGACAGCCAGGTAATTCATCGTAACCCAGCACCGCCTTGAGATTATGCTGCGCCACACGGCTTAGCTCGCGCCACAGTGGCTTCAGGCTGGGTTGGTTGATATCGGGCACGCCACTGCTAAAAGGGATTATCGATTTATCCGCATGACCTGCCAGCATGTCCAGCACCTGATCCCACTGGGTTATCTCGACCGGACGCTGTACCGGGCGCGACATTGGCGGCACCGGCGGTTGTGCTTTTTGTGGCGCGACAAAATAACCGGAACGCGGCTGCGGCGTGATCAGCTGTAGTTGTTCCAGCGTCTGATATGCCTGCTGAACGGTGCTGATACTGACCCCATGTTCCTGACTCAAGCTACGCACCGAAGGCAATTTTTCGCCATGGCGATACAGCCCCTGCTCAATGCGTTCGGCCAGCAGATTGGCCAGATGTTGGTAACGCGTCATGCTGTATCCCTCATGGGTGCCATACAGATTAAAAAACCAGTACAGATTGGCGTGAAAAAAGCGATGCAGAACTCTTTTTAACTAATCTGTATGTTAAATAAAAGTACTTTGTGAGTCTGTATTGTTCAGACCCAAATTCGTGAATATAAAGCCTCTGGCAAGGTGGGAGGCAAGGTATGGAATTTCATGAGAATAGAGCAAAGCAGCCGTTTATTGGGTTTGTACTGATCTGGCGGGCATACAAAGCATGGCGGCTACGGGCGCAAACGCGGCGTCTGTTGCACCAGATGAGCGATGAGCGCCTACGTGACGTCGGGCTGCGACGCGATCAGGTGGAGTAATTATTTTCTATCGACCAAGGCCGGGTGTTAGCGCATCCGGCCTCTTTTATATTCACGGCGTTTATCAATTGATGCTTATTGATAGTCTGTTTCTTGATGCTTACCATGATAAGTATTATTTTCTTCATCAGCGATGAGGGAAAAGATATATGACTGAAGATGAACTGTTTGCCCGCCGTCCGATGGGGATGCGCATGGCGATGGTGGTGCGCCAGTGGCGGGCCATTATTGATGCTGCCATCACCGATACTGGCCTGACGCAATCAAGCTGGACGGTATTGATGCAGCTGTATCAACTGGGAGACAACGTCTCGGTCAGTGAACTGGCGGAGGTGCAGGGCATTGAACTGCCGCCGCTGATGCGCACCCTCACACTACTGGAAAAGCAGGGCTACCTGCTGCGTTCCACATCGCCTCATGACAAACGCATCCGACTGTTAACGCTGACCGCGCAAGGCCGCTCAAGGCTTGAAGAACTTAACCGGGTGATTGAGACATACCAACATCGCGTCACCTGTACCATTCCTGAAGCGGAGCTTGCCGCCTTTAGCACGACGTTAAATCAACTCGCCTGCAATTTGCGGACAATCCGCGAAGAAGACAATCAACACTAAAAAACTATGATGACCCCAGAACAAAAATTTGCCCGTTGGGTAAGGGTGAGTATTGCCGCTTTCCTGGTAATATTCGCTTGGTTTATCGTTGCTGATATCTGGATCCCGCTGACGCCGGACTCCACGGTGATGCGCGTGGTAACGCCTGTTTCTTCACGCGTATCCGGCTACGTCTCGCAGGTGCATGTACATAACAATAGCCAGGTGAAAAAGGGCGATTTGCTGTACGAGCTGGATCCGACGCCGTTTATCAATAAGGTCGAAGCGGCGCAAATCGCCCTTGAGCAGGCGAAGCTGAGCAACCAACAGCTGGATGCGCAGATCGCCTCCGCGCGCGCTAATCTGCGCACCGCGCAATTCAACGCCCGCAACGATAAGACTACCTTTGACCGCTATCAACGCCTGAGTGCCATGCAGAATGTGTCGCAATCCGATCTCGATAAGGTGCGCACCGCTTGGCAGACCAGCGAACAGTCGGTGGCGGCGCTCAACGCCAGTATTCAGAACCTGCTGATCCAGCGCGGCGAGCGCGATGACAAGCGCAACGTGACGCTGCAAAAATACCGTAACGCGCTGGAAGAGGCGCAACTGAACCTCAGCTGGAGCAAAGTGTATGCCCAGACCGACGGTATAGTGAGTAACCTCCAGCTTAGCCCCGGACTTTACGCCACCGCCGCCACGCCGCTACTGGCGCTGGTCAGCCATCAGACCGATATCGTGGCCGACTTTCGCGAGAAAAGCCTGCGCCACACTCGCGTGGATACCGATGCCGCCGTGGTGTTCGACGCCATGCCGGGCAAGGTTTTCTCTGCCCGCGTCACCAGCAGTGATGCCGGTATTCTGGCGGGCCAGGAGCAGGTTAACGGCCAGCTGTCGCAGCCGGAACAGTCCACCCGCTGGGTGCGCGATGCCCAGCGTATGCGTATTCACGTAGCGCTGAACGAACCGCTCGACACGCCGTTACCGACCGGGGCGCGCGCCACGGTACAGCTGTATAACAGCGAGGGGATGTTCGCTCGCACTTTTGCCGGGGCGCAGATCCACCTCGTTAGCTGGCTGCATTATGTCTATTAACACGCTGGCCCACGTCTTTACGCCGCACGGGAATATCGTCTACACCGCCAATGACTTTCGCCAGACCCTGCGGATTTCCGTCGCCGGGACAATCGCGCTGAGTATCTCGACCTTCTACAACGTGCAGTACGGCGTATTTTTTGTGGTTTATCCGCTGATGCTGCTGTCGCTGGTGCCGGTATTCAACCGCCATGTGGCAAAACAGTTTGTGTTCAGCGCGGCGGTGAACTGCGTTGAAATGGTGCTAATCGTCGGCTATCTCTCACAATGGCCGCTAATTATGACGCTGGTGGTGTTCGGCCTGTATGTGATGCGTTTTCGTTTTATGAGCAAAGGGCCACTGTTTCTGCTCGGTTCGATGGGCGTGGTATGCCAGAGCACGATGCTCAACTTTATGAGCTACCCGACCACCAACTGGCATACGCTGATGTTTTCCAATATGGAAGCCTGCGTCATGGCGGTGGCGCTGAGCGCGCTGCTGCATTATCTGATCCCGGACGTGGAACCCCGCCAGCCGCCGCTGCGCATTGAAAAAGATGCCGCCCGGGTTCGTCACGAGTCGCTGCTTTCCGGTACGGTGGCGACGATGATTTTTGTGGTCTTCCAGATCTGCGATTTGAGTGATTCGCTGTCAGCGCTGATGGCAGGCATTTTGATTCTGTTTCCTATGCACTATCGCGGGGTGGTGATTAGCTCGATCTGGCGTGTGGTCGGCGTGGTGCTGGCCTGTCTGTATATTCTGCTGGTGCAGCTGCTTATCTATGATTTCAGCAACCATATGGTGCTGATGATGCCGCTGATTGGCCTTGGGCTGGCATTCAGCGCCCGCCTGCACGTAATGGAAAAAGTCGGCGCAGGCGTGGGGTTTGCCAGTATCACCACCATCGGCATTATGTTTGGCCAGAACCTGCACCCGGATCAGGACCTGGTATTCAGCGATCTGTACCGTATCACCTCCGTCACCGTCGCGCTGGTGGCAACGCTGACAATGGTCTTCCTGGTGCACCGGGTGTTGAACTGCTTTGCCGCGACACGGTTTGTGATTACTGAGTGAGTTGGGGGGAAGTGCCGGATTGCGGCGTAAACGCCTTATCTAGCCTACGGAAAAGTGCCATCTGTAGGCCCGGTAAGCGCAGCGCCACCGGGCATCAGGGCGGTTATTTCTGCCTGCGCGGCTTCGCCGAAATCACGTTGATAAACTCCTGCACCTGCTGTTGCTTACGTGCGGACAGCTTGCACACCCGACGCAGAGACTGCAATAACGCGGGTTCTTCCGGCTCCGGCAGCTTTGCCGTTAATACAATGCAGCCGGGCATCACTCTGACATCGAATGGGGTGCCGGTGGTAAAACCGGCGGCTTCCAGCCACTGGCCTTTCATAATAATTGCCGGAACATGCGTGTAATCCGGATAACGACTCGCATAAGTCACGGTGCCCTGACGATTATTTGCCGGGGAGACTTCTGGATCGCACGGATCTGCAATAGAATGGACGGTAGTCATGATGGCTATTCCTGATTAATAGTGATTGTGATGAGCGATATGGCCGTGTTCCCGCACGGCCATATCGCGCTAAATACCTGTACATAACATCAGTAAATAAAAGAAAAGTCCAGCTGAAAATAGACTGTAATGGGAATGTTCAGGAAGGAACTGGATATATTTTTGATGGTTATGATTGCGGGGGAATAATAAAAAGCGCACCGGGAAGGTGCGCTTGAAAATAAAGGTCAGGCTTTTTTACGCGAGGTTTTTTTACCGCCGCTGGCGGCGCGTTCGGCCTTAATTTTTTCCAGCAGGGCGGCGGCGCTGTTTTCACCGCTGATAAGTTCAGGGTTTTCCGCACGCCACTGGGCGGTCAGCTCGCCGCGGAAGGCCTTCGCCAGGATCGACTGGGTGAGGTTGTTGACGCGGGTCAGGGCGTTGTTGACCTGCTTTTCAATGGTGTCGGCCCAGGCAAAGAGTTGTTCGACGCGGCGGACGATTTCGTGTTGTTCTGGGAGTGGGGGAAGTGGTATTTCCAGAGAGGCCAGTTCTTTGCTATTTATGTTATTCACCCCAGAAGTTGAACGTGCAATATTCTCAATTACTTGTCGTAATTGGGGACTTTGCAGGCAATAAGAAATATACTTGGGTGCAGCCCTTTCTTTATCCAGTCTTACTCGGATGAGATATCCTGCATATAAATATTCTGTATCATTTTCCGAAATTACTGCGACCTTGCCGACCAAATCGACACTACCATTGGATCGGATTAAAAGTAAATCCCCCTCTTTCAACGTTAGAGTTACTAATTCCTTCTGATCAAAATCGGCATATTTGAGGTCGCTGTTAATTATATAACCAGGTCCGATGTTAGGGATTCGCAATACGGCTGTACTTCCCTGTGTTTCAGAACACTTTTTAGATGTTCCATATTTTATATTTTTAGCAATATTCCCGAGAGTTGTTAAAGTGTTTTCATCAATATTGGTATTTACTGATTTCCCATTTACTACTGCAGCTAACGCCGCCTGACGAAAACGTTTCAGGATTTGTGGGATTTGCTCAAGACGTGCTTTGGTGCTGTCTACCTGTGCCAGCAGCGTATCGAGTTTTTCGGCGATGATTTTTTGTTCGGAAAAAGGAGCAAAATGAACCGGGATCTTCCGCATATTTGCTTGCGTAAGTTTTAAGCGAGTTCCTCCATTGACGTAGTCGTGATAGTCAAATTGATTGAGGAAATAACATAGAAATTTGTTATGACTTAATCCTTGAATAGCTTTCAAGACATGGGCATGGTTATTTACCCATGTTTTTCCATAAAGCATGTATGCTTTATTTTTTTGTCCATCAAAAAATGGAACACCATCCTCGCCTAGCGCAATGAGCTCTTCATCAAAAATAAAATCATCAATTTTACCGACTTCACCTGTAGCGCCATAATAAGGGTATAGTTTATTAAAATCTTTTCCCTCAATACGCTCTTGTCTCTCTTTATTGTTAACCGGAATACGCATAGAATCCAATATTTCAACAATATCCTCTAGCTGGGCCTTTACCCACCCCTCCGGCAATTTCCCCCCACTCATGCCTTCACCCCACCAAACGCTTCTTCCAGCAACTGACGCTGCGCATCCGCTTCATCCCCTGCACCCAGCTCGCGCATCAGCGCATCCAGCTCGCCCAGCGCCTGCACCAGTTCGCCCATCGCTTCTGCGGCGAGCACGTCCGGCTCCGGCAGACTGTCGGCGTCGATGCTGTCTTTATCCTTCAGCCAGGATATATCCAGCGAATCAGATTTTGCCGTGCGGATCCACTCGCGGCTGAACTTGCGCCAGCGGCTGGTGGCCTGGTGCTGATCGGTATTTTTATTCTCTTCGCTGTCGGCGACTTCGCTCTCTTCGGCGTTAAAGCTCCACTCGCCTTCTTCACGCGGACTTAAGCCGTGCGGATCTTCGCCGTAGACGGTTTCAAACGGCTGCAGATGCTGCTCGGTAAACGGCGTGCGCTTGCCGAAGCTCGGCATATTGGTCCGCAGGTCATACACCCACACGTCATCGGTGCAGTTTTTATCCTGATGCGGATTGGCGACCGTGCCTTTGGTAAAGAACAGCACGTTGGTTTTGACGCCCTGGGCGTAAAAGATGCCGGTCGGCAGACGCAGGATGGTGTGCAGATGGCATTTGTCCATCAGGTCGCGACGAATATCGGTGCCCTTACCGCCTTCAAACAGCACGTTATCCGGCACCACCACCGCCGCGCGGCCGCCGGGGTGCAGGGTTTCAATAATATGCTGCATAAAGCACAGCTGTTTGTTGCTGGTCGGGTGCACGAAGGTGCGGGTGATGTTGGTGCCCGCGGCGCTGCCAAACGGTGGGTTGGTGGCGACGATATCGGCCTGCGGTAAATTCTCGCCGTCGCTGCCAAGCGTGTTGCCCAGACGGATGGCTCCGCCGTGGTCGAGGTTGCCTTCAATATCGTGCAGCAGGCAGTTCATCAGCGCCAGACGACGGGTGCCGGGCACCAGTTCGAGGCCGATAAACGCTCGGTGGATCTGGAAATCCTGAGCGTCGCCATCAAGGTCATCCAGATCGTTAGTCTGCGACTTCACGTAGCGGTCGGCTTCAATCAAAAAGCCTGCGGTCCCGGCGGCCGGGTCTTGTACCACTTCACGCGGCTGCGGCTTCAGCAGATGAATAATGGTTTTGATCAGCGGACGTGGGGTGAAGTACTGGCCCGCGCCGGATTTGGTTTCATTGGCGTTCTTCTGCAGCAGCCCTTCGTACATATCGCCGAAGTCATCGCGGGACTTACCGTGAGCGCCGTTGTACCAGTCCAGTGAGTCCATACTGCTCACCAGCTCGGTCAGTTGCTTTGGTTGGGTGATGGTGGTGTTGACGTTCTGGAACACCGCCTGCACCAGCTTTTTCTCGTCCGCGCCCAGATGCACCAGCAGGTTGCGGTAAAACTGCAACTGCTCCTGGCCAATGCGCGATTTCAGGTCATCCCAGCGGTAGCCTTCCGGCAGGTAGTCCGCTTCCTGGCCGGTCTCTTTGCACATTTTCAAAAACAGCAGCGAGGCGAGTTCATTGACGTAGTTTTGATAGGAGACGCCGCCGTCGCGCAGGTTGTCGCACAGTTTCCACAGTTTGGCGACCAGATCGTTATTGTTCATTGAAGATCCCATTTGACATGGCGACCACCATTGTGGGTCGCAAAAGTGATTGAGCATTTCAGATGCCTGATGGCGCTTCGCTTATCAGGCCTACAGGGTTACGTGTAGACCGGATAAGGCATCGCCGCCATCCGGCGAAAACGGGGATGATACCCTCTTAAGCCAGTTCGTCCCAGATGTAATCGCTGAACTTATCCAGCACGTTGTCGAGGTTGTCATCAAAGGTGCGCTGTAACATTGGCTTACCGCCGCGACGGTGGAAATTGCCGGTTTTGAACACGTCGTCGTCGAGCACCACTTTCTCTTTTAGCGCCTGCGCTAAACGGTCGAGCCAGCTTAGCTGTTCGTCGCTCCAGTCGTTCTCGCCTTTAATACGCGCCAGCGCGTGGTCGACACGCTCGTCGAACGGTTTGAGCGCATCGCCCACCGCCGCGCGGCGGATGTGGCCGATCAGGCGGGCGGCAATATCTTCGTTGCGCGTCGCTTTCCACGCGCTGCGCAGGGACGACTCTTCAAAATGCTGGCGGTCAAACCACTCCTGCAATTCCACCAGCCCTTTACGGGTGAGGTCGCGCGGGCGATTGATCACAGCCTGCAGCGCGGGCTGGGCGTTAGGGGCATGCTGCACCAGCGCATCGAACGCTTCGAGGAAATCCTGCGGCGTGTTGTAATCGCCGTACAGCGATTTGACGCTCACCACCTCATCGTCAATATCGAGGAAGATCGGCGCATCACGCAGGGCGTTGATATCGGTTTTCAGCCTTTCGAGGCGGGCGATAAAACCCGGAAGCTTATTGAAAATCTCGGCGCTCCAGTGCGGCCCTTTTTCCCGCAGGCGCGAGGCCAGACCGCCGAAGTTAACGCCCGCGGCATCCAGGCACAGTTCGTTCAGACGGCGAACCTGCTTATCCACCGCTTCGCTACGGTCGCGGTTAAAGGTGGCGAGGCCGATAATCCGCTGCAGCTTGGCGACTAACTGCTCATGACTGTGTTCGGCGAAGCTTCGGCCATCCGCTTCAATGGTTTTGTAGGTTTCTGAGTCGGTAATTTCATTGACCAGCGTTTGCAACTCAACCTGCGGACGCACAACCACCGGGCGCATGGTATCGACGCTTTCCAGCGAGCTGTAGATATCCACGCAGTCGAAAATCTTAAAGCTGGTTTTTCCTACTGACGGGCACAGACGTGTGGCGCGCCCCTTCATCTGCTCGTAGAGAATGCGGCTTTTGACTTTGCGCAGGAACACAATATTACAGATAGACGGAATATCCACGCCGGTGGTCAGCAGGTCGACGGTGACCACAATATTGGGCAGCCGCTCTTTGTTGAAACGGACGATCATGCTTTGCACTTTCTTCGCGTCTTTATCGGCATCACCAGTGATCTTGATGATCGCGTCGTGTTCCAACTGCGGGTACTTTTTCTTAAACGCGGTGCGCAGCTCGTCCACCACCATGTCGGCATGGGCGTTGGTGACGCAGAACACCAGCGTTTTTTGTTGCCCGGTGGGATCCAGGTATTTGGTAAGCTCGCCGCATACCGCGCGGTTAAACGCCGGGATCACCAGGCCACGGTTAAAATCGGCGACCTCAAAATCCTGATCGTCGGCCAGCGTGTCGTTGATCAGCTCGCCCTGCGGGTTCAGACGTTCCACCTGTTCACCCTCGGAAAGATAGACCCCATCCTGCGCGTTGCGGGTGACGATCTGAATGGGCGGATCCTGGTCGATCAGGTAACCGTCGATCACCGCCGTACGGTAGGTGTAGCGGTAAACCGGCTCGCCGAAAATATCCACCGTGTGCAGGGCTGGCGTGGCGGTCAGGGCAATTTTTACCGCGTCGAAATGATCGAGAATACGACGATAGGCGGAAACGTAATCTAGCTGGCTGCGGAACTGCAGCTCGCCTTCGGTCTGCTCTTTATCGAGAATGTAGCCGCGGTGCGCTTCATCGACCACGATACAGTCGTAGCGGCCAACCGGCATCGGTTCATCGGATTGCAGCGTGCGTTTGACCAGCGACTGCACCGTGGCGACGTGGATTTTGGTGCTGTCTTCCGGGAATTTGTCGGTCAAGCCTTTGATATCAAAAATGCTGTTAAAGGTGTCGCCGTTAATGCGCGTGTCTTCAAACGCCCCCAGCGCCTGCTCGCCGAGCGAGCGACGATCAACCAGGAACAAGACGCGTTTGAAACGCTGCGACTGGATCAGGCGGAACATCAGGGCGATGGCGGTACGGGTTTTACCGGTACCGGTCGCCATTGCCAGCAGGATGTGTTGCTGACCGTTTACGATAGCCTGTTCCACCGCGCGGACGGCATCTTCCTGGTAATAGCGCAGGCCCAGCTCGCTCATTCCGGGGTTTTCAGCAAACCACTGGTTTTGTCTCTGCGGATCGCTGCCCAGCATAGCCAGCAGCTCTTCCGGGCGATGCCATTCCGGCAGCGCTTTCGACATATTGGTGGTGTGGCGGACATCGCGATACCAGATACCGCTTTTGGTCTTCATCGCCGCGCGGTATTCGCGCCCGTTGGTGGAGTAGCAGAAGGGGATTTTAAAGCGCTGCTGACCGCTGGTGTCCTGCCAGCTGATTTCATATTCCGGCACGGCTTCATGTACGTCGTCGGGAGCGTAGTGCTCCAGCAGCGTGTCGCGTAAGAAGGCGTTATCGAAGTATTTGCTGTAGCGGTAAGACTCGTTGAGCTTGCTGAAGACATCGGTATTTTTGCGTTTCGCTTCAACGACCGCGATGGGCTTCAGGCCAACGAACAGCACGTAATCGGCAAAGCCTGTTTTACCCGTTTCATCTGTGCCCGTCGGCCATTCGGCAATCGCTTTATTAACACCGGGTTCCGGGCGAGCGCCTTTGGCAAATCGCAGCGTTTTGCTATCGGCCTGCCAGCCCGCTTTGCGCAACTGGGCGTCAATCAGGAAGCGACTCTCTTCTTCGCTGAGATTCAGCGTGCGCTTAATAGCCTGATCGGTGATCTCTTTGTGATAGGCCTTACGTTCCTGTTCGGTTTGCTTCGCCAGTTCGGCATCTTTTGCCGCAAGCTGAGCCTCCAGCGCAGCCAGACGTGCTTTGGTCTGGGCTTCGGTTTCCTGCTGTTTGCCCTCAAGGATGGCAATGTAGCCGTTGAGCGCAACCAGTCTTTGCTGCTGAGCTTCCAGCTCGGCCTGGCTTTGCACTTTCTCTTGCGCCTGACGTTCCAGCTGTTGTTTCAGCGTCAGCACTTCCTGGTGATAAAGATTCTCACCATGTTCTGGCAGAACAAACATCGGTACCGGGAAATCGTAATCTTTGGTCACCAGTCGGTAGTACCAGACGCTGAGGCGGAACCCGAGCCGCAGGCACATCTGGGCATCGTCCAGATCGTTATGAAATTCGTGGACGGCCAGGTTACCGATACGGCGCAGCTTATGGAAAACAGAAAGGATGCTGTCATCAATAAACGCAATCTTGCCCAGTTCGCGCAGCAGGTCATGTTGGTTTTCGCAGGCGGGTATATCCAGCAACTGGCCGAGATGTTTCGCGGTGGCTTCGCCAAACATGCGCATTTTTATCAGAGTGGTATTAGGATCGTCCGGATAGTTGTTTTCCGCCGCGCAGGCGATGGCGTAAATGAAGTCGTTGACGCCTTTGAGAAAGTCGAAGTTAGATTTGTTCATTTTTATCTATCCGGTTCCTGAGCGGGGGATGAATCTATTACCCCAAATCATAATGGGAGCTATCAGGCTTCATGGTAGCCTTCATGTTCCGTTCAATCAATGAACGATAAGAGAGTAACCGATTCTTTCTTAATGTGTTATTGAGGAATATAGTTCCTGAGAAGGTTATCTGATTTGTATCAATACAGGGATGGATTTATGGCTGTTCCAACATATGACAAATTTATTGAACCAGTGTTGCGTTTCCTGGCAACTCGACCCGAGGGCGCTTTGGTCAGAGAGGTGCGTGAAGCCGCAGCCGAAATGCTTGGGCTAGATGAGCAGCAGCGTGCTGAAACGATTACCAGTGGGCAATTGACGTACCAGAACCGCACCGGCTGGGCGCACGATCGCCTCAAACGTGCCGGGTTATCGCAGAGTCTATCCCGGGGGAAATGGTGTTTAACACCCGCGGGAATGAGCTGGGTTGCCTCGCATCCGCAGTCGATGACCGAGCAAGAAGTGAGTCATTTTGCTTTTGATTTTAACGGTGTGAAGCTCAGTAAGCAGGCGGATGCGGTGGCGTTAGATCCACAGCCAGAATCGATTGAGGAGGGTGAGCTTGCCCGAAGCAGCCCGGACGATCGCCTGGAGCAAGCGCTCAATGAGATTCGTGAATCTGTTGCCGAAGAACTGCTGGAGAATCTGCTTCAGGTTTCGCCCGCGCGTTTTGAAGTGATTGTGTTAGATGTGCTGCACCGTCTGGGATATGGCGGTCATCGCGGTGATTTGCAGCGCGTCGGGGGAACCGGCGATGGCGGCATTGACGGTATTATCTCTCTCGATAAGCTTGGGCTGGAAAAAGTCTACGTTCAGGCCAAACGCTGGAAATGTACCGTTGGGAGCGCTGAAGTCAGAGGCTTTTATGGTGCATTGCCTGAGCAAAAAGTGAAACGTGGTGTCTTTATTACCACCTCTGGCTTTACGGCGCATGCCAGAGACTATGCTAACAAAGTCGAAGGTCTGGTGCTGGTGGATGGCGACAGGCTGGTGCATCTGATGATTGATAATGATATTGGCGTATCCTCACGTTTACTCAAGTTGCCAAAGCTCGATATGGATTACTTTGAGTAGTGGTAACACTGGAACCTGATTGCGGGTAATGGTGATGGAGCACGTTGTGGGTATCCGTGTTTCTTCTGGCCCAGAAATCAAGTGACTTTTGTGGCTGCGTATCATCGCTAAACCCATGCCGGATGGCGGCTTCGCCTTATCCGGCCTACTCTCCTGGTCAATTTTCCTTTATCTCGAATACGCAAATTGTGAAGCTATTTCCAACAATCCAGGTATAATCGTAAGATGATTGTATATACTTTTTTGTATATACAATTAGGGATGAAATACATGCCAATGGAGTTTGAATGGGATGCAAACAAGGCACAAAGTAACCACCGTAAACATGGCGTTTGCTTTGAGGACGCGGTATTGGTTTTTGATGATCCCCGGCATTTGTCCAGACAGGATCGTTATGAGAACGGTGAGTATCGGTGGCAGACCATAGGGATGATGTATGGTGTGGTGGTCATTCTGGTTGCCCATAGCGTTAGGTTTGAAAGTGGCGTTGAAGTCATTCGTATCATCAGTGCCAGAAAGGCAGACAGTAAAGAGAGGAATCGTTATGAGCATGGTTAAACATAAACGCGGCAGCGTATCCGCGCTGAGTGCTCAGCATGAGGCTGAACTGAAGGCGCTGGCGAATAAACCGGATGATGATATTGATTATAGTGACATTCCCGTGACCGAAGATGAGCAGTGGTCAGAGGCTAATCGCGGTAAGTTTTTCCGTCCGTTGAAAACGCAGGCATCGGTGCGTATTGATGCTGACGTAATGGAATGGTTGAAACGCCCTGGAAAGGGTTACCAGACACGGCTGAATGCTATTTTGCGCGAGGCTATGCTGAGAGAGCAAAACAAGAA
Organism: Citrobacter sp. wls615; assembly: GCF_005281355.1. Lineage (NCBI taxonomy): Bacteria > Pseudomonadati > Pseudomonadota > Gammaproteobacteria > Enterobacterales > Enterobacteriaceae > Citrobacter > Citrobacter sp. wls615. The sequence goes on along the minus strand of NZ_SZXM01000084.1, from coordinate 25,687 downwards.
ATAACCTTATACTGGGGTAGTGAGTGCCGGATGGCGGCTACGCCTTATCCGGCCTACAAGGCGCGGGATTTCCAGGCCCGGCCACATCGCGCCGCCGGGCAAATAAGCAGAGGATTACTTCTTCAATCCCGCAAACGCAGCTCTGATCTCATCTTCCGGCAGGTTAATACCGATAAACACCAGCAGGCTGTGCGGCGTTTCGTCACCCCACGGGCGGTCCCAGTCGGCGCTGTACAGGCGCTGGACGCCCTGGAACAGCAGGCGGTTTGGCTCGCCGTCAATCCACAGCATGCCTTTGTAGCGCAGCAGTTTCTCGGCGGATTCAAGCAGCAGATTTTCCATTACCCGCGACACGTCGCTGATGTTCACCGGGTAATCCAGTTCAACGACGATCGAGGAAATATCGTTTTGCTTGTCGGCGATAAAGTGGAAGCGCGGTTTGGCGCTGACCACGTTCTCTTCCAGCATAAAACCGTTGGTATCGAACAGCAGCGAAAGGTCGATGTCGCCATGCGTGACGGTGTAAATCGGCGCACGGGCGTTAATGCGCGCCAGGCGTTCACGTAGTTTCTCGCTTTCACCTGCAACGTCGGTTTTGGTCAGCAGGATGCGGTCAGCATAGCCTACCTGCGACTGGGCGATGGTGAACTGGTTCATCTGCTCGTCGGCATGCACCGCGTCAACCAGCGCAATTACGCCGTCCAGCAGATAGCGTTCGCAAATCACTTCATGGGAGAAAAAGGTCTGGATAATCGGGCCGGGGTCGGCCATGCCGGTGCACTCGATCACCAGACGGTCAAAACTGATGGTGCCTTTGTCGAGGTTGTCGAGCAGATCTAACAGCGCATCTTCCAGCTCACTGGAGCGGGTACAGCAAATGCAGCCGTTGGTCAGGGTTTTGATCTGCGTGGCGCGGTCGCCAATAAGCTGATCGTCCACCGAGACTTCACCGAATTCGTTTTCGATAACGGCAATCTTGTAACCGTGCTGCTCGTTGAGAATATGGCGTAGCAGGGTGGTTTTACCTGCGCCAAGAAAACCGGTGAGTAGGGTAACTGCAATCGGGGTCATTCACTTCTCCTTCTAACAGCAACTGCTTCCGCCGCTACCGTAGCGGGCTTCCTGGCGCTCGCGGAAGAATTCTTCGTAGGTCATGTACGGCTTATCGGGATGGTTGGTCTTCATGTGCTCGACGTAGTTGTCGTAGTCCGGAATGCCAATCAGCATCTTCGCTGCCTGACCGAGATATTTTTTAGCTTGCCCTAAAGTACCAAACATAAACAATCCTGATAAGCGAAAAGCCCCGCCGGAGCGGGGCTGAATACATCTTAGTGGTGTGAAGAGGTCTTCACGCCGCCTTCCGGCACCGGTACATACGGCGTCTCTTTATCAGAGCGACCGTTGATGGCGCGGGCTTTCTGCCAGGTACGGAACCCGTAGAAAATGATGCTGTACACCACCACCAGGAACAGAATACTCAGACCTGCGTTGGTGTAGTTGTTGATGACGATATGGTTCATGTTGGCAATCTGCTGAGCGGTCAGTTCGCCGCCGTTAGCAATCTTCTCTTTGTACTGATTCGCCATAAAGAAGAAGCCTTCCATCTGCGGGTTGGTGCTGAACAGTTTCAGACCCAGCGCCCAGGTGGTGCAGATAAGCAGCCATACTGCCGGAACCACGGTAACCCAGATGTATTTGGTGCGCTGCATTTTAACCAGCACCACAGTGCCGAGAACCAGCGCCACGGCAGCCAGCATCTGGTTAGAGATACCAAACAGCGGCCACAGGCTCTTCACGCCGCCCAGCGGGTCAACAACGCCTTGATACAGCAGGTAACCCCACAGGCCTACGCAGCCCGCAGTACCGATGATGCCCGCCACCAGTGAGTCGGTTTTCTTCAGGAACGGGACGAAGTTACCCAGTAAATCCTGCAGCATAAAGCGGCCAGAACGGGTACCTGCATCCAGTGCGGTCAGGATGAACAGCGCTTCAAACAGAATACCGAAGTGATACCAGAAGCCCATATCCGCCATCGGCAGCACTTTGTGGAACACGTGAGCGATACCCACGGCCAGCGTCGGTGCGCCACCTGCGCGGTTCAGAACGGACGGTTCACCGATGTCTTTCGCGGTCTGCAGGATCTGCTCAGGCGAAATCACGAAGCCCCAGGAGCTGACGGTCGCTGCCGCATGTGCGGTAACATCTTTCAGCTGCGCCATAATCAGCGGTGCGTTTTCGCCGCTCATTTCATGCAGGTTCGGCATGGTGATGCCAAGGCCCGCAGGCGGGGTGTTCATCGCGAAGTACAGACCCGGTTCGATGATAGACGCAGCAACCAGCGCCATAATCGCCACGAAGGATTCCATCAGCATCGCGCCGTAACCGATAAAGCGCGCATCGGTTTCACAAGCCAGCAGCTTCGGCGTGGTACCGGAAGCAATCAACGCGTGGAAGCCAGATACCGCACCACAGGCGATGGTAATAAACAGGAACGGGAACAGAGCGCCTTTCCACAGCGGGCCAGTACCATCAACGTACTGCGTCATCGCCGGCATTTTCAGTTCCGGATTGAGGATAACAATCCCCACCGCCAGACCGACGATAACGCCGATTTTCAGGAAGGTCGCCAGATAGTCGCGCGGGGCGAGGATCAGCCATACCGGCAGCAGCGCAGAGATAAACGCGTAACCAATCAGGGTAAAGGTAATGGTGGTGTCTTTAAAGGTCAGCGCCGGACCCCAGTACGGGTCGTGCGCAATCACGCCGCCGAAGTAGATGGAAGCCACCAGCAGCACAATACCAATTACCGACACTTCACCCACACGTCCTGGGCGCAGGAATCGCATGTAGATCCCCATGAATAGCGCAATCGGTACGGTTGAGCAGACGGTGAACACACCCCATGGGCTTTCCGCCAGCGCTTTCACCACGATCAGCGCCAGTACCGCCAGGATGATGATCATGATTAAGAAGCAGCCGAACAGAGCAATGGTTCCCGGGATTGGGCCCATCTCTTCTTTGATCATCTCGCCGAGAGATGCGCCGTTACGGCGGGAAGAGATAAACAGCACCATGAAGTCCTGTACCGCACCGGCCAGTACCACGCCTGCCAGCAGCCATAACGTTCCGGGCAGGTAGCCCATCTGCGCGGCCAGTACCGGTCCAACCAGCGGACCTGCACCTGCGATAGCGGCAAAGTGGTGGCCAAACAATACGTTACGGTTAGTCGGAACGTAGTTCAGACCATCATTGTTGATGACCGCCGGCGTGGCGCGCGTCGGGTCAAGTTTCATCACTTTCTGGGCGATGTACAGACTGTAGTAACGATAGGCCACCAGATAAACAGAAACTGAGGCGACCACGATCCACAGGGCACTAATGTGCTCACCCCGACGTAATGCCACTACCGAGAGGCAGAATGCACCGATGATTCCGAGAATCACCCAGGGTATGTGCTTGAATATCTTTTTCGTATCCATAGTAAAGCCTGGTATCTAATTAATAATTGGCCGAAGCCGCGTGGGTTTGATCTTGTGTTTGAGGAGGTAAATTGACTGCTATGTTGGAGGGATCTTGCCAGAGAATTACGCGCGTAAAGTAAAGTAAATAAGTGAGCGGTTGTATGTCAGCTTAAGCGGTCTCAAGTGTCAGTGAGCGGTTCACAGTACCGATGAGTGAAGGTAATTATGTGATTGAGATCACTAATAATCCCATTGAGATCCTTAACGGGCTGCGTGGATCGACGAATCTTCGATGATGAGATCGATTCAGTTAGCACGAATTCCATAAAGTTTTCCCTTTCCAGGCCGAAAATTCTGACATCTGTCTAGCGGAAAGAGAAAACATGTTAAAACGAATGAAGATTGTTACCAGCTTACTGCTGGTATTGGCGCTATTTGGCCTTTTACAGCTCGCCTCAGGCGGCTTGTTTTTTAACTCACTGAAGAATGACAAAGAGAACTTTACCGTTCTGCAAACCATTCGCCAGCAGCAGTCTGCGCTGAACGCTACCTGGGTTGAACTGCTGCAAACGCGTAATACCCTGAACCGGGCGGGTATTCGCTACATGATGGATCAGAGCAATATCGGCAGCGGCGCGACCGTTGCAGAACTGATGCAGGTGGCGAGTAATGCCCTGAAGCTGACCGAAAAAAACTGGGCGATTTACGAGTCGCTCCCGCGCGATCCGCGTCAAAGCGAAGCCGCGTTCCAGGAGATCAACCGCACCTATGACATCTATCACGGTGCGCTGGCGGAGCTGATCCAGTTACTGGGTGAAGGCAAGATCAACGCGTTTTTCGATCAACCGACGCAGAGCTATCAGGACGGTTTTGAGAAGCAGTACATGAGTTACATGCAGCAGAACGATCGCCTGTATGACATCGCGGTTGAGGACAATAACGCTTCCTATAGCCAGGCAATGTGGGTGCTGGCATGTGTACTGATTACCGTGCTGGCCGCTATCGTTGCGGTTTGGTTTGGTATCAAACTGACGCTGATCTCTCCGATGAACCGCCTGATTGAAAGCATTCGTCATATCGCCAGCGGTGATTTGGTGAAGCGTATTGAGGTGGAAGGATCCAACGAGATTGGACAGCTGGCGGAAAGCCTGCGCCACATGCAGGGTGAACTGATGAACACCGTGGGTGACGTGCGTAACGGTGCCAACGCGATTTACAGCGGCGCCAGCGAGATTGCGATGGGCAACAACGATCTCTCCTCGCGTACCGAGCAGCAGGCGGCTTCTCTGGAAGAAACGGCGGCCAGCATGGAACAGCTGACGGCGACCGTGAAGCAGAACGCCGAAAACGCGCGTCAGGCCAGCCATCTGGCGCTGAGCGCTTCGGAAACCGCGCAGAAAGGCGGTAAAGTGGTTGATAACGTGGTGCAAACCATGCGCGACATCGCTTCCAGTTCGCAGAAAATCGCCGATATTATTAGCGTTATCGACGGGATTGCCTTCCAGACCAACATTCTGGCGCTCAACGCCGCAGTAGAAGCCGCGCGTGCGGGCGAGCAGGGGCGTGGTTTTGCGGTGGTTGCGGGTGAGGTTCGTAACCTGGCCCAGCGAAGTGCGCAGGCCGCGCGCGAGATCAAGAGCCTGATTGAAGACTCGGTCAGCCGTGTGGATGTGGGTTCAACGCTGGTGGAAAGCGCCGGTGAAACCATGGATGAGATCGTCAATGCGGTAACCCGCGTGACCGATATCATGGGTGAAATTGCCTCCGCCTCTGATGAGCAGAGCCGCGGCATCGACCAGGTGGGCCTGGCCGTTGCAGAGATGGATCGCGTGACGCAGCAGAATGCCTCGCTGGTGGAAGAATCCGCCGCTGCCGCCGCGGCACTGGAAGAGCAGGCCAGCCGCCTGACCCAGGCCGTTGCCGTGTTCCGTATTCAGCATGACCAACAGCGCGCGCGCGACGTTGCCGCCGCAAAACCGGTTTCAACGGTCCAGCCGCGTAAAGCTGCGGTAACCGATGCCGGGGATAACTGGGAAACGTTCTAAATGATTGCGCCCTCAATTTGAGGGCGCTTTTTATGAGATGAATAACAGTATGTGTATCAGTCTATGGAAGCGGATGTTGCCGTCGTTGTAGAGTCAGAGGAGCCCTTAGCGTGGCTCTTTTCTGGCGCAGGGCTGTCCAAATCACGACGTATACCAATGCGGAATATCCCGGCAAGCATAATGGCGCCGATAATCGCAATGCCGCCCAGCAGGTAAAGCCCAGCAATATTCGAATCAAACGCATTCTCAGCCCATACTCGAATGTTAGGGGCCACGAATCCGCCAAGATTGCCTAGAGAGTTAATGAGCGCTATACCCGATGCTGCCGCAGCACCACTGAGATAGCTGGTTGGGAAAGTCCAGTATATAGGCTGGACGGCCAGCAAGCCTGCGCAGCCAACGCAAAGTGCGATGAAGGCCCAGAACGGCGAACCTGCAAGCATGCCAGATAATGCAACGCCAAGACCACCGAAGAGCAGTGTAATCGTACTTATCCAGCGGCGTTCTTTCAGCTTTGTGGAAAGATGTGGGATATACCACGCGGCAAAAAGTGCACATAACCACGGGATACCGGATAAAACTCCAACGACGAAGCCAACGCCTTGCCCTGATAATGCAGCGACTTGGGACGGTAGGAAGAAAGCAATACCGTAAGAACCAACCTGAATGGTGAAGCAGATCAGACACAGATACAGCACTCTGGGATCGCACAGTGCTTTCAGGATCCCCTGCGGGCCATGGCTTGCTTTTGTGTGCTCTTCTTTTTCCATAATGACGCTAAGCGCCTGTTTCTCATGCACGGTCAGGAATGTGCAGCGTTTATCTGATGGCTTATCATCAAGATAGAAAAATGCGACAACCCCAACAAGTGCGGCGAGTAATCCTTCAACCAAAAACATTAATTGCCAGTTATGTAATCCCCATAAATCATGGATAGTTAATAATCCACCGGATACCGGTCCTCCGAGAATAAATGCGATCGGCGGCCCAAACCAGAAATAACCTGCCACTTTTGCCCTGATATTAAGCGGGAACCAAAACGTCAGATATAACATTACACCGGGCATAAATCCTGCTTCAGAGGCTCCGAGAAGAAAACGCAAGATAATAAATGTTTTCTCATCATGGGCAAACATCATTGCAGCAGAAATAAGCCCCCATGTTACCATGATGCGGGAAAGCCATAAACGTGCACCCACTTTATATAAGAATATATTGCTGGGAACTTCAAATAGTGCATAACCTATAAAAAAGACCCCGGCGCCCAAAGCATATGCTGCATTACTCAGCCCGGTATCAATCTGGAATGCCTCTTTTGCAAAACCAATGTTGGCGCGATCCAGATAAGCCATGACATACATGAGTGCCAAAAAGGGTAAAAGCCGTATAATTGACTTTTTAACTGCCGAATTGACAATCTTTTCATTATCACTATGACTCATAAATATGCTTCCAATCAAATGGTGGAAAGCTACTGTTATCTCTCATCATAAAAACGATGAAAGAGAGTAGGAAATATTATGCAAGAACTTTTAAACAGGTATTTTATGACATACCTGTTTAGTATGTATGTTAACTCAACCATTCCTGGCCATCAGGCCATGAATAACGTGTTAGTGTATCTGGTTTCATCTTTACACCATAGCCAGGTTGCAGCAGTGGATAATATCGTCCACGTTTTATCACCAGCGGCTCTTCGAAATTCTCGTGTAAGTGATCAACATATTCTAAAACTCTGTTTTTCAGTGATGCTGATACGGCGATATAGTCAAATAAAACAATATTCAATGAATACTGACACAGACCGACGCCTCCGCCATGGGGGCATACCGGTATGCCAAACTTCGCCGCCATTAATACGACTGCGAGTACTTCGTTTAAACCGCCCAAACGGGCAGGGTCTAACTGGCAAAAATCCATTGCGCCTGACTGGAAGAATTGTTTAAACATTACCCGGTTATGGGCATGTTCACCGGTGGCAATGCCAATGTCGCCAATTCGTGCTTTTATTGCCGCGTGACCGAGAATGTCGTCAGGGCTGGTAGGCTCTTCGATCCATAGCGGATCAAATTTAGCGAGTTTGCGCATCGCCGTAATGGCTTCATCAACGCCCCATATTTGGTTGGCATCCATCATCAGTTTGCGTTCCCAACCCAGCTCTTCACGCAGGATAGTCGCCCGGCGAATGTCCTGCTCGAGATCTGCACCGACTTTTTGCTTCAGATGAGTCCAGCCGTCAGCCACGGCCTGGCGGGCAAGCTGACGCATTTTTTCTTCTGAATACCCAAGCCAGCCTGCGGCCGTTGTGTAACCAGGGAATCCCGTTTCCAACATTTCTCTTTCACGCTGTGCTTTACCTGTTTCAACTCTACGCAATAATGTGATGGCTTCTTCTGGCGTCAGAACATCCTTGATGTAGGTAAAGTCAATGCAGCGAACCAGCTCTTCCGGTGACATGTCAACCAGCATTTTCCATACGGTTTTATTTTGCGAACGCGCCCAGAGATCCCACAATGCGTTAATAATTGCCGCGGTGGCCAGATGGATAACACCTTTTTCTGGGCCAACCCAGCGTAACTGGCAATCACCAGAAACAAGTTCATGCCAGAATTGGCCGAAGTTATCCGTAATGTCTTCCAGAGAACGGCCAATAACAAATAGTTCAGCTAAAGATTTTACTGCGCTTACACACAAATCGTTGCCGCGACCAATAGTAAAAGTCAGACCATACCCTTTTAAATTTTCTGTGTGGTCGGTAATTAATGTGACATAAGTCGCGGAATAGTCGGATATTGCATTCATTGCATCAGAACCATCTAGGTTCCTGGAAGTAGGGAAACGGATATCTTTAACGATTATATCCTTGATTGTAATAGCCATGTTGACTCCTATTGTGATGTTCTTTTGCTAATAAAATAGAAAGATTTGTTTAGCAGACACCCCGAGTGTAAGAGGGAGTAAATTACTCAATATGAGTTGATAATAAGATTGTGGGGTATTTTGCAATTTTGTGTTTTTAATCTGCTTTTAATTTTTTCGATTGTTTTGCTGGATAGAGCGCAGCATTGACTGTTTTGCCGTTTCAAGATGGTTCCGAAGTGCGAGGATCGCATCCAGATCGCTGCGGCAAATTAGCGCGCTGAGGATGGTCATATGCTCATCGATGGCAATGATATTGCGCTGTTTAAGATCGCTTTCATCCCACTGATAGTGGAAGTGGAAAATCACAGAGATGATTTCAAGTGATTGATTAAAAAATATATTATCAGCAGCGGAGAGCAGTAAAGCATGAAACTCACGGTCTAACTGCGAGAACATACGAAAGCTGCTGCCGATGCTGTCGCGCAGGATGCGATGGCGCTCCAACAGCATTTTTGCCTGCAGCCAGCGCGGGTCATCATCGGGCAGATTGAGGAAATGCTGCAAAGAATGGGTTTCCAGCATTTCTCTGAGTTCAAACAGCTGTTCCGCATAGGCCTGATCGAACTGCTTCATGCTCCACTGACCGCGTTTTTCGTTTTTAATCAGGTTGTAACGTTCGAATTTTAAAAGATATTCGCGCACAACTACCGGACTGACGCCTGCGGCTCTGGCAAGCTGCAGTTCGGAGAAACTCTCGCCTGCGCGCAGTTGGCGCTGGTTGATCATGGTGAAAAAAGCCTGCTCGAAGATCCGGTTTTGCTCGGTCATGGAGGCGGTGGTGCAGGCAAAACCGTCGTCATGGTCAGGTTTACGCACGATGACATAGTGGCTGCCGACCTGCGTTAGTACGCCGCATTCGCCTAAGTGGCTCAGCATATGGCGCACGGTGGTGCGGCTGATGTTGTACATCTCCGCCAGCGCGCTTTGCGACGGAAGTGGGGAAGGGATATGACCCCGCGCCATATCATCGATTATTTGGTTAATCACATTGTGGCGTAAGTTCTGTGAACGGCTCATGGCGTCTCCTTTTTGGCTATTAAAACCCGATTTAAAACATTTTTATGCGCTGAAATTCACAGATTACGTTTCCGCTTTCTTCGGTTTTTTTTATTTTCGTTGATATCTGAGGTAACAAAAAACAGGAGAGCAGAATCATGTCTACGATGAATACGTTGATTTGCCAGGAACCTAAAAAATTAGTCTGGAAAGAGCGTGAAATACCTATTCCAGGTGAGGGCGAAGCATTAATAAAAATTAAGTCGGTGGGTATTTGTGGCACCGATATTCATGCCTGGGGGGGCAATCAGCCTTTTTTCAGCTATCCACGTGTATTAGGCCATGAAATATGTGGGGAAATTGTCGGGTTGGGCAAAAATATACAAAATCTGAAAAATGGCCAGCAGGTGGCGGTTATTCCTTACGTGGCCTGTCAGCAGTGTCCGGCGTGCCTGAGCGGGCGCACCAACTGTTGTGAGAATATTTCAGTGATTGGCGTGCACCAGGATGGCGGCTTTAGCGAATACTTGTCCGTGCCGGTGACCAACCTGCTGGATGCGCAGGGCATTGACCCGCAGGCGGCGGCGTTGATTGAGCCTTATGCCATCAGCGCACATGCGGTACGTCGGGCGGCGGTAGCGCCGGGTGAGCAGGTGCTGGTGGTCGGTGCCGGTCCGATTGGTCTGGGCGCGGCGGCGATTGCCAAAGCCGATGGCGCACAGGTGGTGGTGGCGGATACCAGCCCCGCGCGTCGGGAGCATGTGGCTTCCCGACTGGGTCTTCCGGTTATCGATCCATCCGCTGAGGATTTTGATGCGCAATTGCGCGCTCAGTTTGGCGGCTCGTTGGCGCAAAAGGTCATTGATGCTACGGGGAATCAGCATGCGATGAACAACACAGTGAATTTGATTCGCCATGGCGGCAGCATCGTTTTCGTTGGGCTGTTCAAAGGCGATTTACAGTTCTCCGATCCTGAGTTCCATAAAAAAGAAACCACCATGATGGGCAGTCGCAACGCGACCCCGGAAGATTTCGCCAAGGTGGGGCGCCTGATGTCGGCAGGCAAACTGACCGCCGACATGATGCTCACGCACCGTTACGCGTTTGCCCAGCTTGCAGAGATCTACGAGCGGGACGTGATTAACAACCGGGAACTGATTAAAGGCGTGATCACGTTCTGAGAGGATAAGAGTGATGAAAACATTGAATCGACGTGATTTTCCGGGGGCCAGCTACCCTACGCGCGTGATCCAGTTTGGTGAAGGTAATTTTCTGCGGGCGTTTGTTGACTGGCAACTGGATATCCTTAATGAGAAAACGGATCTCAATGCTGGCGTGACCATTGTTCGCCCGATTAATACCGATTTTCCGCCGTCGCTCAACGCTCAGGATGGGTTATATACCACGCTTATTCGTGGGTTGAACGAGCAGGGCGAGGCGGTAAGCGAGGCGCGGCTGATTCGTTCGGTGAATAACGAAATCAACCCGTACAAGGATTTCGCCGAATATCTGGCGTTAGCGCACAATGCGGATATCCGCTTTGTGTTTTCGAACACCACTGAAGCCGGGATTAGCTATCACGCGGGGGACAGTGTGGATGATGCCCCGCCGGTGAGTTTTCCGGCCAAACTGACGCGACTGCTGCTGGAGCGCTTTAACCATTTTGCGGGGGCGGTGGATAAGGGCTGGGTGATTATCCCGTGCGAGCTAATCGACTATAACGGTGAGTCGCTCAAAACGCTGGTGCTGCGGTATGCGCAGGAGTGGCACCTTCCTCCGGCGTTTGCCGACTGGGTGGAAACGGCGAACACCTTCTGTTCCACGCTGGTCGACCGCATTGTTACTGGCTACCCGCGTGAAGAAGCCGCCGCGCTGGAAGCTACGCTTGGCTATCACGATGCGTTTCTCGATACCGCGGAACACTTTTATCTGTTCGTGATCCAGGGACCGGCATGGTTGGCCGAAGAGTTAAAACTGGCGCAATGCCCGCTGAATATCCGGGTGGTGAGCGATATCAAGCCGTACAAGGAACGTAAGGTCGCGATTCTGAACGGCGCGCATACGGCGCTGGTGCCGGTTGCCTGGCTGTGCGGGCTGGAGACCGTTGGCGAAGCGATGCAGGATGCTGATGTCCGCCATTATGTTGAGCGAGCGATTGGTGAAGAAATCATTCCAGTATTGGATCTCGATGCCGATGAACTGCGCGAATTTGCCGGTGCGGTGAGCGGGCGTTTTCAGAACCCCTACATTCGCCATCAGTTACTTTCCATCGCGCTTAACGGCATGACCAAATTCCGCACCCGTATATTGCCGCAGCTGCTGGCGGGCCAGCAAAATGGATGTTGGCCTGTACGCTTAACCTTTGCTCTGGCCGCGCTGTTGGCGTTTTATCGCGGCGAACGGACCGGGGAAAGCTATCCATTGCAGGACGACGAGCAGTGGATAAATCTGTATGCCAGCCTGTGGCCGCGAGTCGGCAATGACCTGACGCTGCGTGAATTGGTGGATACCGTGCTCGGCGATGCCGCGCACTGGGGGGAAGATCTGACGTTGCTGCCAGGCCTTGCAGAGCAGGTGACAGCCAACCTGGAAATGATTCTGGTGCAGGGAATGCGTCAGGCGGTGAACAGTCTGGAATAAGGTTGCCATGCAGCGCCCGGAGTTGTGTTGGGCGCTGTTTTTTTTACCCCTGAGCTGCCACCACTTTGATTTCAACCATCCCGATCCCCAGCTTACGCGGCGAGTGGCCGAGAATATTACCCTCGTTGGTAGCGACCGGATCGGGTGGGATAATCACCAGCGTATCGGCATCCGCCGGATTATCAAAATGTAAGGTAGTGGTGCTGATATCATGGCTTAGCACCAGCGTCTGTTCCTCATTGCCAACGCGTACGGGGATTGGGCGATTGGCGTTATTGCCATAGGCTTTGGCAGTGATGACCAGATCGAATTTTTTCGGCAATGGCGCTTTGTATTCGATTTTTACCTCTTCACTGAGCTGCGCATTGGACCAGCGTCCCCACGATTCAGGGCGTGAAATACCGCTAAATTGTTTCACCCCTTCCGGCGCGCCCGCCACGTTAAAGACGAAGCTGTCTGCCTTGTAGCGAATATCGTTATCGACAATTTTCAGCGTATCGACGTTGCCTTTGTAGCGCTCCATGTCGATCACCGTGTCTTTAAAGACGGTTTTGCTTTTCCATTTGGCTTTGTCAACGTGCTGCACGATTTGTTGCCCGCCCAGTTGCCCCTGCGAGACGCACCAGTCGGTGGAAAGCGCCAACTCCGGTGCCCACAGCTGCGCCATTTTGTAGCAGCGATCGATCCAGACAAAGTTATCGCGCGGCGCGAAATCTGCCAACTGGAAGCGCAGCGGGGCCGAGTATTCGCTTTCTGGTAGTGGTTCGACGCGTTTATCCGATACGCGCAGCAGCAGTGGCAGGCGGAAATGACTGCCGGAGAACGCGATCATATTTTTGTCCTGGTCGACGGTGAACTCTTTCATCTCTTTGGGGAAATTCCACAGGCGGATGATGTCGGGTTTCCACGCCAGCATTTTTTCTTTGATGTTGAGGAACACTTCCGACACGGATTCGCCCGACAAACTGCTGCGGCCAAGGCCGATAAAGTTATCGCCGCCCAGGATATCCAGCACCGTTGCGCCGTTATCCATCGTGTTACGTTTCACCGCCAGTGTTTCCTGTTGTGGCTGGTCGCCGCGCAGCACGAAGAACAGGTTGTTGCGATCCTGCTTGTTCAGATACTTCCATGCGGTGTTGTTCATCGCCAGATGATCGGAAGAAACCACGATCACGGTATCTTTAAACCACGGGGATGCTTTGATTTTATTGATAAATTCAGCGATGTTTTCCTGGCTGCAACTCACCGCGCTGAAGGACTGATTGGCCTTACCGTCGATGTCATAACGTTTGCGGTTACAGCTACGTGAGATAAATCCATCCGGATGATGGGTATCCACGGTTAGGGTAAACAGCGAAAAACGTTGTCCTGAACGCGATAGCTCTTCAAATTTTTTCCAGGCTTCGTCCAGCACGGTGTCATCGTAAAAACCCCAGTCGTTACGATATGCGGGATCCGCCACCACGCTTTTTAACTCTTCTGCGCCGTACAGATGATCAAACCCGTGAGATTTCAGGAACACATCCTTCCCGGCAAAGCGCAGGTTGGCTCCCTGCACAAAGTAGTTTTGGTAGCCGGAGTTTTTCAGGATGTCGCCGAGACAGATATTGTTGGGGAAAAAGCTGGAAACCGATGCCGAGGCATTGCCTTCAAATGGCGCAAACAGCGGGATGCCACATTGTGAAGCGACCATACCAGCGATGGTGTAATCCGTCCCCGGTAGCTGCATGGTGTTGCTGAAATCCATGCCTTCGTTTTTCAACGCGCCGAGTTCCGGGGTCAGATCCGGGAACGCATCGTTGTTAAAGTAGGTGCGTTCGAGGCTTTCGCCGTAGATATAAACCAGGTTCAGCTTCGGATGAGAGATGGTTCTCGACGGCTCTTTATAATAGGTCAGGAAATCCGGATCGCCATCGCGCGACTGAGATTTCACCAGTTCAGTTATCTGGTGAAACGCCGGGCTGGCGTCAACGGAGGCCAGCGCCAGCAGCAGGGCCAGCAGGCTGTAACCCACGTGATGCGGGTGATGGCGACGGCGGCGAAGGATCCAGCCGAGGGCGACGAAGACGGTCGTCAGCGCCAGCGCAATTCCGACGCCAGGCAGAATATATTTCCCGATACCCGCGCCGGTCAGGCTGTTGGTCAGAGTGTAAAGCACTGCGTCGTTGATTCCGTCGCCGGTGAAATAGTCACTGGCATACAGTGTGATATTCAAGACGATAAAAATCCCCAGCACCGTTAACGTGGCGGCAAACCACCAGGTATTGCGACCCGCTTTCCAGGCGTAAATCAGCACTGAAGCGAGAAACAGAGTGATGGAGATTAATTCTGACACGATCGATCCTCAGTAAACCGGGCACATGCCTGGCAGGCTAATCATTCGGTGAGAGAACAATGTAATAGCGTTGTTATATTGCTGCAATTGTAGTGACATTAAATTACGTTGTTATTCAGAATTGGTTTAGATATGCGCGTTTTTTTGCGGGTAATTACGGCTTTCGTGATGGCGGTATGTATCGGCAGGAATGGGGGATGCCGCGCAGGGGACGCGCGGCATTTAATGCCTCAGGAAATGAAGTTCATGCCCTGTTTTAACACCAGATCGCAGGCCTTGGTTTTTACCTGCTTCGCCAGCGAGCTATTACCAATCGTGTTCAGGTCCAGCTGTTGGCCATCTTTGGCATTGAGCAGGCCCTGAATGCCGTCCATGTAGTTGGTATCTTGTTTCTGCTCTGGAGCACTGAGGCCGAGTTTATCCAGCACCTGGTTTTTGACGTTTTGCGTGTCGGTAACCGAGGCCAGTTTCTGTTTGGCGCAATATTCCAGGATCCCGGCGGCGTTATTCATGCTGCTTGAGGTCAGTGACTGATTGCTGCCATTCAGCAGGCTGGTCAGGGAAGAGAGCGACGAGCTGCCCTGCGAGCCGGTGCTTTGTTTGCTCAGTTCGCTGGCCGCGCTGGAGAGCGAATCCTGCCAGGAGGCAGCAAAAACGCTGGTGGAGATGAGCGTGCTGGCGGCAAGCGCACAGCACAGCAGACGTTTGGTTGTTTTCATCATTATATGCAACTCGTGTTATGCCTTTTCAGCGCAGTATAGCGCTGGCTGCTTTAGGAGTGGTCCTAATACGTTTAATACTCTTTGCCTGTTACCCGGCTACGGTAGCTGTCCCAGTTAAAAATCACCCACAGGCTGTTGCCAAGGCGCATACGGTCCATCACGCGCTCTCCCAGCAGTTTGTTCATTTCATCCATATTGCTGTTGGTTAACATGCCGGTTGGGCGTTTTGAGGACGATCGGCGATCGACGATCTGATTGATGATCACTTTTTCATAGCGCGATTCGGTCTGCATGCCGATCTCATCGATCACCAGCAGATCCACATTGCTAAGATCGTTGAGCAACTGTTCTTCGCTGGTTTCACGGTTACTAAAGGTTTCTTTCATCGCCGACATGATATCAGCCACGGTGATGATCAGTACCGACTTACCGCGGAGCAGCAGTTCGTTGCAGATGGCTGCCGCCAGATGATTTTTGCCGGTGCCGGGTTTGCCCGAGAAAATAAAGCTGGCGATGTTGCCGTCAAACTCATCAACGTACTGGCGGGCTTTGCTCAGGGCGTTCATCTGACCTTCGCATTCCACCCGATAGTTATCGAATGAACAGTTTTGGTGCAGCGGACGGATACCGGAGCGGTTAAATGTGCGCTGCATTTTCATGGCCCGGTTTTCGCGGGCCAGCGCTGCGGCACGAATTTCACCTTGCTCTTTTTGCCATGCCAGTAGCTCTTCGCCCGTTTTAAAGGCAGGCTCGACATTGGGCGGCATCATTTTTTGCAGACGTTTCATCAGATCGCCAACGTTTTTCATCGTTATCCTCTAAAACCTGGTGGAATATGGCTGTCAGGTTCGCTGACACTGTTCACATCGCGCTTTGGCATTCCGCCATTGCTGGCCCGGCCAATCTGGATGCTACGCGCCAGTTTTTGCTGCCACTGAATATGGTGAAAGACTTTGCCTTCGGCCTGCCAGTAGGCGACGAATGAGGCCAGTTCCTCGGCGGTGACCGGTTCTCTTAACGCCACGCCCCACAGAGCGGCCTGGCGCTGAAAGTCGGCATCGGGCTGCCAGTCAGCGTACATCGCAAATTTCCCCATTGGCACGGCAACGGGCGCAGCTTGCGGCTCTTCATAAAATTGCGCATCCAATGTCACATCACTTCCTGGACGTGACAGCTTCTCTTCAAGCTCCAACAACTGAGCCAGTCGCGCAGGCGTCAGCGCGTAAAAGGCTGGCGCATTGTTGGCGAATACCGCTACGGCGCCACCCGCAGACTTTGCCAGTACTGCGTGATGATCGTGTAGTAAGGCGTCAATGCTGATGACGTCCGGCGTCAAAATTTTGCAGGGCATAATGTTTCTCAAAACTGAACAACAACTGAGAAGGGACTGCTTTTATAGTAACACAGAGAACCAGGAGAGCAGCAGATGAGGGGGAGATTCCCCCTCTGCGATGTGCTTAGAAATTACCGCGCTAGACGCGCGGGCGTTTGCGATACAGCCATAAGCCTGGTACGGATAAGCCGATAGAGAGCGCACCAACAATTGATGAGGCTTTCAGGAAATTGGTTAACAGGGTGATCATCAGCGCTTCGCTATAGCCGAAATGGCCGATTTTTACCGCGGAGATCATGGCGGTGTAGGCGGAGATCCCAGGAAACATGGGGATCACAGCCGCGACGGTGAAGACCTTAGGATGCGCCAGATACCAGCGCGACCACTGGATCCCAATGCAGCCAATCAGCAGCGACGCCATAAAGGTTGACCATTCAATATTAAATCCTGCGCTCATCATCACCATTCGTGAACCATGGCCCAGCGCACCGAGTAACGCACACCAGGGAAGCGCGCGATGCGGGACGTTAAACACCATGGCAAAGCCCAGAGCCGGAATCGCCGACAGGATCATGTCCTGTATTAGCGCCAGAATGAAATCGATCACGCCCATCCGCGTAGCCCCCATAAGGTCATCGACATAACCACCCCAATGCAGGTCGCCAACGTTAGCAGACTGGCAATGGCCCAGCGAGCCAGCCCGGTATTAATGTGCCCCTTAAACATATCCGCGACAGAGTTGATCAATGGAAAACCCGGAACCAGCAGCAGCACGCTGGCCGCCATGGCGATGGTCGGGGTGTGATTAAAGGTCGGCAGCGTCAGCAACAGGCCGGATATCGTGGTTGCCACAAAGGCGGTGATACAAAAGTTGATTTGCGGGTGCAAATGCCGGGACGCCAGGACCTGGCGGATATACATTGCTACCATGCTGGCGAAAAAGGTGATCACTGCGCCATCCCATCCGCCGTTATTAAGTTTACAAAAGCAGGCGCAGGACAAACCAACCATCAATGCGACCAGCCATCTTGGATAGCGTAGCGGCTTAATCTGGCTAAAGCGCTTCTCAACGCCTTTTATATCCAGCAGCTTGTGTTCCGCTAAAATAACGATGTGCTGCACTTCCGTCACGACGTGCATGTTAATGCCGCGATCATGATTTTTTCGGGTCGACGTCAGGCATTGCCCATCTTTAATGGTGGTCAGGACAATCGCGTTGGAGGAGATGGCGCTTTCTACGCTATCCATGCCAAGCGCCAGGCCGAGGCGAGTGGATAGCTCGTCAACCAGCGCGCTTTCTGCACCATGCTGGAGTAAAAAAAGCCCACATTGTATACATAACCGTGTAACCGTTCGCTGTGACGACTGCTCTGTTTGCATGGCTCGCTCTGACTGAAAAGGATCTCATTGAAGGGTGAATGCTTTCTTTTTATCATGAAGCACGAGCCCGTTGGCTCTGGCAAGATCAATCTTTGCGTTGAAAAAAGACGCAGGTCGCAGCCGCTTACATGCCTTACCTGCTTATCAATAAAGATAGCGCTACATGAAAAGGTCGTGTTATTTATAAGGATGGCAAATACGTAAGCAATGCTAATGTTCTATTGTAGTTCTTTTAATTGTACATAGAATGTATTTGTGCGTAATTTTGTAATAACGGTTCAATAGTTTGACGCTATTGGAATTATAGCGCCATCACTTTAATATTTTAATAAAATCCAAGGATAAACAATTCACCTCGTCTATTGTTTAAGGTTTTCTGTTAATTAATATATTTAATTTATCAGGAAGCTTTTAATAAGTGCGAATACGGACTGGTGAATGTGGAGGGGATATGTTGCCAGGACGCTGCAAAAACGCAATTATTATTAGTAAATTACCGATCGTACAAACTGGGCTTAAAGGTGTAATGCAAGGACAGTTCGCTGATTGCGAATTGACTTACTGTCGTTCCGTTGAAGAACTGACATTATTGCAGTTGCGGTGTGCTGATTTGGTGATTGCTGATTTATCCGCAGACTGCAATCATCCTCGCCCAGTCTGCGAACAATATTATTCTTTATTATCTCAATATCGTGATATTCATTGGGTATTTCTTGTATCTCGTGTTTTTTACCCTCTCGCCATCGAACTGCTGATGTGCCCGATCAGTTCGCTGTTATCCGATGCAGAACCGATTGAAAGTTTAGTGAATGTCATTCACGCGGGAAATACCCGAGCAGAGAGAATTAGCAAGTCGCTGCTCTCTCCGCCCGTAATGCCAGAGTTGGCTGACCATAGCGTCCGCTCAATTGCACTTACCCTCTCGGAGAGGAAAGTGCTGAGACTCCTGGGAAAAGGTTGGGGAATTAACCAGATTGCGTCGTTGCTTAAGAAAAGTAATAAAACAATCAGCGCCCAAAAGAACAGCGCCATGCGTCGCTTATCAATACACAGCAATGCAGAAATGTACGCATGGATAAACAGTTCTCAAGGATCGCGAGAACTGAATTTACCTTCAGTATATGGAGAGACCACGGAATGGAAAGCAGAAGCATTAAAAGAAACGTCGCACTTATAGAAAAATGTGCGATGAGTAGCGTGGGCATTGAGAGTTTATTTAATACCATGCCGGGTGACCAATACGCACTTCATCTCTTTTCGAATCAGCTTGCTTTTAGTCAGGCGATGTTAAAGATGTCATTTTCGGCAGTTATTTTTTCTCTTTCTGCTATCAGGACCGATCGCAGAGCAGGGCTCGCCTATCTGACGGAACTGGCGATAAATTTCCCTCGCATCAGGCGTATAGTTATTGCCGATGACGATGCTGAGGCGCGTTTAATTGGCTCTCTGTCACCATTGCCATTGGATGGGGTTGTTAGCAAAGCTTCTTCGTTAACTGTGTTGCAGGACGCGTTATTTACGGCATTGAATTGCCCTACCCAGGTAACCGAAAGCGCGAAAAACCATTGGTTTATCAATCAAAGCCGTGTGCTTAGCCCTACAGAACGAGAAATTCTGCGTTTTATGTCGAATGGCTATTCGATGCCGCAGATTGCCGTTCAGCTTGAGCGGAATATTAAAACCATTCGGGCGCATAAATTTAACGTAATGTCCAAGCTGGGCGTGAGCTCAGATGTTGGGTTACTGGATGCAGCCGATATCCTGTTGTATCTGCGCGCAGGTGAACCGACACCTTTTCTACAAGCGGCGTCGTAACGGTCAACGTAGACCTATTTTGTGTCGGTTTCAGTCACCGGGCTGGGGCGTGAAACATCATTGGCACACATCAACCCAGGTGGCTGAAGTTAGCTCAGCCATTCGTTCCGGTGTGATGCGAACCGCGCTGTGAATGGCTCCTGCCGCAGGCAGCACTTCAGCATAGTGCTTCAGAGAGACATCGCAATAAACCGAGATCGGTGTTTCCAGCCCGAAAGGACAAACGCCGCCAACGGGATGACCCGTCGCGTTCACTACCTCATCACTACTCAGCATACGGGCTTTGGCACCGAACGTGCTCTTTAGCTTTTTATTATCCAGCCGGGCATCGCCTTTGGCGACAACCAGGATGATGTCGTTCTTCACCTTTAGCGAAAGTGTTTTCGCGATCTGACCGGGTTCGACATTATGGGCTTTAGCTGCCAGTTCAACAGTTGCCGTGCTCTGGTCTAATTCGATGATCTCAATATCTGGGGCATGCTGCGCCAAAAATTGGCGTACTGATTGCAAACTCATTCTTCTCTCCATGGTGCCTACAGGCAGCTCCGCACAGCAGAAAACCGCATGGCGTAATTTGTCATAGGGCTCACCTCACTGTAAATATTTTATTGTAACAACATGGCAACATTGGCAGTTTTTCGATCGTCTTCACAATCAAAGAAACCGGTTACAGTAACCGGTTGCAGATTGTTGAAATGACGATTAATACTGAAGTTGTCACTTCCTCTGTATCACATAATAAGAGCCATCTATGAAACTTAACTCAAAATGCAGTTGCGCTGGTGCTCTTCCCGGCACGGTTGCGAAAAAGTGTAATGGGCTTTACGTGGTGGTGTTGATGACTGCATGGCTGCAGGGTTTTGCGCAACGGGAGAGCGGCTATGTCTACTAACCATGCTGTGTTTAATGTGATTTTCCGCTTTGTTGAAAACTACGTCAGTCCTGTCGCCGGGCGTATCTCTTCGCAACGTCACGTGATGGCAATTCGTGATGGTTTTATTTCGGCTATGCCATTTATGATCGTAGGATCATTTCTGTTGGTTTTTGCCTACCCGCCATTTTCTCCTGATACAACATGGGGATTTGCCCGCGCATGGCTGGACATGGCAAAACAGTTTGAAGGCCAAATCCTCACTCCGTTTGATATGACGATGGGGATCATGTCGGTCTACATATGTGCGGCTATCGCTTATAACCTGGGGAAGCACTATGTGAAGTCGCATCAATTAGATCCGTTTATGTGCGCGATGTTGTCCATTATGGCTTTTTTGCTGATTGCTGCGCCGAAAACCAAAGGCGCGATGCCCGTTGATAGCCTGGGTGGGACGGGGATTTTCACCGCTATCCTGGTGGCGATTTACTGTGTTGAAATGATGCGTTTCCTGAAGGCGCACAACATCGGTATCCGTTTACCCGATCAGGTGCCGCCAATGATCAAAAACTCCTTCGATCTGCTGATCCCGGTGCTGGTGGTGGTGCTAACTCTGTACCCTTTGAGTCTGGTTATACAGTCGCAGTTTGACATGCTAATCCCGCAGGCCATTATGGCCATCTTTAAACCACTGGTATCCGCCGCTGATTCTCTCCCGGCGATACTACTGGCCGTGCTGATTGGTCATCTACTGTGGTTTGCTGGGATCCATGGTGCGGCGATTGTATCGGGGATGCTGCAAATGTTCTGGCTAACCAATCTCGGAATGAACCAGTCGGCGCTGGCACAGGGCGCGCCTTTGCCCCATATCTTTATGGAAGCATTCTGGACGTTTTTCATCGTGGTTGGTGGGTCCGGCGCGACGATGGGGCTGGTGATTTGCTATCTGCGCAGCCGTTCGGCTCATTTACGCTCGATTGGGCGTTTGAGCGTGGTCCCCAGCATTTTCAATATTAACGAACCGGTGATTTTCGGTACGCCGATTGTTATGAACCCGGTGTTCTTTATCCCGTTCCTGTTGGCCCCGATGGTGAATGCGGTGCTGGCATGGGCGGCGATGAAGCTGGATTTAATTGGTCGGGTGATTTCCGTCGTTCCCTGGACGGCCCCGGCTCCGGTTGGCGCGGCATGGGCGTTAGGCTGGGATTATCGTGCAGCCATCCTGGTTGTCCTGCTGGCATTGGTGTCGGCGATCATCTATTTCCCATTCTTTAAGGTTTATGAAAAGCAGCTTCTGGCACAGGAAAAAGAAGAAGCACAGCGTATAGAAGAGGAAAATCAGCAGGTTGCATAATTTGTTGGCGAGGGGCTACGGTTCCTCGCTTATTTCAGCGTACAGTCACCGCATTGCTGAACGTCAGGCAGGCGATAGCGCTGGCAGCAGGTTCTGCGAACTAACAGTCCCTCGCGTGGAACAACGGTACGCCACAGGGGGTTATCCTGGCCGCAGGAGAGTTGTTTCTCAAAAAAGCAGGTCTGGCGCAGCGTGTTCAACAGTTCTTCACCTAACAACGGCTTCATTTCCGTTAAGTACCAGTGAATTAAGTATCCCGTATTACTCCAGATAAGCTTTGCGTTGATCTCGCCTGTCGCTTCCAGCGCCTGCACAACCGGCGTCAGCGCCGTGAGAATCAGCGTTTCCATACGTTGTTGAGGAGACAGGGCCGTGGTCTGGTGATCCTGATGCACATCGATCCAGAAGCAGGCTGCACGGCCCGTTTCGTGGAATTCTACGTGCATGTGTTCAGGAGAGACATCGATAGCCTCTTTTTGCGTCAGCAGAGCTACCATGAGCGGAGGCATCATCAGGCCGATATACCACTGGGCCCAGAGAGAAATCAGCGGTTTATTTTCGCGTGTCAGCGTAGGTTGGTTGCGATAGATATGGTCTGAATAAACGGCCAACAGCGAACTGAGCGTCGCCGGTTGCGTCCATTCATGTAGTGTCATCGCACCTGGAACGGGGGTTTCGTCAAGACGAATGAAGTCCAGTAGGTGCTCACGGGTCTTGGCTATCGTTTCGCGTACAGCAGCAGCCAGCGAGGGCATCTTTGCTGGGAGGTGGCTACGCCAGATGACATCTTCAACGATCGGTGCGGAACGATAAGCCATGGCAATATAAGGATGTTAATCTAAATGATAATGATTGCTAATCCTATAGTTGACAATGAACGATGGCAAGATCTTTGTCACGATGCTGGGTGCCACCGCACAGATAGCTCAGAGTGAAGGGCGGTTTACCCACAGCTCATCGCTGACCAGCGTGTTGTTACGCCCAAGGTTTTTCGCCTCGTATAGGGCTTTATCCGCTCTGGCGATAGCGGCCTCAATATCCTGTTCTACCAGAGGCGCAATGCCAATACTGACGGTCACGTTGGTTGCCACGCTTTCGTTAAACATGTGGGGTATTTTAAGGTCGTACACTTTCTGACGAATACGCTCGGCGGCAGCCTGTGCCTGCTGCGGATCGATCGCGGTCAGCAAAACCATGAATTCTTCGCCGCCGAATCGCGCCACCACATCCCGGGAGCGTACGGAATCACGAATGGCCGCTGAGACGCGGATCAGCGCCTGGTCACCCATCATATGCCCGTAATGATCGTTATAGGCTTTGAAGTGGTCGATATCCAATAACAACACGTAGTGCTTCGAGTTGCTCAGCGCCAACAGTGTATCGAGTCTGTGTTGCAACCCCCGGCGGTTATATAAACCAGTAAGCGGATCAAGCATGCTGAGTCCGCTGAGCGTTTCTCGTTCCTCCAGCAGTTTGTACATCAACTGCTGGGCGAAACCATCGTAGCGCTTTTGAATCACATGCTGGATGGCGATCCCGGCCATCGGTAACGCCATAAAATAGAAAATTCGTAAACCGTGCTCGTTGCCGCTAAGCCATAAACAGACGGCGACGGAAGGCAATGAGTGAAGCGTAAACGCGATGATATTATTGGCAAAAGCAATAGATCCAATAAACAGTACACTGAGCAGTGCGATTAACAGAAAATAATAGTCATTATGACCGAGCGTGGAATATTTCTGAAAAATATGGAACGCCCATAACAAGCCAAAAATTATTGAAATAAAAGGGAGATTAATTTTTTTATCCGTATATTTCCCATGCCATATAAGCAGCAGCGTGCTGGTGATCAGTATCAGCAGAGCCGGTACTGATACGGCTTTGACGGCAAAAAGTGGGAAAAAAAGCGTAAACAGCGCGGAGACTGCGTTGAGAAGCAGAAACAAACGCAACGAGAGTTGATATTTTTTAGTGCGCAGAGTTCGCCAGGATTGTACTGTCATAGGTAAATATTGTTAGTTATCTGTAATATACGAAGATGTGTTGGTAAATAAAACAAATAACGAACGGGGCATCATTCGCTGAGGTCTTTATTTTTAGTTGAAGCGTTAATCGGCGAGCAATTTATCACCTTATGTTATTCATGTCATCAATCGTTAAGTAAAACTCATATAATTGATAGTGCCTCCCAGCTGACAAATGAGAAAATATATCATATGATATTGGTTATCATTATCAATGTCGTAGGTGGAACCATGTTGCAACGTACGCTGGGCAGTGGATGGGGAGTTCTGTTGCCGGGGATGCTCATTGCCGGGATGGCATTTACCGATCTGTCAGTCTATGTATGGAAGGTAATGATTGTATTAGGATTACTACTGACTTCGCTCATGCTATATCACAAGCGCTTACGGCATTTTGTTCTGTTACCTTCATGCGCGGCGTTGATCGGCGGCATTGTGCTGGTAATGATGAACTGGAATCAGGGATAGGCGAAACAGGGAAGAAAGCGAGAGGGAAATAAGATAATTGGTGCGAGGGGGGGGACTCGAACCCCCACATCCTAAGGACACTAACACCTGAAGCTAGCGCGTCTACCAATTCCGCCACCTTCGCACAGTCATCTTATTTTTTTGATATCGCCTCGTTGGTGCGAGGGGGGGGACTTGAACCCCCACGTCCGAAAGGACACTAACACCTGAAGCTAGCGCGTCTACCAATTCCGCCACCTTCGCCCAGTGCGAGCAATATCAACGTGGATTATGGTGCGAGGGGGGGGACTTGAACCCCCACGTCCGAAAGGACACTAACACCTGAAGCTAGCGCGTCTACCAATTCCGCCACCTTCGCATACCATCGACACTCAAAAAGTATCGTTACCACGGAGGCGCATTCTAGTTGTTTTCAACTTTTCGTCAATAGTTAATTGTACAGGCTGGGCCGATTGATGCAAAAACGGCCATGTGAATGGCCGTTCGCTGCGAGACAATTACGCTTTTTTCGCCTGACGCGTCATGATGGTGCGATAGACCTTGAAGCGTCCGGTCTGTGCGATAACTTCATGGAATCCGAATACCTCATCCAGCACTTTCGGATAGGGCAGGAAGGCGTTCGCCACGATACGCAGTTCACCGCCGCTGTTGAGATGACGCACCGCGCCGCGAATCAGCGTTTGCGCGGCATCGAGGCTGGTCTGCATCCCATCATGGAACGGTGGGTTGGAGATGATCATATCGAAGCGGCCCGTCACGTCAGAAAAAACGTTACTGGCGATCACATCACCTTCAATACCGTTGGCGGCAAGCGTGGCGCGGCTGGCTTCAACAGCGGCCGCACTTACATCACACAGGGTTAAGCGGACTTTGGGTGAATGGCTGGCTAAAGCGACGGAGAGTACGCCTGCGCCACAACCGACATCCAGAATTTTACCTTTGGTATGCGGCGTCAGTGTGGAGAGTAGCAATTGGCTGCCAACATCCAGGCCGTCACGGCTGAATACGCCCGGCAGCGTTTTGATGGTCAGATTATCAACCTGATATTCATCCCAGTATTTTTCTGCCTCAAAGACCGGCTGTTTTTCCAGACGGCCGTGGTACAGGCCACAGCGACGGGCGCTGTCGACTTTGTTCAGCGGTGCGTATTCGGCCAGCATCTGCTCTGCGCTACGTACGCCACTGCGGTTCTCACCGACAACAAAAACATCGCTGCCCACCGGTAACAGCGACAAAATGTTCATCAGTTGGAACTGCGCTTCCGGCTTATTCTTCGGCCAGTAGTAGATTAGGGAAGGTGCGAACAAGTTCCTGATATGAG
>NZ_SZXM01000085.1:0-5108 GCF_005281355.1 Citrobacter sp. wls615 | reverse complement strand
AACACTATCAGTAAGTTGGAGTCATTACCCTGAAACGCTCTGAAATCCACAATAACAACCATAACGAAAACAGGAGACGTCGTAATGGCAATGATGAAAACATGGGTTTGTCAGCAACCGGGTGAATTAACGTGGCAATCAAGAAATATTCCAAAACCACAACAACATGAGGTCTTAATAAAGGTAAAAACGGTTGGTATCTGCGGAACAGATATTCATGCGTGGCGAGGGAAACAACCTTTTTTCAGCTACCCTCGCGTATTAGGACATGAAATTTGCGGGACGATCGTCGCGCTCGGCAGCCAGACTGACCATTGGCACGTTGGTTAGCAGATCGCGGTGATCCCTTATGTCTCCTGCCATGAATGTTCTGCGTGCCGGAGCGGGCGAGAGAACTGCTGTGAAAATATTGCGGTGATTGGCGTACATCGTGATGGTGGGTTCAGCGAATATTTATGCGTACCTGAGCAAAACATCCTGCTGGCGGAAGGCATTGCACCCGAAGCGGTTGCGCTGATCGAGCCGTTTGCCATCAGCGCACATGCGGTTCGCCGTGCGGCGGTGAAGCCCGGTGACGCGGTCCTGGTGGTGGGCGCTGGGCCAATTGGGCTGGGGACGGCAGCCATTGCGGCGGCGGAAGACGCGCAGGTGGTGATGGTGGATACTAGCCCGGAGCGCCGCGCGCATGTGGCGCACCAGCTGGCGTTACCGGCTCTCGATCCGCTGGCCGATGACTTCCTCACTCAGTTGCGCGATAGCTTTGGCGGTGACCTTGCACAGACGGTGATTGATGCCACCGGCAGCGCGCAGTCGATGAATCGCGCGGTGGAGTTGATTCGCCACGGCGGCAGCATTGTATTTGTCGGCCTGTTTAAAGGCGACCTGCAGTTCTCTGATCCGGAGTTCCATAAAAAAGAGACCACGCTGCTGGGCAGCCGAAACGCCACAAAAGCGGACTTTGCGCGGGTGGGGGAGCTGATGCAGCGTGGGCTGCTGCGCGCCGACATGCTGCTGACTCACCGGTTGCACTTTGATGAGTTGGGTAGCACCTATGAACGAGATGTCATCAATAATCCACGGCTGATTAAAGGCGTGATAGAGTTTAGCGAGAACATTGCTGGCGCTCAATAAAATAAATGTAATGTAAATCAATATTTTAACTAAGTAAAACCTGCGCCTCCGTCTGCGCTAAAGCCTGTCCGACAATATGGAGAAAAACATGACAACGGTAAACATCGCGCTTAAGGAAGCCTATCAACTGGCCTTCGACGTCCTCAGCTCAAACGGATTTTCAGCCGCACACGCCGACGCTATCGCCCGCAACATCACCGCGGGTGAACGCGACGGCTGTGCTTCACACGGCCTGTGGCGCCTGCTGGGGATCGTAGAAACTCTGCGCAAAGGCAAGGTGTCGCCGGATGCGGAACCGACGATTGTCGATCAGGCGCCCGCTATCGTTAAAGCGGATGCCAACGGGGCGTATTCGCTGTGTGCCTATGAAAAGGCGCTGCCGCTGCTGATTGAAAAAGCTCGCCACTGTGGGATTGCGGCGCTGGCGATCAACCGTTGCGTGCACTTCTCGGCGCTGTTTGCCGACGTGGAACCGCTGACCGACGTGGGGCTGGTGGGTTACGCCTGTACGCCAAGCCACGCGTGGGTGGCCCCGGCGGGCGGCACCCAGCCGCTGTTCGGCACCAACCCGATTGCGTTCGGCTGGCCACGCGGTGCGAAGCCGCCGTTTATTTTTGATATGGCGACCAGCGCCGCAGCGCGCGGTGAAATTCAGCTGCACCAACGGGCGGGTAAGCCAATTCCAGAAGGCTGGGGGATTGATAGCGACGGCCAGCCAACCACCGACCCGCAGGCGGTGCTGGACGGGGCGATGCTGACCTTCGGCGGCCATAAAGGCTCGGCGCTGGCGGCGATGGTGGAACTGTTCGCCGGCCCGCTGATTGGCGATATGACCAGCGCCGAATCGCTGGCGTCGGATAACGGCGCGGGCGGCCTGCCGTACGGCGGCGAGTTGATTCTGGCGCTCGACCCTCAGCGTTTCCTGGGAGCAGAGGCCGGGACGCATCTGGCGCGCGGCGCTATCTGGCGCGCGAGCGAAGTGAGCTGCATGGGCTGGATGTTTCTCGTGGCCTGTACGACGAGATTTGTGCGCTGCGCGGGTAACGAGCATCCCCGGCGGCGCTGCGCTTGGCCGGGCTACGCGATTCGTCAATCTGCACTCATCGGTGCCCTCTCCCCTATGGGGAGAGGGCTAGGGTGAGGGGGAACAGGCACGCTCGGTGATGCAAAATCGCGCCGCTACCCGTATTAATTGTCACAATTTCTATAAAGTTTTGTCTTTTCCCACCGAAAACTCCTTATTCGTCCGGAGGAAAGAGAAACATGTTAAAACGTATAAAGATCGTCACCAGCCTCGTGCTGGTTTTGGTGTTGTTTGGCCTGTTACAGCTGGCGTCAGGGGGACTTTTCTTTAACTCTTTGAAGCATGACAAAGAGGACTTCACCATTCTGCAAACTGTGCGTCAGCAGCAGTCCTGGCTGAACGGGAGCTGGGTTGCTCTGCTGCAAACCCACAATACCCTGAACCGTGCCGGGATCCGTTACATGATGGATCAGAACAATATCGGCAGCGGCGCTACCGTTGCCGAGTTGATGCAGATTGCCACCAAATCACTGTCTGATGCGGAAAAACGCTGGACCGAGTACGAAGCGATGCCGCGTGACCCGCGTCAGAGCGAAGCGGCGGCGCTGGAAATCAAACGTAACTACGACATCTACCACGGCGCGCTGTCCGAGCTTATCCAACTGCTGGGTGCAGGCAAAATCAACGACTTCTTCGACCAACCGACTCAGGGTTATCAGGACGGCTTTGAGAAGGCGTACGTCAACTATCTGCAACAGAACGACAGCCTGTACGACCTGGCGGTCAACGACAGCAATGCCTCCTACACGCAGGCCATGTGGATCCTGTTTAGCATGATGATCGCCGTACTGGCCGTGATCATCTCCGTCTGGCTGGGCGTGCGCAAGACGCTTATCGAACCACTGAATCGTTTAATCGACAGCATTCGCCACATTGCGGGCGGTGACCTGGTCAAACGCATCGACGTGGAAAGCGACAACGAAATGGGCGAGCTGGCACACTCTCTGCGCCATATGCAGGGTGAACTGGCGCGCACCGTGGGCGAAGTTCGTCAGGGGGCTCACGCGATTTACAGCGGCGCGAGTGAAATTGCGATGGGTAACAACGATCTCTCTTCACGTACCGAGCAGCAGGCGGCTTCTCTGGAAGAGACGGCGGCGAGTATGGAAGCAATTATTGCGGTCTGGTTCGGCATCAAACTGACTCTTATCTCCCCAATGAACCGTCTGATCGACAGCATTCGTCATATCGCCAGCGGCGACCTGGTGAAGCGTATTGAGGTGGAAGGTTCCAACGAGATTGGCCAACTGGCGGAAAGTCTGCGTCATATGCAGGGTGAGCTGATGAACACCGTGGGTGATGTGCGTAACGGTGCCAACGCGATTTACAGCGGCGCCAGCGAGATTGCGATGGGCAACAACGATCTCTCCTCGCGTACCGAGCAGCAGGCGGCTTCTCTGGAAGAAACGGCGGCCAGCATGGAACAGCTGACGGCGACCGTGAAGCAGAACGCCGAAAACGCCCGTCAGGCGAGCCATCTGGCGCTGAGCGCATCGGAAACCGCGCAGAAGGGCGGTAAAGTCGTGGATAACGTGGTGCAGACCATGCGCGATATCACCGCCAGTTCGCAGAAAATCGCCGACATTATCAGCGTGATTGACGGTATTGCCTTCCAGACCAACATTCTGGCGCTGAACGCCGCGGTGGAAGCCGCACGTGCCGGTGAACAGGGGCGTGGTTTTGCAGTGGTCGCGGGTGAAGTTCGCAACCTGGCGCAGCGCAGCGCCCAGGCGGCACGGGAAATTAAGAGCCTGATTGAAGATTCGGTAAACCGCATTGACCTCGGTTCCACGCTGGTAGAAAGCGCGGGCGAAACCATGGATGAAATCGTGAATGCGGTAACCCGCGTAACCGATATCATGGGCGAAATTGCTTCCGCATCTGACGAGCAGAGCCGGGGTATCGACCAGGTTGGCCTGGCGGTATCGGAGATGGACCGTGTCACCCAACAGAACGCCTCGCTGGTGGAAGAGTCCGCGGCAGCCGCCGCGGCGCTGGAAGAGCAGGCTAGCCGACTGACGCAGGCGGTGGCCGTGTTCCGCATCCAGCAGGGCCAGGCAAGTACCGCGCGCGAACCGGTCAGCGTGGCCGCTGCGCCAGCGCCGGGTACGCTGCGTAAAGCGGCGGCAACCGACACCGGGGAAAACTGGGAAACCTTCTGATATGACATGCGCCCCTGTCAGGGCGCATTAGCTCAGCATCAGGCGCATGGCGCAGCGTGATTCATACGCCATGCCGTGCGCCACTTCTTGTGCCAGCTTTTGCCGTAGCGCAGCGTTCAATGACGTTTCCGGTAGCATTTCGAATCCCATTCGGGCATACCACGGCGCGTTCCAGGGTACATCCCGAAAGGTGGTGAGCGTGAGCGACGTGAAGCTCCTTGCTTTGGCCTCTACCGCGACATCGCTAAGAAGGCGTCGACCTAACCCTATTCCCTGACTCGCCTGATGCACGGAGAGCTCGACAATAAACAGCGTCGAATCCTGTGCTTCTGCTAACAGAAAACCACGCGGTTGACCGCTGTGTTCTACCACCCAACTCATTTCCTGCTGCAGATAATGCTGATGGCAACGGGCAGAGATGACGGGGCCTTGAGCGAGCCAGCTCAATTCGGGGATCTGCCGAAAGCATTGCCCGGCGGCGCGTTCAATGTCTGGAAGTGCGGCGATATCCGCAGCAATGGTCGGACGAACGAGAGTTATCATGGGGCAAGTATAGCCTGTCGTTAACCGGCGCAAACCAAAATTGGCGAATAAAAGTTACTGATAATCATCGCATTATCCGGCGTTTTGCGAATGCTCAACAGCCGTTTCTGACCAGGGGTAATACCCAGCGCATATTTTTCAAATACCCCTGCGGGCACGGGTAATGCTGCCAACTTACTGATTTAGTG
>NZ_SZXM01000082.1:0-88008 GCF_005281355.1 Citrobacter sp. wls615 | reverse complement strand
CTCCGGCTATGCCGGAGGATATTTATTTGCCTGTCTCTCTGTACGCCGCCATCCGGCAATAAACTCAGCGCTTGCACCGCAAAATTAAAGTGTCGGGAAACCCCGACATAGGTGGGAGTAGGCTGTCGCCAAAAAGAGACGTTTAACTATTTGATTTAAAATGGTTTTGTTTTTATGTGCTACAGGTGTTGCTGATTGGCGACAGGAAGTGCAAAAAAACGGCAGAACCATTTTTAACGTGAATAACGATATTTTTCATATCTATCATTGTGTTAACAAAGTGTTTTGAATATTGGCACAGATACTGCATAATATTAACCAGTGGCTCATTCACCTTCTTATGTCAGCCCCTTCGGGAAGCGCTACATAAACTTCGAATGACGCACAACAAGGTGCCTGCCGTCCAACATCTGATATTAGCATGGCTCATATCAACCTCCGGGCGAAACGTCGAGTTAGGCACCGCCTTATTTCACAACAAAGCCGGGTTAATCCCGGCTTTGTTGTATCTGGCGTTCCCCTCAGTTAGCATCAAGTTATTCCTGTCCAATGAGAGTAACGCCTTGAAGCGCTGGTCAGTTTTCCCCCGATCTTTACGTCAATTGGTTATGTTGGCATTCTTGCTGATTCTGCTGCCGTTGTTAGTTCTGGCCTGGCAGGCGTGGCAAAGCCTGAATGCTTTGAGCGCGCAGGCGGCGCTGACGAACCGCACCACGCTGATTGACGCCAGACGCAGTGAGGCGATGACCAACGCAGCGCTGGAGATGGAGCGTAGCTACCGGCAGTATTGTGTGCTTGATGATTCAACGTTGGCAAAGGTCTACCAGAGTCAGCGTAAACGCTATAGCGACATGCTGGATGCGCATGCGGGCGTGTTGCCGGATACCAAGCTTTATCAGGCATTACGTCAGGATCTCAACGACCTCGCGCAATTACAGTGCAATAACAGCGGTCCAGATAGCGTAGCGGCAGCCCGGCTGGAAGCGTTCGCCAATGCCAATACCGAGATGGTACAAGCAACGCGCACCGTGGTCTTTTCTCGTGGCCAGCAGCTACAGCAGGAAATTGCCGAACGTGGGCAGTTCTTTGGCTGGCAGGCGCTGGTGCTGTTTCTCGTCAGTCTGGCGATGGTACTGCTGTTCACTCGCATGATTATCGGCCCGGTGAAAGGCATAGAAAGGATGATCAATCGGCTGGGGGAAGGGCGTTCACTGGGCGACAGCGTATTATTTACCGGGCCGCGTGAGCTGAGGTCTGTCGGTCAGCGCATTATCTGGTTGAGCGAACGTCTTTCCTGGCTTGAGTCGCAACGGCATCAGTTTTTACGTCATCTTTCCCATGAGCTGAAAACGCCGCTGGCGAGTATGCGCGAAGGGACGGAGTTGCTGGCCGATCAGGTTGTGGGACCGCTAACGCCGGAGCAAAAAGAGGTGGTCGGTATTCTGGATGACAGCAGCCGTAACCTGCAAAAACTGATTGAGCAGCTTCTTGATTACAACCGTAAGCTGGCGGATGACGAGGTTGAGCTTGAGAGTGTGGAAATCGCGCCGCTGGTTGAAAGCGTTGTTTCTGCACATAGTCTGCCCGCTCGCGGCAAAATGATACATACTGAGGTAGCGCTTGAGGCGAACACCTGCCTGGCAGAACCGATGCTGTTGATGAGCGTGCTGGACAATCTTTATTCCAATGCGGTGCACTATGGCGCTGAATCCGGTAACATTTGGATCCGCAGCAGTTTGCATGGCTCAACGGTATACATCGATATAACGAATACCGGTACACCGATTCCAGAAGCAGAACAGACCATGATCTTCGAGCCTTTTTTCCAGGGTAGCCATCAGCGAAAAGGGGCGGTAAAAGGAAGCGGGTTGGGGCTGAGCATTGCCAGAGATTGCATCCGCCGTATGCGAGGCAAACTGTATCTGGTTGATGACTATGCGCAAAGCGTTTGCTTTCGCATAGAATTGCCGCTATCTGCTGCAAAAAATCACTAAAATAAACCTAAGTCTGGTGAGTATGCCACACGTTGTTGTCCGAATGCTTAAACGACATTTTTTCCGTCGAGTCATGCTTATGAGCCTGCCGTGTCTGGCGCTGGCCGGGTGCGTGCCGAATGCGGTGAATCATGTTACCGGCGATCCCTCGCAGGAGAAAATCCCGCCTTACCAACTGGCGGACTATCTTGCAACCGAGTGTACGGATATCTGGTCACTGGCGGGCCAGCCCACAGAGACTAATCCACTGTACTGGCTGCGGGCCATGGATTGCGCCAATCGCCTGATGCCGGTGCAGGCGCGCAGTGAAGCCAGTATGATGATGCCAGATACCTGGCAGGGGGCTTTCAGACGCGGGATTCTGCTGGATAACGCTAACATTACGCCACCTGAAAGGCGGGAAGCTGTTTCGCGCCTTGAGGCATTAAGTCCACAAATTCCGCCGCAAGTCAGACCCCTGTATCAGGTCTGGCTCAGCAGCCAAACGCTACAATTACAGCTTGCCGAAGAGCGTATGCGCTACAGCAAACTCCAGCAAACATCGGACAGCGATCTGGATACTCTGCGTCAACAGCAGCAGCATTTGCAGTCCCAGCTCGATCTCACAACCCGTAAGCTGGAAAATCTGACCGATATAGAACGTCAGCTTTCCACGCGCAAACCTGCCGGCAGCTACAATCCTGACGCGCCGCACGGAAATGATAAACTCACCACGCCTGATAACGAGGATGGCACTGCGCCATCTGCCGATGAGGTCACACCATGATAAGCCGTAAGCCCGCACATCTGCTGCTGGTGGATGACGATCCGGGCCTGTTGAAATTGCTCGGTATGCGACTGATCAGCGAAGGCTACAGCGTCGTAACCGCAGAAAGTGGGCAGGAAGGGTTACGGGTGCTGAACCGCGAAAAAGTGGATCTGGTTATCAGTGACCTGCGCATGGATGAAATGGACGGCATGCAGCTGTTTACTGAAATCCAGAAAGTGCAGCCTGGAATGCCGGTTATTATCCTCACTGCTCACGGTTCCATCCCTGACGCCGTTGCCGCGACGCAGCAAGGGGTGTTCAGTTTTCTCACCAAGCCAGTTGATAAAGACGCGTTATACCAGGCGATTGATGGCGCATTGGAACAGTCTGCGCCAGCCACGGATGACAGCTGGCGTGAGTCCATCGTCACCCGCAGTCCGCTGATGCTGCGTTTGTTAGAACAGGCGCGGATGGTCGCGCAATCAGATGTTAGCGTATTGATTAACGGTCAGAGCGGAACCGGGAAAGAGGTGTTTGCCCAGGCGATTCATAATGCCAGCCCGCGTAGTCACAAGCCTTTTATTGCCATTAACTGTGGCGCGTTACCGGAACAACTGCTGGAGTCCGAACTGTTTGGCCATGCGCGCGGTGCCTTTACCGGGGCGGTAAGCAATCGTGAGGGCCTGTTTCAGGCGGCGGAAGGCGGGACGCTGTTTCTTGATGAGATTGGCGATATGCCCGCGCCGTTACAGGTCAAATTGCTGCGCGTTTTACAGGAGCGCAAGGTCAGGCCGCTGGGCAGTAACCGCGATATCGACATTGATGTGCGCATTATATCCGCTACCCACCGCGACCTGCCGAAAGCGATGGCGCGGGGCGAGTTTCGCGAAGATTTGTATTATCGCCTCAACGTGGTAAGCCTGAAGATCCCGGCGCTGGCCGAGCGTACGGAAGATATTCCGTTGCTGGCAAACCATCTGCTGCGTCAGTCTGCAGAACGGCATAAGCCGTTTGTGCGCGCCTTTTCTACCGACGCCATGAAGCGCTTGATGACCGCCAGTTGGCCGGGCAACGTGCGTCAGTTGGTCAACGTGATCGAGCAGTGCGTGGCCTTGACCTCTTCGCCGGTGATCAGCGATGCGCTGGTGGAGCAGGCCCTGGAAGGGGAGAACACCGCGCTGCCGACGTTTGTTGAAGCGCGCAATCAGTTTGAACTCAACTACCTGCGCAAGCTGCTGCAAATCACAAAAGGCAATGTGACCCACGCGGCGCGAATGGCGGGGCGCAACCGCACCGAATTCTACAAGTTGCTCTCTCGCCATGAGCTGGATGCAAACGATTTCAAAGAATAAATCTGCGGATTATGTTAGTTTTATTCGATCAAAAGACAGGCGACCTTTTCAAGGAATAGCATGAAAAAGATTGATGCGATTATTAAACCTTTCAAGCTGGACGACGTCCGTGAAGCGCTGGCTGAAGTCGGCATTACCGGTATGACAGTGACAGAAGTGAAAGGGTTTGGCCGCCAGAAAGGCCATACCGAGTTGTACCGTGGTGCGGAATACATGGTGGATTTTCTGCCGAAGGTAAAAATTGAAATTGTGGTTCCCGACGACATCGTCGATACCTGCGTTGACACCATTATTCGTACCGCGCAGACCGGTAAAATCGGTGACGGTAAGATTTTTGTTTTCGACGTGGCGCGCGTTATTCGTATTCGTACCGGTGAAGAAGACGACGCGGCAATCTAAGCCGCGTCATGCTTGCCGGATGGGCGGTGTCACCTTATCCGACCTACAACATCCCGTAGGCCGGATAAGCGCAGCGCCATGCGGCATGACGTAATTACAATACTTTATGCGGGCCAAAGCATTCGTAATGAATGTTCTCGTTTTTCACGCCCAGACCGACCAGTTGCTTCGCGGCGAACTGCATAAAGCCGACCGGGCCGCACAGATAAAACTGCATTGCCGGATCGCTGATGGTCCCTTCCAGTTTGTTCAGATCCATCAGACCAATACTATCAAACGCACCTTTCGCGCGATCGGCTTCGGTTGGCTCACGATACCAGGTATGTGCGCTAAAGCGTGGTAGCGTTTCGCCAAGTGCTTTTACTTCATCGGCGAAAGCATGTACATCGCCATTTTCCGCCGCGTGGAACCAGTTTACCTGCGCCATATGATTGGCCTTCGCCAGCGTATCCAGCATCGCCAGCATCGGGGTCTGACCCACGCCTGCGGAAATCAGCGACACCGGCGTATCGGTCGCGACGTCCATAAAGAAATCGCCTGCAGGCGCGGCCAGGTGAACCACATCGCCGACATTGGCGTGGTTATGCAGCCAGGTTGAAACCTGACCACCATCCTCGCGCTTCACGGCAATACGGTAGCCTTTGCCATCGGGTTTACGGGTCAGTGAGTACTGACGAATTTCCTGATGCGGGAAACCTTCTGGTTTCAGCCAGACGCCCAGGTATTGACCCGGATGGTATTCAGCCACTGCGCCGCCGTCGACGGGTTCAAACTCAAAGCTGGTAATCGCGCGGCTTTGCGGCGTTTTCGCCACGATACGGAAAGGACGCGTACCTTCCCAACCGCCGGTTTTGCTGGCGTTTTCGCTGTAGATTTGCGCTTCACGGTTAATAAACACGCCCGCCAGCACGCCGTATGCTTTGCCCCACGCATCCAGCACTTCCTGGCCCGGGCTGAACATTTCGTCCAGCGTGGCCAGCAGGTGACTTCCTACGATGTTGTACTGCTCTGGTTTAATCTGGAAGCTGGTATGTTTCTGCGCGATTTTCTCAACGGCTGGCAACAGCGCTGCCAGGTTGTCGATGTTGCTGGCATACGCGGCAATGGCGTTAAACAGCGCTTCACGCTGATCGCCATTGCGCTGGTTACTCATGTTGAAAATTTCTTTCAGCTCTGGGTTATGCGTAAACATGCGATCGTAGAAATGGGCGGTCAGTTTCGGACCTGTTTCAACCAGCAGGGGAATGGTGGCTTTCACTGTAGCGATGGTTTGTGCGTCAAGCATACGGTCTTCCTTTATCTGAAACTTTAATGATGTATGTCAAATGCATCTTATAAAAAATACCCCTGCATTGTAAATGGTTCTTTGTAACTTTGCGTTGTAAAGGTTACATCGTGAAAAATCTGCATCACAAACCTGAAAAGAAATCCGTTGAAATTCAGCAGACCTTTGTTCTCCAAAGCCTTGTGTGCCGCGAAGGTAATCGTTTGCGTAAAATCCTTTGTCAAGACCTGTTATCGAAGAATGATTCGGTTATACTGTTGGCCGTCGTCCAACGGGACTGCCTTTTTAGGCCGAAATTCTATTGTTAGCTGAGTCAGGAGATGCGGATGTTAAAGCGTGAAATGAACATTGCCGATTATGATGCCGAACTGTGGCAGGCTATGGAGCAGGAAAAAGTACGTCAGGAAGAGCACATCGAACTGATCGCCTCCGAAAACTATACCAGCCCGCGTGTAATGCAGGCGCAGGGTTCTCAGCTGACCAACAAATACGCTGAAGGTTATCCGGGCAAGCGCTACTACGGCGGTTGCGAATACGTTGATATCGTTGAGCAACTGGCTATCGATCGCGCGAAAGAGCTGTTTGGCGCAGACTACGCTAACGTCCAGCCGCACTCTGGCTCTCAGGCTAACTTCGCTGTCTACACCGCGCTGCTGCAGCCGGGCGATACCGTGCTGGGTATGAACCTGGCGCAGGGCGGCCACCTGACTCACGGCTCCCCGGTTAACTTTTCCGGCAAACTGTACAACATCATTCCTTACGGCATTGATGAGTCCGGTAAAATTGACTACGAAGACATGGCGAAGCAGGCCAAAGAGCACAAGCCGAAAATGATCATCGGTGGCTTCTCTGCCTACTCCGGCGTGGTTGACTGGGCAAAAATGCGTGAAATCGCTGACAGCATCGGCGCATACCTGTTCGTCGACATGGCGCACGTTGCCGGTCTGATTGCCGCTGGCGTTTACCCGAACCCGGTTCCGCACGCTCACGTTGTGACCACCACCACCCACAAAACCCTGGCGGGTCCGCGCGGTGGCCTGATCCTGGCAAAAGGCGGTGACGAAGAGCTGTACAAAAAACTGAACTCCGCTGTGTTCCCAAGCGCGCAGGGCGGCCCGCTGATGCACGTGATCGCGGCGAAAGCCGTGGCGCTGAAAGAAGCGATGGAGCCAGAGTTCAAAGTTTACCAGCAGCAGGTTGCGAAAAACGCCAAAGCGATGGTGGAAGTGTTCCTGAACCGCGGCTACAAAGTAGTTTCTGGTGGGACTGAAAACCACCTGTTCCTGCTGGATCTGGTTGATAAAAACCTGACCGGTAAAGAAGCCGACGCCGCACTGGGTCGTGCTAACATCACCGTCAACAAAAACAGCGTACCGAACGATCCGAAGAGCCCGTTTGTGACTTCCGGTATCCGTATCGGTTCTCCGGCTGTTACTCGCCGTGGCTTTAAAGAAGCGGAAGTGAAAGAGCTGGCTGGCTGGATGTGTGATGTTCTGGACAATATCAATGATGAAGCGGTAATTGAGCGCATCAAAGGTAAAGTGCTGGATATCTGCGCACGCTTCCCGGTTTACGCGTAAATAACATTGATTGCCGGACCTTATCCGGCCTACAGGTAACTCACGTGTAGGCCGGATAAACGAAGAGACATCCGCCAGTTATAGTGACTTAAGCAAGATTGTTTCATCGACTAAAGCCGCCACTGGCGGCTTTTTCTTTGCCTGAATCCATTTCCGCAATAAGCGCATTTCCCGGCCCTGGTTCAACGTCACTGCGCCGACAATGACATCATTCTGCAGACTAAACCATATTGCTTTCTGCGCATCAGGATCGCCACGTACGAGCCAGCTTTCTCCCTGCATCTCCCCGACAAACTGTAGGTTATCGCTGTATTGATCGGTCCAGAACCAGCCCGGCGTTGCTGCTGGCTGCGGTTGATTGAGCATCGCGGCGGCGGCAACCTGTGCCTGAAAATTGGCGTTTTCCCAGCTTTCCACGCGTACTAACGAACCGTCAGCCTGGCGCGTTATCGCTACGTCACCGGCGGCGAAAATCGCGGGATCGGAGGTGGTGCAGGCGGCATCAACGATAATGCCGTTCGCCGTCTCCAGCCCCGCTTCGCGGGCCAGCATATCGTTCGCCACAATACCAATGCCATAGATCACCGCATCAGCGGTGAGAGTTTCGCCGTTTTGCAGCGTGAGCGAGATACACTCTCCCGCTTCGGCATGCTCAATAGCGCTGTTAAGCAGTACCCGCACGCCCGCAAGTTGGTGGCGGGCTAGCAGGTAGTCGCGCACCGGAGCAGGCGCGTTGCGGCCCATAACCGTTGGCGCCAGCTCCACCACCGTCACCTGACAGCCGCGTTGAGTCGCGCTGGCCGCCAGTTCCAGACCAATGGTGCCCGCACCGACAATGACAATCGACTTGCCCGGCAATAAATTGTCGCGCAGGCGCTCGGCATCTCCCGCGTGGCGCAGGGTGAAGCAACGATCGCCCAGCTTATCCAGTTGCGGAAGGGGGCGTGCCGCAGCGCCCGTCGCAATCAGTAGCCGATCCCATGGATAACTCTGCCCATTAGCCAGCACCAGCTGATGCGTTTGGCGGCCGAGCGTCTGCACAGTAACCCCCAGATGCAGCTGTACGTTGTGTTCCCGCCACCAGTCAGCGGGGAGTATCGGCTGAAGTTGCGGATTGTCGTCCAGTAGCATCGCTTTGGAGAGCGGTGGGCGTTCATAGGGCAGATGCTGCTCATCGGAAAACAGGTGTAATTCGCCGTCAAAACCTTGTTGGCGCAGTGCAGCGGTAGCCATAGCCGCCGCCTGACCGCCGCCGACGATAGCGATAATTTTTTGGATCATAACGCCTCCTCAGAGATCCAGTCCGGCGGCAACGTGACGAATACCGCGAATACCCAGACCGGCGTCGGCATTGATCATTACGCCACTTAATGTGCGGTTGTTGCGTTTTGACGCCAGCATCACATACGGGCCGGTAAAATCCGCAGGCTCAGGGAAAAACTGTAGCGGCAAAATAGCGGCGATTTTTTCCGGCGTCAGCGACTGCATAATCGATGTATCGTTTTGTCCCAGCGCCTGCGGGCCGCGTAGATCTGTCGCCATACCGCATGGACCGACACCGTTAACACGTACCTTTGGTGCCAGCTCGTAGGCCAGCTGGCGAATCAGCCCGGTAGCCGCATGTTTGCTGGCGGTATACAGAGGGCCACCGCCGCCGGGATACCATGACGCATTGGACAGGGTAAAGATGATGCTGCCTTCGCTGGCGATAAGCGCAGCGGCACAGGCTTTCGCCCCCAGCAGATAACCCAGTACGTTGACGTTAAATAGCTCATGAAAGCCGCTCTCCAGCGCATCCGCAGGCGTATTGACCAGCGAGGCATTGTGATCCCATATCCCCGCATTACCGATAAAACAGTCCAGCGTACCGTAATGCATCAGGATTTGATCCACCGCGCGCTGATAGTCGGCGTAGCAGGTGACGTTGCCTTCGATTGCCAGTACATGTTCGCCAAAGCGCTGACGCAGGCTGGCAACTTTAGCTGGCGACAGTTCCAGCGTGGCGACCCGCGCACCTTCTTCGATGAAACGCTCGACCAGCGCCAGGCCAAGGCCGGAGCCACCGCCGGTGATAAAGACCACGTTATCGCGTAAATCGCTCATCTTGCGTCCTCTGGAATATCAACAAACACATCGCTACCGTCCACATATACTGCGTAAGTGGTTAGCGGATCGGTGGCGGGCAGGCACAACGCCTTGCCGGTTTTCAGGCAGAAGCTGGCGGCATGCAGCGGGCATTCCACCGTAGCGTCGTCTTCCAGATAGCCTTCCGACATCGAGGCGTTACCGTGGCTACAGCGATCGTTAATGGCATAGAACTCGCCGCCAACGTTGAACAGCGCGATGACGGGCGAGGTATCAAGCCGGAGCGCTTCACCCTCCGGCAAATCCCCTACAGGGCAGGCATAAACACGACTCATCAGAACAGTACACTCAGGTTATGGGAGGTGATCACCGCTTGATCCAGCACGATCTCACG
Organism: Citrobacter sp. wls615; assembly: GCF_005281355.1. Classification (NCBI taxonomy): domain Bacteria; kingdom Pseudomonadati; phylum Pseudomonadota; class Gammaproteobacteria; order Enterobacterales; family Enterobacteriaceae; genus Citrobacter; species Citrobacter sp. wls615. Next base: position 78,171 of record NZ_SZXM01000082.1, on the reverse strand, counting down.
CTCCAGTAAGCGCCATTCGTCGCCCGGCAGACGACGGACTTTATCCATGCGCGTGCCGACGTAGAACGTCTCGTCACGCTCTTTTTGTGCGCGGTACAGCAGATAGTTCAGGCGCACGGCGAATACGTCCGGCTGGTCGGTTTCGCTCACCTGCAGGTTGCTGATCATGTGGCGGGTGCGAGAAGGCGGCTCCTCCGCCCACGCCATGCCGGTTTCCAGCCGCGCGATGCGGCGCTCAAGCTGGTCTTTGTTGTCGTTGAAAATCCAGGTGGTCGGCGGCTGTACGCCTTTACGGCGGTCGCGCGTCTGGGCATTCACCGTGGTCCGCATGGTGTAGCGAATGCCTTCATCCAGTTGCGCCAGCCAGTCGCGAAACTGCCAGTCGTCCAGCAGACGCGCTTCTTCATACAGGAACTGGCTGATGCGGTGATGCAGCTCAGGGGAGACTAACGCGCTCATTTCATCACCTCCTGCTGGTAAGCGGCGGTTTTCTCGTGCACTTCCTGCCAGCTTTCGCTGCTGAGTAAATCGGCCCAACGCTGATACATACCGCGCGCGGCGGTTTCCGAAAAGATGTAGTTGGTGATCCCCGGAATGCCGTCTTCACGACGTTTCTCCTGGCCAAGTCCCATTTCAAGACACAACCTGGTGTTGCGCGCGCGATGACCCTTCAGCAGTTTTTGAATCTCACACCAGTTTTCCGAGTCGTCCTGCTCAAGGAACCCCGCCGGGCCGAAGGCGCGGGTGGCGCTGTTTTCAAAAGCGGCTTTGACATCATCAGAGGCGGCTTTATCGGCGATGCAGAACGCCCATACTTCGACTTTGTCCGGTCCGCGCGGATGCCAGACGCGCAGCGTGGCGGTGCCGTTCAGCCAGGAGAGCGTGGGGAAAATGTTATTGTGACCGGCGAGACGCAGCGCGCGTACCTTGCCCAGACGCTGCTCGGCCTCTTCATAAGTATCGCGATAGTAGCTGGAGACTTCGCCATCGACCCAGACGTTGGCGTCCGGTTTCTCGGTAAAGAAGAAGCCGCTGCCGTGCCCGTCCTGGCCGAACTGCAGCGCGTCTTTGGCGGTTTCCCAGACCGGGCGAGCGGTTTGACCGTCTCCGAGGCGTTTGTCGCTGCCGTCATCCTTCGCGCCCAGTACCTGCACGGCGGAAGCGTGGCTGAACAGCGCGTGATACTGGTCGCTGGCGAACTGTTCAGCGGGGAATTTCCAGTTACAGTCGATGGTCCATTTCTGCACGCCGCCGACGATTTCGGTGCCGCCTTCACGGCGATCCAGCACGCCGTCGAGATACCAGGCGATGTCGCCGAGATAATCGCGCAGATTCGGCGCGGTGGTATCCCAGTTACCGAAAATCAGCCCTTTGTAGCTCTCGACGCACGGCACTTCGTTCAGCCCCCAGTGGGATTTGCACAACCCTTGTGGGTAGGCGCGCGGCTCCAGCGGCACGTCGATCAGTTCGCCGTTAATGCCGTACGACCAGCCGTGATACGGGCAGGTAAACGCGCGGGTGTTACCGCAGTCGGCGTAACTCACGCGCATCGCGCGGTGGCGGCACTGGTTGAGAAACGCTTTGATGCTGCCGTCCTTCTGGCGCACCACCACCACGGCGTCTTCGCCCATATAGGTGTTAAAGAAATCGCCCGGTTTGGGGATTTGGCTTTCGTGGGCCAGAAACAGCCAGCAGCGTCCGAAGATGCGTTCCAGCTCCAGTTGGTAAATGTCAGGGTCGGTGTAAATCCGTGGGGTTACGCGACCGTGTTGGGTATCAATCAGTTGGTAGATGTCTAAATTTGAGGGTGTGGTCATATTTTTTAATCCTGAAAGCTAAGATGTATTGACCTTCTTTTTTTGTGCCCTAAGGATGTTGCTGGTTAGTTATCAATCTGTGAAATAGTAAATTTCTACCAGCTGAGACGTTTTTTCGATAACAAGGAGAGGGACATGGAACTGAGGCACTTACGCTATTTTGTAGCGGTGGCGCAGGCGCTGAATTTCACCCGGGCGGCAGAAAAACTGCATACCTCTCAGCCCTCGTTAAGCAGTCAGATCCGCGATCTGGAGGCCTGCGTGGGGGTTCCCTTGCTGGTGCGGGACAAGCGCAAAGTTGCTTTAACGGCAGCAGGTGAATGTTTTTTACAGGATGCGTTGGTGATCCTCGAACAGGCGGAAAATGCCAAAGTTCGCGCCCGTAAAACGGGGCAGGAAGATAACCATTTCGCTATCGGCTTTGTCCCTTCCGCAGAGGTAAATCTGTTGCCCAAGGTGCTGCCTTTGTTTCGTTTAAAACAACCGGATACGCACATTGAACTGGTCAGTCTAATCACCACCGAGCAGGAGGAGAAGATCCTGCGCGGAGAGCTGGACGTTGGCTTAATGCGTCATCCGGTTTACAGCCCAGAGCTGGATTATCTGGAGCTGATTCATGAGCCGCTGGTGGTGGTGTTACCGGTGAATCATCCGCTGGCTAATGAGAAAGCGATATCGGCACAGCAACTGCACGGCGTCAATTTTGTCGGCACCGATCCCGCTTATTCCGGCGCGTTAGCAATGATTGTAAAAAACTGGTTTCAGCAGCAAAAAAGCCAGCCCAATATCGTGCAGGTGGCGACCAATATTCTGGTGACCATGAACCTGGTTGGCATGGGGTTGGGGGTGACTTTGATACCCGGTTATATGAATAATTTTAATACCGGACAGGTGGTTTTTCGCCCCATTATTGGTGATGTCCCAACCATCGCGTTGCTGATGGCGTGGAAAAAGGGGGCACTAAAACCGGCACTGACCGACTTTATCGCCACGGTGCATGAACGTTTAGCCGTGAGCGTTGTGGATTAACGACTACAGCTCGCTAAGTTGTGATTCTACATACAGATAGCCAATTCCCATGAGTTGCTGAGCGCGATTCAGTTTACCGAAACCGATCTGCGTTGCCCTGGCTCGCGGGTTATCGCCGTGATCGAACGGATTAAATCCGGTTTGTTGTACCAGTGTATTGAGCCAGCTCTCGCCAAATGCGCAGCTCCGCCCATATAACCATATTTGGTTAATATTCAGTATATTCAAAAAGTTATAAAGACTCAGGCCAATAGCGCTGGCGGCATGTTCAGCCCACGCCTGAATGCGGACGTCTCCGTGCCTCCAGGCATCAATAAGCTGGTCGGTGGTCAACGTTTCCGGATCATATAGGGAAGCCGGTTGCGATTTCATCCACACGCGAGCCTGCTTTTTCAGTGCACTTAATGACGCTACCGTTTCCAGACACCCATAACGACCGCAGTCACAGCCAACGCCGTCCGGATGAATTATTGTATGGCCAATCTGACCGCTGCCATACAAACTGCCCCGCCAGATGTTATCGTTAATGACAAACGATGAGCCAATGCCGTAATCAACGTTAATCACACAAAAATCACCTTTAGCCGCCGGATTTTGCCACTTTTCCGCCAGCGCCAGCATCACGCAGTCATTGTCCAGTCGGACCTGCACACCAAGCATCTCCTCGAGCAGATATTTTATTTCCACTGGTGTTTTCCACGGAGCCTGAGGCATGGTTTTTGATGCGCCGGTAATCGGATCAACCTGGCCGTGCACGCCTAGCGCCAGATTAATCGTAACCTCTGGAAATTGCCGATGGTATTCCCGCCAGTGTGCCGCCAATGCTGTCAGCAGCGCTTTTGGCGTATCAGGATTAATGACCTCATGGTGCCAGTCACCGACGGCCACCAGACGCGCGTCCGCCAGTTGGCTGGTGATGCTGGTGGGGGTGACGTTGATGCAGAGCGTCCAGGCGCCTGTTTCTGGCAAATGATAGCTGCCGCTACTCAAACCGCGCTGGCTTAAGGTTTCTCTCGAATGGCTGATTCTCCCTTCATCCATCAGCTCTTCAAGAATATTGCTGACCGCCGGGATTGACAGGCTGGTGAGCTGCGCCAACTGCGACTTGCTAAGCTGTTTTTCCCGCCATAGATGCGACAAAAAGATCTGTTTATTTGCCTGACGTACCCTGGCGTTATTGAATCCCGAACGCTGCATACACTTAACTCTCTTTACTATATTGCGTGAGCATTGTGCATTTTAACGCCACTTAACTGCTGCAGAATAGCCTCAGGTTAGATTTTTACTTTTGTTTATTGAGTGGAGAGCGGCATGTACGGTTCAGTTAAAGTCTGGCAGGAAACGATCACCCTCCCAACGTGGACGGTGGGTGAAGAAGACGCTAACCCGATGTTTCTGGAGAAAAGGGTGTATCAGGGATCCTCCGGTGCGGTTTATCCCTACGGCGTGATTGATACCCTGACCGGCAAGCGTGAAATGCGCGACTATCAGGCTGTGTGGATGGAGAATGACTTCATTCGCATCATGCTGCTGCCGGAATTAGGCGGACGCATCCATCGTGCGTATGACAAAGTGCAGCAGCGTGATTTCGTCTACTACAACGAAGTAGTGAAACCTGCGTTGGTTGGCCTGCTTGGGCCATGGATCTCTGGCGGCATTGAGTTCAACTGGCCGCAGCATCATCGTCCAACCACCTTTATGCCGGTTGATTTTACGCAGCAGCAGGGCGAGCAGGGCGAATATACCGTGTGGATGGGGGAGGTTGAACCCATGCGTGGTTTACAGGTGATGACCGGGTTCACACTGTACCCAGATCGCGCGCTGATCGAAATAACCGGGAAGGTGTTTAACGGTAACGCTACCCCGCGCCACTTCCTGTGGTGGGCGAATCCGGCGGTGAAAGGCGGCGACGATCATCAGAGCGTGTTTCCGCCGGATGTAACCGCGGTATTCGACCACGGCAAGCGCGATGTTTCAGCGTTTCCTATCGCTACTGGCACCTACTACAAAGTGGATTACTCGGCGGGTGTGGATATCTCTCGCTACAAAAACGTACCCGTTCCGACCTCTTATATGGCGGAAAAATCGGATTATGACTTTGTCGGTGCCTGGCACCACGGCGAACGCGGTGGATTACTGCACGTGGCGGACCACCATGTTTCGCCGGGGAAAAAACAGTGGACCTGGGGATACGGCGACTTTGGCGTTGCCTGGGATCGTAATCTCACCGATGACAACGGTCCGTATATCGAACTGATGACCGGCGTCTTTACCGATAACCAACCGGATTTTACCTGGCTTGCGCCGTACGAAGAGAAAGTTTTCGTGCAAAACTTCCTGCCCTACAGCGAACTTGGCATGGTGCAAAACGCCAGCACGCAACTGGCGCTTCGGCTGGTGCGTGAGGGAAGCCAACTTTCAGTGGGCGTTTATGCGATAGCGCCGCTACGCGATGTTCAGGTTACGCTTGCGGCACACGGGCAGCCGTTCTTTGAGAATACACTCTCCCTTGAGCCGGGGCAGAGCTGGTTAGCCGATGTATCTGACAATGGCCACGCCCGGGTAACGATGACCGTCACTCGCGCCGATGGCACTGTGCTGTTGCAGTACGAAGAGCACCTGGCGCAAGAGTTACCACTACCCTCGGCGGCCAGCGCGCCAGCTCAGCCAGAAGCGCTTGCTAATACCGATGAACTCTATTTTATTGGTCAGCATCTGGAGCAGTACAACCACGCCAGCCGCTATGCCGAAGACTATTACCGCCGCGCGCTGGAGGTCGACCCGCTGGATTATCGCAATAATGTGGCGCTGGGGACGCTGGCGCTAAACCGCGCGGACTGGGCATTAGCAGCCCATTGCGCGGGCAAGGCGCTGGAACGGGCGCACAAGCTCAATAAGAATCCACGTGATGGCGAGGCGAGTATGCTGCTGGCCGCCGCGCAGGAACGCCAGGGAGACGATGACAGCGCCTGGGATAATTATTATAAGGCGAGCTGGAGCGGCAACTGCCGGGACGCGGCTTTCTGGTCGTTAGCGCGCCTGGCGATGAAACGTCAGGACTATGCCGGCGCGTTGGAAAAGGTCGAGCAGAGCCTGCGCTTTAACGGCAGTAATAACCTGGCGATGGGACTGAAAGCGCTGGCGCTGGCTAAGCTTGATCGCAATGCGCAAGCGCTGGAATACATTCGCCAACAGCTGGTTGATTATCCGCTGAGTTACACCCTGCACTATGCGCGCTGGGCGATTTGCCAGGATGAAGCGACTGCACAGGCGCTTATCTCGATTACCGGGCGGCGCGGTACCAACGCGTGTGAACTGGCAGGCTGGCTGAACGCACTGGGGCAAAAAGATGCTGCCCGTGGCGTTCTGGAACTGCTCGACAGCCAGGAAACGCTACCGATGCTGTGGCGCGCTTCGTTAAGCGATAATCCGCAACCTTTCATCGAACGAGCGCGTAAGTGTCTGCAAAATCGCGTCCGTTTTCCCAATACGCTGGATGAAGTACAGATGCTGCAAACCCTCGAGCAGAGCGCTTTTGCCCGCTATTTGCTCGGCTGTTTCTGGTACAGCAAACGCTGCTATGACGAGGCGGTCTCCTGCTGGCAATTTACCCTTGCGCAGGAGCCGGATTTTGCCCCAGTGCATCGCTTATTGGGGATCTATGCCTGGAACAAACAGCACGATGCACAGCAGGCGATACAGTATCTGTCGCAGGCCGTTGCTCTGGAGCCGCAAAATGCCCGTTTCCTGTTCGAACTCGACTATCTCAAAAAGCTGATGGCGCAACCGGCTGAACAGCGATTGCAGCGACTGGAAGCCAGCAAAGATATTGCCTTCCATCGCGACGATCTGACGGTGGAACTGCTTAGTCTGTGGAATGGATTGGGGCGCTACGACGAGGCCGCGGCAATCTTACGTGAGCGTGTATTTCATCCGTGGGAGGGGGGAGAAGGCAAAGCCACCGGGCAATATCTGCTGAATCAGATGCATCGCGCACTGGAGGCTGTTCAGGCGGGCGACCCGCAAACCGCCATCACGCAACTGCAACAGGCGCTGCACTACCCGCAAAACCTTGGGGAGGGGCGTCTGCCTGGGCAAACGGATAATGACATCTGGTATTTGCTGGGTTATTGCGCCCAGCAGCAGGGGCATTTCGAGGAATCCCAGCGTTACTTCTCCCGTGCCACACGTGGCGGTAGCTCACTGGATGCCGGACGTTACTACAACGACCAGCCGGTGGACTATCTCTTCTGGCAGGGGATGGCGCAGAGAAAACTTGGCGATGATGCAGAGGCGGACGCTCTGTTCAACAGCTTCCTGCAATGGGTTGAGTCGCATCGCGACAACATCCCGGATGTCGATTTCTTTGCCGTATCGCTGCCCGATCTGGTGGTACTGGATACCTCAGCACAAGCAAAACACCAGCAACACTGCCTGTTTATCAATGCGCTTGGGCATCTGGGACTGGGAAATAGTTCTGCTTGCCAGCGCGATCTTGATGAGCTTCTGCAACTCAATCCGGCGCATGACAAGGCGTTACTGCTGCGTCACGCCATAAACGTAAGGCTGTTCCAGTAATACCCGAAACGGGTGGGGGCAACCTCACCCGAAACCTTCTGTCCCCTGCGTTTCCCTGAAAGAGGAATCATAATGAATAACGCGCAGACACATTTAAAGATTGGTTACGTCTGGACTATCTGCCTGGTTGCCGCCTGCGGTGGTTTACTTTTTGGCTATGACTGGGTGGTAATTGGCGGGGCAAAGCCCTTCTATGAAGCTTATTTCTCGATTACCGATCCGGCGCAATCTGGCTGGGCGATGAGCTCGGCGCTGGTTGGTTGTATCTTTGGTGCGCTGATTTCCGGCTGGTGCGCCGATAAATTTGGCCGAAAGATGCCGCTGATTCTCTCGGCGATCCTCTTTAGCGCTTCAGCCTGGGGGACCGCAGTTGCCAGCAATTTTGACATGTTTGTTGTCTATCGCATCGTTGGCGGCGTGGGGATTGGTCTGGCATCCGCGCTAAGCCCGCTGTATATCGCTGAGGTCAGCCCGGCGGAAAAGCGTGGTCGCTTTGTTGCCGTTAACCAGCTCACCATCGTGATTGGCGTCCTGGCGGCGCAGCTTATCAACCTGATGATTGCCGAACCTGTCGCCACAGGCGCTACGCAGCAGGCGATTGTGGAAAGCTGGAACGGTCAGACGGGCTGGCGCTGGATGTTTGGCGCTGAATTAGTGCCCGCGGTAATATTCCTGGTGCTGATGTTCTTTGTCCCTGAATCGCCGCGCTGGTTGGTGAAGGCAGGAAAAGCCGAACGTGCGCGCACCATGCTGCAGCGCATTGGTTCGGCAGAATATGCCGGGCAAACGCTGAAAGAGATTGAACATACGCTACAAAAAGATAACCACAAGGTCGCGTGGTCATCACTGTTACAACCGCAGATCAAACCGATAGTGATTATTGGCATGGTGCTGGCAGTGTTCCAGCAGTGGTGTGGGATCAACGTTATTTTCAACTATGCGCAGGAGATATTTGCTTCCGCCGGATTCGACATCAACGGCACGTTAAAATCGATCGTAGCGACCGGGATCATCAATCTGGTCTTTACCCTTGCCGCTCTGCCGCTGGTGGACAAAATTGGGCGTCGTAAACTGATGCTGTTTGGTGCATCAGGGCTGACGGTTATTTACGTACTCATTGCCGGGGCATACGGGTTGGGTATTCTGGGCTGGCCGGTTTTGGTTCTGGTGCTGGCGGCGATTGCCATTTACGCCCTGACGCTGGCCCCGGTAACCTGGGTGCTGCTGTCCGAAATTTTCCCCAACCGTGTTCGCGGGTTAGCGATGTCGCTCGGCACGCTGGCGTTGTGGATTGCCTGCTTCCTGCTGACCTATACCTTCCCACTGCTGAATGCGAGTCTGGGCGCATCGGGAAGTTTCCTGCTCTATGGTGTGATTTGTGCGATGGGCTTTATCTATGTTCTGCGTAATGTGCCGGAAACCAAAGGCGTGACGCTGGAAGCGCTGGAAGAACAGCTGGCGGCGCAGCATACGAAAGTTGGCGCATCAAGCCAACAACGAAGCGCCCGCTAATGAACTCTCTGCTGATGTTACAAAACGCACATCTACGGATGTGCGTAGATCCACAGGGCGGTTCGCTATTGAGTCTGGTTTCGTTACAACATCAACAGGCAATATTACGTGAAGGTCATGGTCAGCAGCCCGGTGATTGCGGCCTGTTCCCGATGTTACCGGTGGCAAATAGGGTGGCGGGCAATCGTTTTATGTTACGTGGGGAAGAGGTTGTGCTACCGCACCATGAGGCGGATGAACACTTCTTCCTGCACGGTGACGGCTGGCTGCAGCGTTGGCAGGTTATCACCGCTACGCAAAGTGGTTGTTTGCTACAGTTGCGCAGTTGGCATCCCTGTGGTTACGACTATACGGCGCAGCTTTGCTACCAACTGGAAGCGTCAAGCCTGCATGCTTCATTGACGCTCACCCATTGCGGTGAACAACCGATGATCTATGGCTGCGGGTTCCATCCGTTTTTCGCCTTTGATACGCACAGTACGGCCCAGTTCACCGCCAGCGGCTACTGGCCGGAGGGGGAACAGCATCTGCCACTGGACTGGCAAAGTAATATTCCACCCGCAGCAGATTTCATGCATGCGCAATATGGTGAAGATGCCTGGTTGAATGTGGGTTATTCTGGCTGGAGCGGGCGGGCCGTTATTCAGCGTGATGTGATGAAAGTCACGATTTTAGCGCAAACTCCGTGGTTGATGCTGTTCAGAATGTCGGGTGAACCATTCCTGTGCCTGGAGCCGCAGACGCATCCGGTGAATGCCCACCACATGCAGGGGCAGCCGGGATTGCAGGTTTTAGCGCAGGAAGAACGCTGTCATTTTGCGATGCAAATTTGCATCGAATAGGGCGAAAATCATGTTATCTGCCTGTTAATGGTCTCTTGCGCCAGCCAGAGTTTATCGCCAGACTACCGTCTCCAAACGGGAGGGATTCATGGCTTTGCATTCCACGCGCTGGCTGGCGCTCGGTTATTTCACCTATTTCTTTAGCTACGGTATTTTTCTGCCTTTCTGGAGCGTCTGGCTCGAAGGGCTGGGGCTGACGCCGGAAACCATTGGTTTACTGTTGGGCGCGGGGCTGATTGCCCGTTTTCTCGGTAGCTTGCTGATTGCGCCGCGCGTGAGCGATCCCTCTCGTCTGATTACCGCTTTACGTATTCTGGCTCTGTTGACGTTGGTGTTTGCGCTGGCTTTCTGGGCGGGGACCAACGTGGCGTGGCTGATGGTGGTGATGGTCGGATTTAACCTGTTTTTCTCACCGTTGGTGCCGCTGACCGACGCGCTGGCTAACACCTGGCAAAAACAGATAACCATGGATTATGGGCGGGTTCGACTGTGGGGATCCGTGGCCTTTGTAATTGGCTCTGCGCTGACCGGTAAGCTGGTGAGCCTGTTTGACTATCGGGTGATCCTTATTCTGCTGTCGCTTGGCGTCGCCTCGATGCTGCTGGGCATGATGATTCGCCCGAGCGTGCAGCCAGCAGGTGAAACCCGTCAGCAGGAGAGTGCGGGATGGCCCGCCTGGCGCGCGTTAATAACGCAAAGCTGGCGTTTTCTTGCCTGCGTGAGTCTGCTGCAGGGCGCACATGCCGCCTATTATGGTTTTAGCGCCATTTACTGGCAATCCGCCGGTTATTCCGCCTCGGCGGTGGGCTATTTATGGTCATTGGGCGTGGTGGCGGAAGTGATCATCTTCGCGCTGAGTCACAAGCTGTTCCGCCGCTTTAGCGCCCGCGATCTGCTGTTGCTTTCCGCCGTTTGCGGCGTGGCGCGTTGGGGGCTGATGGGCTGGAGCACCGAGCTGCCGTGGCTGATAGTGGTGCAGATCCTGCACTGCGGTACCTTCACCGTCTGTCACCTGGCGGCAATGCGCTATATCGCGGCGCGACAGGGCAGCGAAGTGATTCGTTTGCAGGCAGTCTATTCCGCGGTGGCGATGGGCGGCAGTATCGCCATCATGACCGTTTTCGCCGGCTACCTGTACCAGAACCTGGGCAGCGGCGTATTCTGGGTGATGGCGCTGGTGGCGCTCCCGGCTATCGTGCTGCGCCCGAAAGTGGTGGCGAAGCCTGCGACGTTATGATTCTAGGATTTTGCGGATCTGCTGCTGCTGGTGAGACGTCAGCGCCAGATCCGCATGAATCAACGGCGGTGAAAACAGAGGCAGCGGCGTAGTGTACGGTGTGACGATCAGCGTTACGCCGCGCGGCGCGCCCTCTTTTTGAAAGTCCTGCATTGGCATATGTTTTACGTTGAGCGGCAGTAGCGTCAGTTCGCGTAGCTGCTGTTCTATATGCGCTTCGAGTTGTTCATTACTGCCGGTCAGCAGGATAATCTGCTTTTCGTGCAAATCCTTCTCCTGCATCAGCCAGGCACCGAAAATCACCGCCACCAGTCCGATCTCTTCTTCTGAAAACTGCACATCGTATTCCGCTTCGAATCCGTGTATCGCCTCGCGGGTGGTGCGTACCAGCCGGGGATAAAGTCGGCTGAACTCTTCCGGTAGCGTGTTATCAATGCCAATAGCAAACACACTGCGGTTCAGCGCCTGGGCAAGGTGGATATACAACTGGTCGTTCAGCCCTTGTTCATCGCTGAAGCGAACGTTGCCATACTCGCGAAAACGCAGCACCAGCCGCGCGATAGCCAGACGAAGACGGCGATCCTGCTGGTGGTTATCGCGGATGGGGTCGGGGATGCGAATCATTGAGAACAGCAATGCCATAAACAGCGATTCGCCCGGCGGCGCACTTTGCATGACGTGACGTTGCCAGTGGCGGGCGATCTCCTCAGCCAGAGCGTACTCCGCGCAGGATTGCGCCCAGCGCTGCTGGAGTGGATTAAACTCCGGGGTGATCCCCGCGTGATGTTGCAGCAGGCAGTATTGTAAAAACAGCCGCAGGAACTGGATATCACGACACTCAAAGGGCTTTTGCAAGCGTCGGGAGCAGAGGTTAATCAGCGCATGCAGATTGGTGTCATCATACAACGTGCGCGCTATGCCCTGCTGTTTCAGCGCCATTTTCAATGCGGGTGTGAAATGTTGGGCGATAAAGGTCGGGCAGATCCGCAGGCCACGGCGCAGCCAATGCAACAGGCACAGACGCTGGTTCAGCGGGGCGCCTTCGATCGCATAGCCGCCATTCTGGGCGGAAATAATGGCGAGCCGATGATAACGCTGGATTTCAAGCCCCGCGCCAATGATATCCTCCTGAACGGTGGCATCATCGACGCCATTGAGACTGCTGAAGGTCTGCGCGGTAGCTATCTGCCCCGGCAGAAAAAGCGTCAGCAGCACCTGGCAACGGCGTTGGGGAGCGGAAAGTACAGATGGCGGGGCGAGCGTTGACATCATCTGTAGAATCTCCCGTGAGTATGTTTGATAAGAATAGTTAAAGTTTGCGCATAGATTTGAGGAATGGAAAGCTTTACGCCAGGAATGCTGGGGAGCGTCACAGAATTTTTAACGTGCGGAACAGATAGCGGTAGTGAAACGCAGCGCGTTAATCCGCTTTTTCACTGTTTTATCTTTAGTTGGGATATAAAAAATGCCAGAGGGGGGAATGCGGCGGAGGGAGGTATAAACATGCTATCGCAGAGAAAGGGTTCCGTTCACCTCATGTTCATCGTTTCTCTGTACACTGAACGCCAGTGAACGTGTTAAGGGTGCTATCGCGCACCCTTAACAATCCCGGCTCCCAGCGGGAAAATTGCCGCTCCGCGGTGCCCTCCGCTTATTCCACCAGGCTACCGGGCCGGGCACGATGTAACGTCCCTGTAAAGCGCGCCCTGAGCCAGCATCCATGCTGGCTCTCCCGGCCTTACGGAAACACGTCGACAATTTTCAGCCGGACCAGCCACGCCTCAGCACCTGTGTTTTTTTGAACATGTTTGAACAGCAAAACAAATTTAACTGAAAACCAGAGAGTTGAGCGGAATTACATGTTCTCCATCACGCCTGCCCACGGCTCAGCGTTAATCCCACATCGCCGCCGGGATGCACTGCCAGCAGTGTCTCCTTTGAGTAGCCGCTTTCACTCATCAGACAGGCGCAGGCGGCGTCAAAGATCGCCAGTACCAGCAGAATTGAGGTCGTCGCCAGCATGTTCAGCGGGTCGGCCTCACGCTGGACGCCGGTGGAAATCACCAGCCTCGACGCTTTAGCGATGGCCGAATCAGCGTTTTCCGTCACGCTCAGGATCGGCACATTTCTCGCCGCCAGCCCAGGCAGCAGCCGGGTAAGTTCATCCGAATTGCCCCCGCGTGACAGCATAATAACCAGGTCGTCGGCGCGTAAAAAACCCAGATCGCCGTGCGCCGCATCGGTGGCATTGAGATAAATCGCCGGGCGCTCCACGCAGGCGAGCATATGCGCGACTTTACGCGCCGCAATGCCGGAGGTGCCGACGCCGGTAACGACGATTTTTCCCTGACAACCGCGCAGTTCCGCCATCAGCGACTCCCAGAGCGGTTCAGTCAGGTGCTGTCCCAGACCCGCAAGGGCATCGCTGTAGATCTGGAATACGCCGGTGGCCTGAGACCAGGAGTCACTCATGCTTCCTCCTGCATCAGTTGGCGGTATTTCATATCGTCCTGATACATCTCGTGGAATACCCGATATTTGCGATCGTAGTACTGCTTAATACGGTTGGTTTGCGGGGTGACCGTTTTACCAATCCGGCTCATCGCCGACATCGCTTCCGGGAAGGTATCAAATACACCTGCGGCGATAGTTCCCATCATGGCACCGCCCAACAGCATGGCTTCACTCTCTTCCGGCAGCAGCATGGCGCAACCGGTGGCGTTGGCGTGTTCCTGAACGAAGATCGGGTTTTTCGTCCCGCCGCCGCTGGCCATAATCGTATCGATGGTGTAGCCACTTTGATTCATCGTTTCAATGATATGTCGCGTACCGAGGGCAATGGCCTGGATAGTCGCCAGATACTGTCGCGCCATATCTTCCGGCGTGCGCGACAGCTTAAGTCCGGTGATTGTCCCCGTAAGCGTAGGGTTGGCGCGCGGCGAGCGATTGCCGTGGAAATAGGGCAGGATATGCATATCGCGGGTCAGGAAGGCGATATCTTCCGGCTCACCGGCCATTTTACGCAGCAACGCATTCAGCACTTCATAAATGGTCTGTCCCTGCGACTTAGCCTGCGCCAGTAAGGTGTCGTAGCACGGATGCGACTGAATTACGTGGTCGATTAACGCCCCTGTTGCCGACTGTCCGCCTTCGTTAAGCCAGTATTCCGGCAGTACGGCAGAGTAGTAAGGCCCCCAGACACCGCCGATAAAACGCGGCTCTTTGGAAATCGCCATGTGTCCGGTGGAGGTGCCGCCAATCAGTGCGATACGACGGTCGAAATCCGGCACCTCGCCGGAAACGCCGCTGGCGCCGAGCGTGCCGAGGGTACCGGCGTGGGCATCAATAATCGATACACTGACCGCGGTGCCGGGGATCAGTCCCATTTCGCTGGCGGCGCGTGCTGACAGCCCATGGCCGAGCGGTTCGCCCATGGTTTTCACGTAGCGGCCAATTTTAGCGGCATCGTGTTCCAGCAAATCTTCCAGCCCAATCTGGCGGAAATAGCTGGCATCCCATTTATCTTCATGGCCCATATAGGTCCATTTACACACCGTCGAGCACAATGAGCGTGTGTCATCGCCCGTTGCGCGCCAGGTGAGGAAATCAGGCAGGTCAAAGTAGTAACCGGCGTTAGCCCAGGTATTGGGCATGTGCTGCTTCAGCCACAACAGTTTTGGCGTTTGCATCTCCGGGGAGATAATGCCGCCGACGTAGTCCAGTACCCGATGATGCAAGGCGTTAATGCGATCGGCCTGAGTAATGGCGCGATGGTCCATCCACACAATAATGTTCTGTTCACTGCGCCCGGAAGGGCTGATGGTCAGTGGGTTACCTTCTTTATCCAGCACCACCAGTGAACAGGTGGCGTCGAAGCCCAGACCTTTCACCTGGATAGGATTGATATCCGACTGGTTAATCGCATCGCGTACCGCGTTACACACAGCCTGCCAGATGTTATCGGAAGACTGCTCAACAAAATCGGCCTGCGGACGGTAAATCTCGATGGCCCGACTGGCCTGACCGACCATTCTGCCGTTGAGATCAAACACGCCAGCGCGGGCGCTTCCGGTTCCGACATCCACACCAATAAAGTAACTTGCCATAATTTTTTCTCCTGAAATCAGGCTTTACGATTCTGTAATGCGATAAAGAGGATCAGCACCGCGCCCCACAGCGCCATCGTCAGATAGCTGCTGACCCCCAGCAAGTTAAGGCCGCTTTCCAGCATTTGCAGCACAATCAGCGCCAGTACCAGGCCGATAATGCGTCCGAAGCCGCCATCCGGGTTAATGCCGCCGAGCACAGAGGCAAGGATGGTGACCAGCAGGTAGGATTCACCGTATCCGGCTTTGGCCGAGTTGAATTTTGCCATCATCAGAATGGCGGCGACCCAGCCGAGCAGGGCTGAAATAACGTACACCGAAATTTGTACCCGTACGGTATTCACGCCGCTGTAGCGGGTAGCCTGCTCATTGGAGCCGACGAGATACAGGCTGCGCCCAAGCGTGGTGTGCTCCAGCAGCACCCACAGCAGGATTGCCACGAGGAAAAAGAGCAGTAGCGCCACCGGAATACCGGCAATTGTGGCGTTGCCAAGATACTGGATGGCAGTCGGGAAACCTGAAATCACCGTCCCGTTGGAAAGCAAAATATTCAGCCCGGAGATCAGCGTCATCGTGCCGAGGGTGGCGAGAATAGGCGAGACGCCGACCCAGGCAATTAAAGCGCCGTTGAGCGTGCCGATAGCCACCGCCACCGCAGCGCCAGCAACCAATGCCAGCACCAGAAACAGCGGGTTATCCGGATGGGTGACGATAATCGCCGCCATCACCAGCGAGCAGGCGTTCGCACCGGCAATAATCGACAGGTTAATGCCGCCGGTCAGCATGGTCATGCCCATCCCGAGGGCCAGCATGCCGAGGATCGGCAGTTGCGAGCCAATCGACTGGAAGTTAGCGACGCTGAAAAAACGGCTGCCGAGCAGGGCCGAGAAGACCAGAGCGACGACCACAATAATGACGCATTGCAGACGAATGATGGCATCACCGGGTAAAAATCTGGCGATTGTTTTCATCTCAAAGCTCCCTTGCCAGTTTACGTTTTTCGTTCCAGGCCGTGGCGCTAATGCTGACCAGGATAATGGCGCCGCTGAACACGGTGTGCCAGTAAGAAGAGACGCTCAGCAGCGTCAGACCATTTTGCAAGAACGCCAGCAGCACAACACCCAGTAGCGTTCCGGTTAACGTACCGCGCCCGCCGCTCATGCTGGTGCCGCCGAGCACGACCGCCGCCAGCACCGTTAACTCAAATCCGAGTAGGGAATTGGGGGCAACAGACTGGGTGATTTGCGCCTGAACCACGGCGGCAACGCCTGCCAGAATGCCCATATAGCCATAGACGTAGAAATGCAGCTTCAGCAGATTCAGCCCCAGGCGCGAGGCCGCGTCGCGGTTGCCGCCCATGGCGTAAACCTGACGGCCAAGACGGGTATAGTTCATCAGTACGGCGGTAAAGATAATCACCGCAGCCAGGCACAGCAGGGGCAGGGTTAAACCGTAGTCGTAGCCGTCTGTCGCGGTGAACGACAACCAGTTGATACCGTTCATAAACCAGTCCGGGAAGCCGTACAGCCAGGTACCCTTGGTGGCATAAACCAGCAGGCCGTAGTAGACGTTCAGCGTGGCGATGGTAATGATGATCGCCGGAACGCGCAGCCAGTAGACCAGGAAGCCATTAATCAGCCCAAGCAGCAGACCTACCGCCATTGCAATGGTTAAAGCCAGTACGAAGTTGCCGCCGTGAGCGATCACCCAACTGGCCATCGCATACTGGGCAATCGCGGTCATCGCCGGAAATGAGATGTCGATCCCGCCGGAAATCAGCACCACAAACAGCCCACAGGCGAGAATGCCGAGAATCGCGTAGCTGGTGGCGACATCTGTGAGATTGCCCAGCGACAGGAACTCATCGGTACTGACGCTCAGTCCGACGGCGAGCGCCACAACCAGCAGGCCCAGCCAGAATTCATGTTGCCCGATTAAACGGGAGAGACGCAGACTATTCATTGATTACCTCGACCACTTCAGCAATCTCCTCTTCACGGCAGTGATGAGGATTACATTCCGCCACCAGTTTGCCGCGGCGCATCACCAGCACACGATGACTGTTGTAATACGCTTCCGGGATTTCATCGCAAATCATCAGCACCGCCATTCCCTGTTCCGCCAGATCGCGGGCTATCTGGTAAATCCCCTCTTTGTTGGCGATATCCACGCCGACGGTAGGGGAGTCGAGGATCAAGATGCGCGGATGGGTTGCCACCCATTTGGCAATGGCAATGCGTTGGGCATTACCGCCGGAGAGCGTTTTGACCGGCAGATGCGGATCGGAGACTTTAATGTTCAACTCGCGGATCAAATCGGCGACCAACTTTTGCGCTTTACGATGATCGAGCAGACCGCTGCTGGTATGCAGTTGGTCAAACACCGTGACGATGGTGTTGTCATAGATCGACTGCTCCATGATCAGCCCCTGCGTCAGTCGATCTTCTGAGACATAGCCGATCCCGTGTTTGATGGCGTCATGGTTGTTGCGCAGAGTAACCGGCTGGCCGTTAATGCGCATTTCGCCGCTTTCCGGCTGGGTCATGCCGAACAAACTGAGGCAAAGCTCGGTGCGACCGGCACCCAGCAGACCGACAATGGAGACAATCTCGCCGCTATGTAGCGATAAATTGATGTTCTGGTATTTCCCCCGGCGGCTGAGGTTGCGCAGCTCGAGCAGCGGCTCTTGCTCAATAGCAGGTCTTTCCGGCAACGGGCTGTAGTGGAAGCGTTGTCCGGTCATCAGGAAGGCCAGTTCGTGACTGTCGAGTTCGCTGGCAGGGTATGTTCCCACCAGTTTGCCGTCGCGCATCACGCTGATACGGTCCGCCACTTCCATCACTTCATCCAGACGGTGGCTGACAAACACCACGCAAATCCCGGCCGCTTTCAGTTCGTTGACGACCCGTAGCAGGCCATTGACCTCCTGGCGGGTTAACGAAGCGGTGGGTTCATCCATAATCACCAGACGCGCATCGGCGGCAATAGCCCGGCAAATGGCGACCAGTTGCCGGTCGGCAATCGACAGTTTTTCGACTTTTTTATCGGGATCGATGTTCACGCCGATGCGTTTCATGGCGGCCAGCGCCTGCTGTTTCATCGCGCCACGGCGTACCCAGATATCGCCACCGGGCAGATAGCGGTTGACCGCGATATTTTCAGCGACGCTAAAGTTAGGGAATAACGACAGGTCCTGATAAATAACCTGAATACCATAATGGGAAGAAAGCTGCGGCGTCAGGTGATGGAATAATTTGCCATCGAGTAATATCTGCGCGCTTTTTTCCGGATGATACACCCCAGAGATCACTTTAATAATGGTGCTTTTACCACAGCCGTTTTGACCCGCCAGACAGTGAACTTCGCCTTTTCTCAGCGTCAGATTCACGTTATCCAGCGCCAGCACGCCCGGGAATTGTTTGCTGATATTCTCAAGAGTGATAAATGCGGTGGTGTCTGTCATGGACAATACCCCTGCGCACGTCCGCATGGACGCTAAGTGTTAGTTTGGTTGATAGCGCCGACCAGACGGTCGGCGTTAAGGTTCCCTGGTGTCGGCTAAAGCCTTAGAAACCGAGTGATTGTGCGTTGTCTTTGGTGACTTCGAGGATCTTGTTAAAGCGGATCACTTTCTTCTCCGTGTCGATATCGGCTTTCCCTAAACCATCGATACTCAGATCAGCGTTCACTTCTTTACCCTGCAACAGCTGATCGGCAACCGTTACCAGCGCATAGCCCGCGTCTTTTGGATCCCACAGCAGCGCTTTCTTAATATCACCGCGCATCAGGTAAGGTGCAGCCTGTGCTGGCATGGCGATCCCGACGACGGCGATTTTATCTTTGGCGCGTTTTTTCTGTACCGCCTGACCCGCACCGATTGGACCCAGCGAGCCAAAGCCGATAATGCCCTTCATCTGCGGATAGGTTTTCATCAGGTCCAGCGTGGTGGCGTAGGATTTATCGATGCTTTCCGCGACCGGCAGACGTGAAGTGACCTCGAACATTTCGGGATATTTTTCTTTTTGGTACTTAATCGCAAAATCGGCCCACGCGTTATGCAACGGTACCGTCAGCGAACCGACATAGATGGCATAACCCCCTTTACCGCCCATACTTTTCGCTAATTCATCGACGTTAGCCTGCGCATATTTTTCACTGTCGATGGTTTCAATATCCCATTGACCAATCTGCTCGTCCGGGGATTCGTGCGTCAGCACCACGATGCCTTTATCGCGCGCTTTTTTCAGCACCGGCTCAAGGACCTTGGCATCATTCGGCACCACGATGATCGCGTTAACGTTTTTGGCGATCAGATCCTCAATGACTTTCACCTGCTGAGCCGGATCCGGCGTGGAAGGCCCGGTCTGGTAAGCATTCACATCCAGTTTTTTTGCTGCTTCATTAACGCCGGTTTCCATCCGGTTAAACCACGGAATCCCGGTGACTTTGGCAACCACAGCAATTTCATATTTTTCCGCCGCAAAGGACGTGCCGGACAACATGCATGCAGAAACCAGGGTTGCACTGAGTAATGCGAGTTTGAATTTCATAGTTGTACCTTTCGTAGGGGGCAGGACATGTCACGGGGTGAAGTTAACTACGAATGGAAGAGGGAATGAACCATAAGTTTTATGAATGTGATCTACGCCCGATATTGTGAATTTATAGAAAAATAATGGTTAAAAATTGGTTAAATCAAAGAGGTTTTATATCCATGACAGCAAAATTATTGTTAATGAATTATTAAAATGAAACTATAAATTAACAATTAATTATCATTTTGCGTAAATTGTGGTGGCGAGAAGGGATTTAGACGGGTGTTGCTGGAAAAAGAAATCTCGAAATTGAGAACTGAATCGATACCGGAAAAGGGTGCTCAACATTTTTTCGTTCAATGATATCCTCAGCACTCTTTCGCCAAACACACCATTATTTCTGGCGGCCTGGATTTATATCGTGGAGAAGCCATGCAGCGCGTTAAACGCATCATTGTCACGTTGTTTCTTGCTGTCCTGTCTTTTGACGCAGGCGCTCATCCCCATAGCTTTATCCATTTGAAAACCGAGATAGTGAGCGAGAATAATCAGTTCGTGGCGCTGAAAATGCGCTGGACGATGGATGAAATCACCTCGGCAGATCTGCTTTACGATGCGGGGAATGCTAAACCTGGCTCGGAGATCTGGAAAAAACTGGCGGCGGAAGTGATGGCGAATGTGCTTGGGCAGCATTATTTCACTGAAGTGTGGCATGAAGGGCAAAAGGTAAAGTTTAAAAACAGGCCGACGGAATACGGCATGGAACGTGAGGAACATCAGGCGGTGCTGACGTTCGTTCTACCCTTAGCTGAACCACAGCCGCTGAGTGGTCAAAAATATACCATTTCAACCTTCGATCCGACCTACTACGTGGACATGAGCTATGACCAGGATAGCGACGCTATGCTGGGGCAGGCCATTAGCCAGCAATGCCGACTCACTGTCCATACACCGACGCCGAATGAACAAACGCTGAGCTTTGCCCAGTCGCTGGATAAAGAAGACGCCCCGCCGGAGGATATGGAGTTGGGTAAACAGTTCGCACAAACGGTAACGCTGCAATGTCAGTAGTTTATCAGCCACGCCCCGCCGGACGCCGCTGGCTTACGCTGTGGCCGCTGGCGCTATTTTTGCTGCTGGCGGCAGGCGGCATACTGTGGCTATGGCAGGCGTGGCCGCAGGTGATGATGAAAAGTATCGTCTGGCAGCGCGAAGTAAACCAACAGATGAGCGGGTTGCTGAAAGCGGTTGCTGCCAGTCCGACCCAGGCAGGGGGATCGCTGCTGCTGTTTAGTTTTCTCTACGGCGTCCTGCATGCACTGGGGCCGGGTCATGGAAAAGTGGTGATTACTACCTGGCTTGCGACGCACCCGTCAAAACTCAAATCAAGTATCGGCCTGACGCTGGCGTCGTCTTTATTACAAGGACTGGTCGCGATTGGTCTGGTCGTTATCGTGCTCACCGTCTTGCAGTTGCCTGCGCGACAGCTGCATATGAGCAGCTTCTGGCTGGAAAGAGGGAGCTATGTGCTGGTGGGCGTGTTGGGTCTGCTGCTGTGCTGGCGTGCGCTGAAAAAACTGCGCTCATTGCTAAAACGGCCAACGTTTACCGCTTTCACACCGCACCATGTGCATCACGACGGCTGTGGCTGCGGGCATCAGCATTTACCGCAGCCGGAACAGTTGCAAAGCGGTGATGACTGGCGCGCCCGGCTGATGATTATTCTGTCTATGGGGATGCGCCCATGCTCCGGGGCCATCATGGTGCTGCTGTTCAGCAAAGTGATTGGAGTCTTTAGCTGGGGCATGGCCTCGGCGCTGGCGATGGCGGCGGGAACCTCTTTAACGATTACGTCACTGGCTTTATTGGTACACAGTTTCCGCTCGCTGGCGGTAAGACTTAGCGGGCATAAAGCGCCGGTGCTGTGGCGACAGATTGGCTGGACAACGCTGGCATTAGCCGGTGGGGCGGTATTGGTTACGGCGGCGGTGGTGATGTGGATGAGCGCGGTGCCGGTAGGCAGGGGGTTAAGGCCGTTTTAGATTAGTGAGCGGCAGGAATTGTAGGCCGGATAAGACGCGAAAGCGTCGCATCCGGCACCACAGCAGATTAACGCTTCAGCGCGTCGCTCAGTTCGTCACGCATGTTAGCCAGCATGGCTTTCACTACGCGCGGGTTACCTGCAACGATGTTGCCGGTTGTCATGTAGTTATGACCTCCGGTGAAGTCGCATACCAGGGCGCCAGCTTCACGAGCAATCAGCTCACCTGCGGCGAAATCCCACGGGCGCAGACCAATTTCGAAATAACCGTCAACGCGGGCTGCGGCAACGTAGGCCAGATCCAGCGCGGCAGAGCCGGTGCGGCGGAAGTCAGCGCATTCGGTAAACATGTTGCCAAGGATTTTCATGTAAGAAGCAGCGTGCTGTTTCGCTTTGAACGGGAAGCCGGTGGCAATGATGGTGCCGTCCAGATCGCGAGCCGTGCTGCCACGCAGACGGTAACCGTTAAGCTGAGCGCCTTGGCCGCGGGTTGCGGTGAACAGTTCATTACGCATTGGATCGTAAACAACGGCAACTTCAGTACGGCCTTTAATGCGTACTGCGATAGATACCGCGAAGTGCGGCAGACGTTTTACGAAGTTGGTAGTGCCATCCAGTGGATCGATAACCCATTGAACATCCAAATCTTCACCAACATGTTCACCGCTTTCTTCGGTGATGATGGTGTGCTGTGGGTAAGATTTGCGAATCGTTTCGATAATAATCGCTTCGGCGGCTTTATCGACGTTAGTCACGAAATCATTGCTGCCTTTCTGGCTGGTTTCTACAGAGTCTGGGGTTTCGTAGTGTTTGGCAATTACATTACCCGCCTTGCGCGCTGCGCGCACGGCGATGGTCAGCATCGGATGCATCGGTCTCTCTCACTGGATGTTAAAGAACGGGAAAACGGCGCAGAGTATAGCAGCGAGTTCGGAATATGTCTTCGTTTTATGATAATATGCCCGAATAATCTTTAGCCGAAGAAATACAATGCTGCAAAATATTCGAATTGTGCTGGTGGAAACCTCTCACACTGGCAACATGGGCTCTGTGGCCCGCGCAATGAAAACCATGGGTTTAACCAATCTGTGGCTGGTTAATCCACTGGTCAAACCGGACTCGCAGGCCATCGCCCTGGCGGCAGGCGCCAGCGATGTGATTGGCAGCGCGCAGATCGTCGATACCCTCGATGAAGCGCTGGCGGGTTGTAGTCTGGTAGTAGGCACCAGCGCGCGTTCCCGTACGTTGCCGTGGCCGATGCTGGACCCGCGCGAATGCGGCTTAAAAAGCGTCTCTGAAGCGGCGAATACGCCGGTGGCGCTGGTATTTGGCCGTGAACGCGTTGGCCTGACCAACGAAGAACTGCAAAAATGCCATTACCACGTCGCCATTGCCGCGAACCCGGAATACAGTTCGCTCAACCTGGCGATGGCGGTGCAGGTTATCTCTTATGAAGTCCGCATGGCCTGGCTGGCGACGCAGGAAGGTGATAAGACCGTCGAATACGAAGAAGCTGAGTATCCGCTGGTGGATGATTTAGAGCGTTTTTACGGTCATCTGGAACAAACGCTGCTGTCGACCGGATTTATTCGCGAAGGCCATCCGGGACAAGTGATGAACAAGCTGCGTCGTCTGTTTACGCGTGCGCGTCCTGAGAGTCAGGAGCTGAACATTTTGCGCGGAATTTTGGCGTCGATTGAACAGCAGAATAAAGGCAAGTAAGCGAAACGCCTCCTGCAAGTGAAAACGGCACTGAAGGTTAAATACCTGACTAAATTAGTCAAGTAAATAGTTGACTGATTTAGTCGGGAATGTCAGACTTGCCCCTGCTATGCAATACCCCCCATTTTACAATAAAAAACCCCGGGCAGGGGCGAGTTTGAGGCTAAGTAAGACATGAGACTGACATCAAAAGGGCGTTACGCCGTGACCGCAATGTTGGACGTTGCGCTCAACTCCGAAACGGGCCCGGTACCGTTGGCTGATATTTCTGAACGTCAGGGAATTTCCCTGTCATATCTGGAGCAGCTGTTTTCCCGTTTGCGTAAAAACGGTCTGGTTTCAAGCGTACGTGGACCAGGCGGCGGGTATCTGCTGGGTAAAGATGCCGGGAGCATCGCAGTAGGTGAAGTCATTAGCGCTGTCGACGAGTCTGTAGATGCGACCCGTTGCCAGGGCAAAGGCGGTTGTCAGGGCGGCGATAAATGCCTGACCCACGCGCTGTGGCGCGATCTGAGCGATCGTCTGACCGGATTCCTCAACAACATTACGTTGGGCGAACTGGTGAATAATCAGGAAGTCCTGGATGTGTCTGGTCGCCAGCACACGCATGACGCTCCACGCACTAATCGTGCTCAAGACGCGATCGACGTTAAGTTACGCGCATAATAAAAGTATTTCAGAATCAGGCCGGGGTGTTCGACGCCCCGTTAACTCGGTCGTACATCCAGCCGGTTGCCTGGTTCCTTGCATTGAAGCGATGTACGGAGTTTATAGAGCAATGAAATTACCGATCTATCTCGATTACTCCGCAACCACGCCGGTGGACCCGCGTGTTGCCGAGAAAATGATGCAGTGTCTGACCCTGGACGGAAACTTTGGTAACCCAGCGTCTCGTTCACACCGTTTCGGCTGGCAGGCTGAAGAGGCGGTAGATATCGCCCGTAACCAGATTGCCGACCTCGTGGGCGCTGACCCGCGTGAAATCGTATTTACTTCCGGTGCGACTGAATCCGATAACCTGGCGATTAAAGGTGCAGCCAACTTTTATCAGAAAAAAGGCAAGCACATCATCACCAGCAAAACCGAACACAAAGCCGTGCTGGATACCTGCCGTCAGCTGGAGCGCGAAGGGTTTGAAGTTACCTACCTCGCCCCGCAGCGTAACGGCATCATCGATCTTAAAGAACTTGAAGCGGCAATGCGTGACGACACCATCCTCGTGTCCATCATGCACGTGAACAACGAAATCGGCGTGGTGCAGGATATCGCGACTATCGGCGAAATGTGCCGTGCGCGCGGCATCATCTATCACGTTGACGCCACTCAGAGCGTGGGCAAACTGCCTATCGACCTGAGCCAACTGAAAGTTGACCTGATGTCCTTCTCCGGCCACAAAATCTATGGCCCGAAAGGTATTGGCGCGCTGTACGTGCGTCGTAAACCGCGTATTCGTATTGAAGCGCAGATGCACGGCGGTGGTCACGAGCGCGGCATGCGTTCCGGTACTTTGCCTGTTCACCAGATCGTGGGCATGGGTGAAGCGTACCGTATCGCTAAAGAAGAGATGGAAACCGAGATGGCGCGTCTGCGCAGCCTGCGTAACCGTCTGTGGAACGGCGTGAAGGACATGGAAGAAGTGTACCTGAACGGCGATCTCGAACAGGGCGCACCGAACATTCTCAACGTCAGCTTCAACTTTGTTGAAGGCGAGTCGCTGATTATGGCGCTGAAAGACCTGGCGGTATCCTCCGGTTCTGCATGTACTTCAGCAAGCCTGGAGCCATCCTACGTGCTGCGCGCGCTGGGTATGACCGACGAGCTGGCACACAGCTCAATTCGTTTCTCTTTAGGTCGTTTCACTACCGAAGAAGAGATTGACTATGCCATCAATCTGGTTCGCAACTCCATTGGCCGTCTGCGCGACCTTTCTCCACTGTGGGAAATGTTCAAACAGGGCGTGGATTTGAACAGTATTGAATGGTCACATCACTAATTCGGCACCGATAAGGAGAATTCAACATGGCTTACAGCGAAAAAGTTATCGATCATTACGAGAATCCACGTAACGTGGGCTCTTTTGACAACAGCGATGAGAACGTGGGTAGCGGCATGGTCGGTGCACCAGCCTGTGGCGACGTGATGAAGTTGCAGATCAAAGTCAACAATGAGGGTATCATTGAAGACGCGCGTTTCAAGACTTACGGCTGCGGTTCCGCTATTGCTTCCAGTTCTCTGGTTACCGAATGGGTAAAAGGGAAATCTCTGGACGAAGCACAGGCGATTAAAAACACCGATATCGCCGACGAGCTTGAACTGCCACCGGTGAAGATTCACTGCTCTATCCTGGCTGAAGACGCGATTAAAGCCGCGATTGCGGATTACAAAAGCAAACGTGAAGCAAAATAATTAAGAGTTGAGGTTTTATTATGTCGATTACCTTAAGCGACAGTGCAGCAGCGCGTGTAAATACCTTCCTGGCAAACCGCGGTAAAGGGTTTGGTCTGCGTCTGGGCGTGAGAACCTCCGGCTGCTCAGGTATGGCCTATGTACTGGAATTTGTTGACGAGCCGGCGGCTGAAGATACCGTGTTTGAAGACAAAGGCGTTAAAGTTGTGGTCGACGGTAAGAGCCTGCAATTTCTCGACGGTACGCAGTTAGACTTCGTCAAAGAAGGTCTGAACGAAGGGTTTAAGTTCACTAACCCGAACGTGAAAGACGAATGTGGATGCGGCGAAAGCTTCCACGTATAACGCGCTCACCGATAACCCCACACGCATGATTTTACGTGTGGGGTTTGTTCTAACAGGCTACCCCTGAGATAGTTATGGATTACTTCACTCTCTTCGGATTACCCGCTCAATATCCTATTGATCTCCAGGCTCTGACGATCCGTTTTCAGGATCTCCAACGTCAGTATCATCCTGATAAATTCGCCAGCGGTTCTCAGGCGGAGCAACTTGCTGCGGTTTCGCAGTCCGCCACCATTAACCAGGCCTGGCAAACGCTGCGTCATCCCTTGATGCGCGCCGAATACTTATTGTCTTTACACGGCTTTGATATTCGCAATGAGCAGCACACGGTGCGTGATACCGCGTTCCTGATGGAGCAACTGGAGCTGCGGGAAGAGCTTGACGAGATTGAGCAGGCGAAAGACGAATCGCGACTGGAAAGCTTTATCCAGCGCGTGAAAAAAATGTTTGAAAGTCGCCATCAACTGATGGTTGAACAGCTGGATAACGAGATGTGGGACGCGGCGGCGGATACCGTGCGTAAGCTGCGTTTTCTCGATAAACTGCGAAGCAGTGCAGAACAACTCGAAGAAAAACTGCTCGATTTTTAATTTCCGGAAGCGAAAATGGCCTTATTACAAATTAGTGAGCCTGGTCTGAGCGCCGCGCCGCATCAGCGTCGTCTGGCGGTAGGCATCGATTTAGGCACCACCA
Source organism: Citrobacter sp. wls615 (assembly GCF_005281355.1). Taxonomy (NCBI): domain Bacteria; kingdom Pseudomonadati; phylum Pseudomonadota; class Gammaproteobacteria; order Enterobacterales; family Enterobacteriaceae; genus Citrobacter; species Citrobacter sp. wls615. Next base: position 51,309 of record NZ_SZXM01000082.1, on the reverse strand, counting down.
ACTCCCTGGTTGCGACCGTACGCAGCGGCCAGGCCGAAACGCTGGCAGACCACGAAGGTCGCCACCTGTTGCCGTCAGTGGTTCACTATCAGCCGCAGGGCTACTCTGTCGGTTACGATGCCCGCGCCAATGCCGCGCTTGACCCGGCTAATACCGTTAGTTCGGTAAAACGCATGATGGGCCGCTCTCTGGCGGATATCCAGGCGCGCTACCCGCATCTGCCTTATACATTTCAGGCCAGTGAAAACGGCCTGCCGATGATTGAAACCGCTGCCGGTTTACTTAATCCGGTGCGCGTATCCGCTGACATTCTGAAAGCGCTGGCCGCGCGGGCAACCGAATCGCTGTCCGGTGAACTGGACGGCGTCGTGATCACCGTTCCGGCATATTTTGACGATGCGCAGCGTCAGGGGACCAAAGACGCCGCGCGTCTGGCTGGCCTGCACGTATTACGTCTGCTGAATGAGCCGACCGCTGCGGCGATTGCTTATGGCCTGGACTCCGGTCAGGAAGGCGTGATCGCGGTCTATGATCTTGGCGGCGGTACCTTTGATATTTCTATTCTGCGCCTGAGCCGCGGCGTGTTCGAAGTGCTGGCGACCGGCGGTGATTCCGCACTCGGCGGTGATGATTTTGACCATCTGCTCGCCGATTACATTCGCGAGCAGGCGGGAGTTACCGATCGTAGCGACAACCGCGTACAGCGTGAACTGTTGGATGCCGCCATTGCGGCGAAAATTGCGCTCAGCGACGCCGATTCTGTGGCGGTTAACGTGGCGGGATGGCAGGGTGAAATCACCCGTGAAACCTTCAATGAACTTATTTCCGCACTGGTTAAGCGTACGCTGCTGGCCTGTCGTCGCGCGCTGAAAGATGCGGGTGTTGAGCCGCAGGATGTGTTGGAAGTGGTGATGGTCGGTGGTTCAACGCGCGTACCGCTGGTACGTGAACGCGTGGGTGAGTTTTTTGGCCGTACGCCGCTGACCTCTATTGACCCGGACAAAGTGGTCGCTATCGGTGCGGCAATCCAGGCGGATATTCTGGTCGGAAATAAACCGGACAGCGAAATGCTGCTGCTGGACGTCATCCCGCTGTCCCTGGGACTGGAAACCATGGGCGGCCTGGTGGAGAAAGTGATCCCGCGTAATACCACTATCCCGGTGGCGCGTGCGCAGGACTTTACCACCTTTAAAGACGGCCAGACCGCAATGTCCATCCACGTGATGCAAGGCGAGCGTGAGCTGGTGCAGGACTGCCGTTCACTGGCGCGTTTTGCGCTGCGCGGTATTCCGGCGCTGCCAGCAGGCGGCGCGCATATCCGCGTGACCTTCCAGGTGGATGCCGATGGGCTGCTGAGCGTCACCGCCATGGAGAAATCCACAGGCGTTGAGTCCTCAATCCAGGTTAAACCGTCCTACGGTCTGACTGACGGCGAAATCGCCTCCATGATTCAGGATTCGATGAGTTTTGCCGAGCAGGACGTCAAAGCCCGTATGCTGGCAGAACAGAAAGTCGAAGCGGCACGTGTACTGGAAAGTTTATCCGGTGCGCTGAACGCTGATGCCGCGCTGTTAAGCGCCGCAGAACGTCAGGCTATCGACACCGCCGCCGCGCACTTGAGCGAGGTTGCGCAGGGTGACGATGTTGACGCGATAGAACAAGCCATTAAAAACGTAGACAAACAAACCCAGGAATTCGCCGCTCGCCGCATGGACAAATCCGTCCGTAGCGCGCTGAAAGGCCATTCCGTGGACGAGGTTTAATATGCCAAAGATTGTTATTCTGCCTCATCAGGATCTCTGTCCCGATGGCGCAGTTCTGGAAGCTGAGACCGGCGAAACCATTCTCGACGTTGCCCTGCGTAACGGTATCGAAATTGAACACGCCTGTGAAAAATCCTGTGCCTGTACGACCTGTCACTGCATCGTACGTGAAGGTTTTGATTCTTTGCCGGAAAGCACGGAAGAAGAAGACGACATGCTGGATAAAGCCTGGGGTCTGGAGCCGGAAAGCCGTTTAAGCTGCCAGGCGCGGGTAACCGAGGACGATTTAGTGGTCGAAATCCCACGTTACACAATCAATCATGCACGTGAGCATTAACAGAGGGTAGTATGGGACTGAAGTGGACCGATAGCCGTGAAATCGGTGAAGCGCTGTACGACGCCTTCCCCGATCTTGATCCCAAGACCGTTCGTTTCACCGATCTGCACCAATGGATCTGTGACCTGGAAGAGTTCGATGATGATCCACAGGCATCGAACGAAAAAATCCTTGAGGCCATTTTGCTGGTCTGGCTGGACGAAGCCGAATAAGTCAACGGGCTGCCCACGGGTGGCCCGTTTTCCTGTATGCGCGAAAATAAGGATAAATAAAATGACAGAAGCCATGAAAATTACGCTTTCCACGCAACCTGCCGATGCCCGCTGGGGTGAAAAGGCTACATACAGCATTAATAATGAAGGCATTACCCTGCACCTGAACGGAAAAGATGACCTTGGCCTTATCCAGCGCGCCGCGCGTAAAATCGACGGCCTGGGTATTAAACACGTTCAACTGGACGGTGAAGGCTGGGATACCGAACGCAGCTGGGCTTTCTGGCAGGGCTATAAAGGACCAAAAGGCACCCGCAAAGTTGAGTGGGCTACCCTGGACGAAGCACAGCGCAAAGAGCTGGATAACCGTCTGAAGATTATTGACTGGGTGCGCGATACCATTAACGCCCCGGCGGAAGAACTGGGTCCGGAACAACTGGCGCAGCGCGCGGTCGACCTGCTGTGCGGGGTGGCCTGCGATAACGTCTCTTACCGCATCACCAAAGGTGAAGATCTGCGCGAGCAGAACTACATGGGACTGCATACCGTGGGGCGCGGTTCTGAGCGTCCTCCGGTGCTGCTGGCGCTGGACTACAATCCTACCGGTGATAAAGAAGCCCCGGTTTATGCTTGCCTGGTTGGTAAGGGAATTACCTTTGACTCCGGCGGTTACAGCATCAAGCAAAGCGCATTTATGGACTCAATGAAGTCCGATATGGGCGGTGCGGCAACGGTCACTGGCGCGCTGGCGTTTGCCATTACCCGTGGTCTGAATAAGCGTGTGAAACTGTACCTGTGCTGCGCGGATAACCTTATCAGCGGCAACGCCTTTAAACTGGGCGATATTATTCACTATCCCAACGGCAAAAAAGTTGAAGTGATGAATACCGATGCGGAAGGACGCCTGGTGCTGGCGGATGGTTTGATCGACGCCAGCGCGCAGAAACCGGAGCTGATTATTGATGCAGCTACGCTGACCGGTGCCGCGAAAACCGCCCTGGGTAACGATTATCACGCGTTGTTCAGCTTTGACGACAAGCTGGCTGCCCGTCTGCTGGCAAGCGCGGCACAAGAAAACGAGCCGTTCTGGCGTCTACCGTTGGCTGAGTTCCACCGTAGTCAGCTGCCATCTAACTTTGCTGAACTAAACAACACCGGTAGCGCGGCCTACCCGGCGGGTGCGAGCACGGCGGCGGGCTTCCTGTCCCATTTTGTGGAAAACTACCAGCAAGGCTGGCTGCACATCGACTGCTCTGCAACCTATCGCAAAGCGCCGGTTGAGCAGTGGTCTGCGGGCGCAACCGGTCTGGGTGTGCGCACCATCGCGAATCTGCTGACCGCATAATTCATGACTGTATTGCCGGATGGCGCGACGCTTATCCGGCCTACATGTATTCATCCAATTTGTGATCCTTATGACCGAAACAAAAAATGAATTAGAAACGTTGCTGGAACAAGCGGCGACAGAGCCTGCACATCGACCGGCATTTTTCCGTACTTTACTTGAATCCACCGTTTGGGTGCCGGGTACTGCTGCAGAAGGCGAGGCGGTGGTTGAAGACAGCGCTCTCGATCTGCAGCACTGGGAAAAAGAAGACGGCACAACCGTGATCCCGTTCTTTACTTCCCTTGAGGCTTTGCAGCAGGCGGTTGAAGATGAGCAAGCATTTGTCGTTATGCCGGTGCGTACGTTGTTTGAAATGACGCTTGGCGAAATGCTGTTTCTCAACGCGAAACTGCCGACCGGCAAAGAGTTTATGCCGCGTGAAATCAGTCTGCTGATCGGTGAAGAGGGGAGTCCGCTAAGCACCCAGGAGGTACTGGAAGGGGGGGAATCGCTGATCCTCTCTGAAGTCGCTGAACCGCCAGCGCAGATGATTGACTCGCTGACCACGCTGTTTAAAACCATCAAGCCGGTAAAACGTGCGTTTCTTTGCTCAATCAAAGAAAGTGCGGAAGCTCAGCCAAACCTGTTGATCGGGATTGAAGCTGACGGTGATATTGAAGAGATCATCCATGCTGCGGGCAGCGTCGCGACCGACACATTACCGGGCGATGAACCGATTGATATTTGCCAGGTGAAGAAAGGCGAGAAGGGTGTCAGCCACTTTATCACCGAGCATATCGCACCGTTCTACGAACGCCGCTGGGGCGGCTTCCTGCGCGATTTTAAACAGAACCGGATTATCTGAGTAAAGGAAAGCCGCCCCGAAGGGCGGCTACCAGGCTTACTTGCCCTGGGTGCTGAGCGTCACGCGTGTAGAATTACCTGAGTAACTCTGGTCCCCGTGAATACACAACGCGCCAGAAACAACAAGCACGATACAGAAGCATCGTATCTTCATTGCGCGGTCCATGCGAAGACCGCATCACGACAGCACCACTGGCGATAATGCCGTGATAGCAAGCACTACGATGTGCCTGCGCTTACGGCCATGAAAAGTCCTTTCCCGAGACCAGTGCCCGCTTGCGAGGCGGCGAAAAGGGCCACGGAGAATAATATCTCACGTTGTGAATAATTTCTCGGCTAACTAACTTGACTTTTACTCCCTTAAAAGGGAGTATTAAATTACTACGATGTGCCTGCGTTGCTATGGCAACACAGCCTGCCAGAAAGGCCGCGAACCGGACTGGCACAAAAAAACCGCTCAACTGAGCGGTTTTTTTGTCGGCGAAAAAGAAGGGTAAATCAGATTTTATTTAGCCTCAGTCGGTTCTACCGGTAAATCGTTGCGCGCTCCCCATTCGCTCCACGCCCCGTCATACAATGAGACGTTCGAAACATCCAGAGTGGCAAGCGCCAGTACCACCACGGCAGCCGTTACGCCGGAGCCGCAGCTGGCGATAATGGGGCGGTCAAAGCTCACGCCGTGGCTGAAGAAAATAGCATCCAGTTCGTCGGTAGTTTTCAGTTCGCCATCACGAACCAGCTCTGTCCACGGTACGTTAAGCGCACCAGGCACATGACCACGCTTCAGACCAGGACGCGGCTCGTCAACTTCGGCATTAAAACGTGCAGCCGGGCGGGCATCGACGATCTGCGCCGTTTTTTCATGACTGGCCAGCAGCACATCAGTGACGCGCACCACGGCTTCAGGCGTAAATGCGGCGTTAAATTCGCCTTCGGGTAACTCCTCGTTTCCTTCCTGCAGCATTAGCTCATCGCGCTGCCAGCCAGCAAGACCGCCCGCCAGAATGGAGACATTCTCAACGCCAAAAGTCCGCAGCATCCACCATGCGCGGGGGGCGGAAAAAAGGTTGCCGTCATCGTAGATAACCAGATGTTTATCCTGATGAACACCCAATTCGCGCATCGCGACAGCGAAGGCTTCCGGGCGCGGCATCATGTGCGGCAACGGCGAGGTATGGTCAGAAAGCGCTTCAATATCAAAAAAAACGGCGCCAGGAATATGACCCGCACGATACTCCTCGCCAACATCGCGATCTTCCTGACCTGGAGGTGCCATCCGGGCATCAAGGATTTGTATTTCCGGGTCGTCAATGTGTTCGGCAAGCCAGTCGGCAGCGACAAAGAAGGCGGTGGTCATAGGCATCTCCATTTTTACCAGGTTTTGGCAAATTGTCGGACGTTTAGTGCAAAGCGACAAGTAAAAGAGGCTGATTTGGCAGGCGAATCCACATTAATCACGAAAATTAGGACAACGTTGTTCATTTACTGGCTTCCACAGCCTGAAAACTAACGCATAATAGTTGTTCTACGTAGCTAACGGGCCACTACGGCCAGGGATGAACAATGAAACATTTACGCGTAGCGGCCTGCATGCTGATGCTGGCACTTGTCGGGTGCGATAATAATAACGAAAAATCGACGACGGCTGCGAAGCCGGATGCACCTGCGCCGCAGACCGCGCCCGCAAAAGACAAGGCTCAGTTAGAAAAGCTGATGCAACAAAGTCAGGGCAAGTCGCTGACGCTGTTGGATGTCTCAGAGGTCCAACTCGACGGCGCAGCAACGCTCGTATTGACCTTCTCCATTCCCCTCGATCCGGAACAAGATTTTTCCCGTGTAGTGCACGTTGTCGATAAAAAAAGCGGCAAAGTCGATGGGGCGTGGGAACTGGCGCCAAACCTGAAAGAGCTACGCTTACGCCACCTCGAACCTAACCGGGAACTGGTGGTTACCATTGAGCGTGATTTACTGGCGCTGAATAAAGCGACGTTTGGCATCGATTATGAAAAAAACATCACCACACGTGACGTCCAGCCGAGCGTAGGCTTCGCCAGTCGCGGTTCGCTACTGCCGGGAAAAGTGATTGAAGGGCTGCCGGTGATGGCGCTCAACGTTAACAGTGTGGATGTGAATTTTTATCGCGTGAAGCCAGAGTCGCTTGGCGCGTTCGTCAGCCAGTGGGAATACCGCAATTCGTTGTCGAACTGGGAATCCGATAATCTGCTGAAAATGGCGGAACTGGTCTATACCGGACGCTTTGATCTCAACCCTGCGCGTAACACGCGCGAAAAGCTGTTGCTGCCGCTGAGCGAAATCAAACCGTTGCAGCAGGCCGGCGTTTACATCGCGGTGATGAATCAGGCCGGAAAATACAACTACAGTAATGCCGCGACGCTGTTTACGCTCAGCGATATTGGTGTGTCGGCGCATCGTTACCACAATCAACTGGATGTCTTTACGCAGAGTCTGGAAAACGGCGCAGCGCAGCAGGGCATTGAAGTCACATTACTCAACGAAAAAGGGCAGACGCTGGCGCAAGCCACCAGCGACGCACAGGGTCATGTACAGCTTAAGACTGATAAAGAAGCTGCCTTATTGCTGGCCCGCAAAGACGGGCAGACCACGCTGCTTGACCTGAAACTTCCGGCGTTGGATCTGGCTGAGTTTGATATTGCCGGCGCGCCGGGATACAGCAAACAGTTCTTTATGTTTGGTCCGCGCGATCTCTATCGCCCCGGTGAAACGGTGATCCTCAATGGATTACTACGTGACAGCGACGGTAAAACGTTACCCGACCAGCCGGTGAAGCTGGAAGTCGTTAAGCCCGACGGACAGGTTTTACGCTCGGTTGTCAGCCAGCCGGAGAACGGTCTGTACCGCTTTAGCTGGCCGCTGGACAGCAGCGCGCCGACCGGGATGTGGCATATTCGCGCCAATACTGGCGACAACCAGACGCGGATGTGGGATTTCCACGTTGAAGATTTTATGCCAGAGCGGATGGCGCTCAATCTCACCGCCAGCAAAATGCCGGTAGCGCCAACTGATGAAGTGAAATTCTCGGTGGTGGGTTACTACCTGTACGGCGCGCCCGCCAACGGCAACGCGCTGCAAGGGCAGCTTTTCTTGCGACCATTGCGCGAGGCGGTGCAGGCGTTGCCAGGGTTCCAGTTTGGTAATATTGCCGAAGAAAACCTTTCCCGCAGTCTTGATGAAGTTCAGCTCACGCTGGACGATCACGGTCGTGGCGAAGTGACCACCGCCAGCCAGTGGCAGGAGACGCACTCCCCGTTACAGGTGGTGTTGCAAGCCAGCCTGCTGGAGTCGGGTGGCCGCCCGGTGACGCGTCGGGTTGAACAAGCCATCTGGCCTGCGGATACGCTGCCGGGGATTCGACCACAGTTTGCGGCGAAAGCCGTTTATGATTATCGCACTGACACCACGGTGAATCAGCCTATCGTCGATGAAGACAGCAATGCCGCTTTCGATATCGTTTATGCCGATGCGCAAGGCGATAAAAAAGCGGTGTCCGGCTTGCAGGTGCGTTTGATCCGGGAACGTCGTGATTATTACTGGAACTGGACTGAAGGCGAGGGCTGGCAATCACAGTTTGATCAAAAAGATCTGATCGAAGGTGAGCAGACGCTGGATCTTAAGGCCGATGAAACCGGTAAAGTGAGCTTCCCGGTTGAGTGGGGCGCCTATCGTCTGGAAGTAAAAGCGCCGAATGATGCGGTGAGCAGCGTGCGCTTCTGGGCCGGTTATAGCTGGCAGGATAATAGCGACGGCAGTGGCTCTGTTCGTCCCGATCGTGTAACCCTGAAACTGGATAAACCCGGCTATCGTCCTGGCGATACCATGAAGCTGCATATTGCCGCCCCCGCGGCTGGCAAAGGTTATGCGATGGTGGAGTCCAGCGAAGGACCGCTGTGGTGGCAAGAAATAGACGTGCCTGCGAATGGCCTGGATCTCACTATTCCGGTCGATAAAACCTGGAATCGCCACGATTTGTATCTCAGTGCGCTGGTGGTTCGTCCTGGCGACAAATCCCGTTCGGCGACGCCAAAACGGGCGGTTGGATTGCTGCATTTACCGCTGGGCGATGAAAATCGTCGTCTGGGACTGGCGCTGGAAAGTCCGGCGAAAATACGTCCAAATCAGCCGTTAACCGTCAAGATTAAAGCCAGCGTTAAAAATGGCGACGTGCCAAAGCAGGTTAACGTACTGGTCTCTGCCGTTGATAGCGGGGTGTTGAACATCACTGATTACGTCACGCCCGACCCATGGCAGGCGTTTTTCGGGCAAAAACGCTATGGCGCGGATATTTATGATATTTACGGTCAGGTCATCGAAGGGCAAGGTCGTCTGGCGGCGCTGCGCTTTGGTGGCGATGGCGATGAGTTAAAGCGTGGCGGTAAGCCTCCGGTCAATCACGTCAATATCGTGGCGCAACAGGCGTTGCCGGTCACGCTTAACGAGCAGGGCGAAGGTACGGTGACGTTACCGATTGGTGATTTCAACGGCGAGCTGCGGGTCATGGCTCAGGCCTGGACGGCGGATGACTTTGGCAGCAGCGAAAGCAAAGTGATTGTCGCCGCGCCGGTGATTGCTGAACTGAACATGCCGCGCTTTTTGGCCGGGGGAGATACTTCGCGCCTGACGCTGGACGTGACCAACCTGACCGATAAACCGCAGACGCTGAATATTAAGCTCGCGGCCAGTGGTTTACTGGAACTGATAGGGCAAGATCCTACCCCTGTGAATCTGGCGCCAGGCGTACGGACTACGCTGTTTATTCCGGTGCGCGCGCGGGAAGGCTTTGGCGAGGGCGACATTCAGGCGCAGATTAGCGGTCTGTCCCTGCCAGGGGAAACGCTGCCTGTGCAGCAAAAACAGTGGAAGATTGGCGTGCGCCCGGCGTTCCCTGCGCAAACCGTCAATAATGGCGTTGCGCTCCAGCCGGGGGCAACCTGGCAGCTGCCAGGCGAAGAGTTGGCTAATTTCTCTCCTGTGACGATGCAGGGGCAATTGCTGTTCAGCGGTAAGCCGCCGCTGAATCTGGCGCGCTACATCCGTGAACTGAAAGCCTACCCTTACGGTTGTCTTGAGCAAACGGCGAGCGGGTTGTTCCCTTCTTTATACACTAATGCCGCGCAACTAAAGGCGTTAGGTATCGCGGGCGACAGTGATGAAAAACGCCGTGCGGCAGTAGAGATTGGCATCTCCCGTTTACTGCAAATGCAGCGCGATAACGGCGGTTTTGCGCTGTGGGATAAGAACGGATCAGAAGAGTACTGGCTGACCGCGTATGTAATGGATTTCCTCGTCCGTGCGAACGAACAAGGCTACAGCGTCCCGGTTGAGGTGATTAACCGGGGTAATGAGCGGCTGCTGCGTTATTTGCAGGATCCGGGGATGATGTCGATTCGTTATACTGATGACTCGTCTGCAAGCCGGTTTGCTGTACAGGCCTACGCCGCGCTGGTGCTGGCTCGTCAGCAAAAAGCCCCGCTTGGCGCACTGCGTGAAATCTGGGAGCACCGTGCTCAGGCGGCTTCTGGTTTACCGCTGTTGCAACTGGGGATCGCGCTGAAAAACATGGGCGATGCTAATCGTAGTGAACAGGCGCTTACGTTGGCGCTGAATACTCCGCGTCGCGATGCACAGCAGTGGATGGCGGATTACGGCAGTCAGCTACGCGACAACGCGCTGATGCTGGCCTTGCTGGAAGAGAACAAGCTCAAACCTGAAGAGCAGAATACGTTGCTGAATACCTTGTCAGAACAGGCCTTTGGTCAGCGCTGGCTTTCTACTCAGGAAAATAATGCGTTGTTCCTTGCCGCACGTACGCTACAGGATTTACCTGGCACGTGGCAGGCGCAAACATCACTCTCTGAACAGCCGTTATCAGGTGAGAAATCGCAAACCCGGAATCTGGATGCCGACGAGCTGTCCACGCTGAGCGTCACGAATACCGGTAATCTGCCGCTGTGGCTGCGTCTGGATGTCAGTGGTTATCCGCAAACCGCACCGACGCCTGCCAGCAACGTCCTGCATATTGAACGTCAGATCCTGGGACTTGACGGGAGCAGCAAATCACTGGATTCTCTGCGCAGCGGCGAACTGGTGCTGGTCTGGCTGGAGGTGAAAGCCAGCCAGAACGTGCCGGATGCGCTGGTCGTCGACTTACTGCCTGCCGGACTGGAGCTGGAAAACCAAAATCTGGCCAACGGCAGCGCCAGTCTGCAGGATAGCGCTAGCGAAGTGGCGAACCTGCTCAATCAGATGCAGCAGGCGGATATCCAGCATATTGAGTTCCGTGACGATCGCTTTGTCGCTGCGGTGGCGGTGAATGAAGGACAGCCGGTTACGCTGGTGTACCTGGCGCGGGCAGTAACACCGGGAACGTATCAGGTTCCCGTCCCACAGGTGGAATCAATGTATGTTCCGCAGTGGCGGGCAACCGGTGCGGCAGAGGGGCTTTTGATTGTCAGACCGTAAATGATGCGCGGGTTGGGTAAACGCGGCTGCTGGCTCTGGCTGGCAGTCGTTGCGCTAGTGTTGGTGACGGCAATTTGGGCGGCAGATAAAATCTGGCCACTGCCGCTTCACGAGGTGGATCCCGCACGTGTCGTGGTGGCGCACGATGGTACGCCTCTCTGGCGCTTCGCCGACGCGGACGGTATCTGGCGTTATCCGGTGACGATTGATGAGGTATCCCCCCGCTACCTTCAGGCCTTAATCAAATACGAAGACCGCTGGTTCTGGAAACACCCCGGGGTCAATCCATTTTCAGTGCTGCGCGCCGCATGGCAGGACCTCTCATCCGGGCGTGTCGTTTCGGGCGGCAGTACGCTCACCATGCAGGTGGCACGTTTACTCGACCCCCACCCACGCACTTTTGGCGGCAAGTTTCGCCAGCTCTGGCGCGCTTTGCAGCTGGAATGGCATCTGTCCAAGCGCGACATTCTGACGCTGTATCTTAACCGTGCGCCGTTTGGCGGCACGTTGCAAGGTGTGGGCGCAGCAAGCTGGGCCTATCTTGGCAAATCGCCTGCACAACTGAGCTACTCCGACGCCGCATTGCTGGCTGTGCTGCCACAGGCGCCGAGTCGTCTGCGTCCGGACCGTTGGCCGGACCGCGCTGAGGCGGCGCGTAATAAAGTGCTCGAACGTATGGCAATTCAGGGCATTTGGTCCGCAAAACAGGTGCAGGAGTCACGCGGAGAGCCGGTCTGGCTGGCTCCCAGGCAGATGCCGCAGTTAGCGCCGTTATTTTCGCGCATGATGCTGGGAAAAAGCCGCAGCGACAAAATCGTGACAACCCTTGACGCCGGGTTGCAGCGGCAACTTGAAGAACTGGCGCAAAACTGGAAAGGGCGGTTGCCTGCGCGTAGTTCGCTGGCGATGATTGTGGTCGATCATACCGATATGAGCGTGCGTGGCTGGGTGGGGTCAGTTGATATGAATGATGACTCCCGCTTTGGTCATGTGGATATGGTGAATGCGATCCGCTCACCGGGATCGGTGCTGAAGCCGTTTATCTATGGTCTGGCGCTGGATGACGGATTAATTCATCCCGCTTCGTTGTTGCAGGATGTACCACGGCGAACAGGTGATTATCGACCGGGGAATTTTGACAGTGGTTTTCACGGACCGGTAAGCATGAGTGAGGCGCTGGTACGTTCACTGAATTTACCCGCGGTCCAGGTACTGGAAGCCTATGGTCCGAAGCGTTTTGCCGCATCGTTACGTAACGTCGGTTTACCGTTATATCTGCCTGCAGGAGCTGCGCCGAATTTGTCGCTGATTTTGGGCGGGGCGGGGGCAAGGCTTGATGATATGGCTGCGGCGTATAGCGCCTTTGCCCGCCACGGGAAGGCGGGTAAATTGCGCCTGCAGCCAGCAGACCCGCTACTGGAGCGCCCGCTGATGTCGGCTGGTGCGGCGTGGATTATTCGCCGGATTATGGCTGACGAAGCACAACCGCTACCGGATAACGCACTGAGCAGAGTGGTTCCGCTGGCGTGGAAAACGGGCACCAGCTATGGCTATCGCGATGCGTGGGCGATTGGGATTAACGCCCGTTATGTGATTGGCATCTGGACCGGCAGGCCCGACGGTACGCCGGTGGTGGGGCAATTTGGCTTTGCCAGCGCCGTACCGCTGCTCAATCAGGTCAACAATCTTCTGCTCTCTCGCGGGACGAATCAGCCGGAAGATCCTCGTCCTGAATCCGTTAGCCGCGGCGTGGTATGTTGGCCGGGCGGGCAATCTCTTGCGGTTGGAGACAGCAACTGTCGCCGCCGTCTGGCAACCTGGTTATTGGAAGGCAGTCAGCCGCCAACGCTGTTATTACCCGAGCAGGAAGGCGTTAACGGCATTCGTTTCCCTGTCTGGCTGGACGGCGAGGGCAAACGCGTGGCGGCGGATTGCCCACAGGCGCGCGAACAGACGCTTATCGTCTGGCCGTTGCCGCTGGAGCCATGGCTGCCGGAATCAGAGCGCCGTGGGGCAAGATTACCGCCTGTTTCTGCCATATGTCCGCCGTTGGGACAGGATCCCGCGTTACCGTTGCAGTTGACAGGTCTGCGCGATGGCGCGATTGTGAAGCGTTTACCCGGTTCACCAGAGGCTTCATTGCCGGTGCAAACCAGCGGTGGAACAGGCGATCGCTGGTGGTTTCTTAACGGACAACGTCTGGACGAGCGCGGGCGTCACCTGACGCTACGTCTGACGGCCAAAGGGGATTACCAACTGCTGGTGATGGATGACGCCGGACAGGTGGCGACGGTGAGATTTTCGTTGCAATAGACCAGTTGCTGACAATTTGTTGCTAAAACTCATCTTATTTTAAAGAAATGTTACCTTCATCAATAGTCAATTGCCGGGATGCTCTTTATAATCCGCGCCAGGTCGTACATCTATATAGACAACAACAGAACATATTACAGAGGTTATCAATGGCTATTGAACGTACTTTTTCCATCATTAAACCAAACGCGGTGGCAAAAAACGTTATTGGGAGCATCTTTGCGCGCTTTGAAGCTGCAGGGTTCAAGATTGTCGGGGCTAAAATGCTGCACCTGACCGTTGAGCAGGCGCGTGGCTTCTATGCTGAGCACGACGGCAAGCCGTTCTTTGACGGTTTGGTTGAATTCATGACCTCCGGTCCGATCGTTGTTTCTGTTCTGGAAAGCGAAAACGCCGTACAGCGTCATCGCGATCTGCTGGGTGCTACCAACCCGGCGAACGCGCTGGCCGGTACCCTGCGTGCCGACTACGCTGACAGCTTCACTGAGAACGGGACTCACGGTTCTGATTCCGTTGAATCTGCCGCTCGCGAAATCGCCTATTTCTTTGGTGAGGGCGAGGTTTGCCCGCGTACGCGCTAATCTCCTGCGTCTATAACGCCGTTGAGATGAATTAGCGATTTACATATTATTTTCGCTAATGCTTCGTGCAAACGTGGCATCCCTGCGCCAGACTTTGTACAATGCAACGCCCCGGAAGAGCAGACCGCTTGCCGGGGCGTTTCTTTTTAACCCTCCACGGGCCACAACGTGTAACAACGAGGCCGGAAAAAATTATGTCTGAATTAGTTAACACCTCTGAAGTCGTCATTCCTGCGGTTCCAAATAAAAATGGAAAAATTAACCTGCTGGATCTGAACCGTCAGCAAATGCGCGAATTCTTCAAAGAGATGGGCGAAAAGCCGTTTCGTGCCGATCAGGTCATGAAGTGGATGTACCACTATTGCAGCGACAACTTTGATGACATGACTGACATCAATAAGGTGCTGCGCAACAAGCTGAAAGAAGTCGCTGAAATTCGCGCCCCGGAAGTGGTGGAAGAGCAGCGTTCCTCTGACGGCACGATCAAATGGGCTATCGCGGTTGGCGATCAGCGCGTTGAAACTGTTTATATTCCTGAAGACGATCGCGCGACCCTGTGTGTTTCTTCACAGGTTGGTTGTGCATTAGAGTGTAAATTCTGCTCTACGGCGCAACAGGGATTTAACCGTAACCTGCGAGTGTCGGAAATCATTGGCCAGGTTTGGCGTGCGGCGAAAATCGTCGGCGCGGTCAAAGCAACGGGCGTACGTCCTATCACCAACGTGGTGATGATGGGGATGGGCGAGCCGCTGCTCAACCTGACTAATGTGGTGCCAGCGATGGAAATCATGCTGGATGACTTCGGTTTCGGGCTGTCCAAGCGTCGCGTTACGCTTTCCACCTCAGGGGTTGTACCTGCGTTGGATAAGCTGGGCGATATGATTGACGTCGCGCTGGCGATCTCTCTGCATGCGCCAAACGATGAAATTCGTGACGAAATTGTGCCTATCAACAAAAAGTACAATATCGAAACGTTCCTCGGGGCAGTACGTCGTTACCTGGAGAAATCCAACGCCAACCAGGGTCGTGTGACCATTGAGTATGTCATGTTGGATCACATCAATGACGGTACCGAACACGCGCATCAACTGGCTGAACTGCTGAAAGATACACCGTGTAAGATCAACCTGATCCCATGGAACCCGTTCCCTGGCGCACCGTATGGTCGTAGCTCTAACAGCCGTATCGATCGTTTCTCCAAAGTGTTGATGAGCTATGGTTTCACCACCATCGTGCGTAAAACACGTGGCGATGACATCGATGCAGCCTGCGGTCAATTGGCCGGCGATGTTATCGACCGTACCAAGCGTACTCTGCGCAAGCGTATGCAGGGTGATGCTATCGACATCAAAACCGTTTGATGTCGAGTGCACTACGGTATAATTCATGTACCGTAGTGCAATGTAAGCCAGATGAGGTTCTTTGGTTGTTGTCGTCAGGTCAATAATAACGGTGCGTTTTTGTCGACTTTAAGGCAGTATGTAACGGCGCAACAAGAGTTTAGCCCTCAGGTTTACGCTTTTTTGTCATTGGTAGTCTGACCGTTTTATACTGTCTGACGAAGGTTAACTGACCAGATGTTTCGCGGTGTGGGTGAGCATTGTGACTCGCCGGCGCCAGAACCCAAATTTACGCAGCTGTAGCGAATGAATACTGAAGCCACGCACGACAAAAATGAAGCACTCTCCACCGGCGTTCGTCTGCGCAATGCCCGTGAACAACTCGGATTCAGCCAGCAGGCAGTCGCGGAGCGACTGTGCCTGAAGGTCTCCACGGTACGTGATATTGAAGAAGATAAGGCACCAGCCGATCTTGCTTCAACATTCCTGCGTGGGTACATCCGTTCTTATGCGCGTCTGGTGCATATTCCTGAAGAAGAACTGTTGCCAGGGCTGGAAAAACAGGCGCCAATTCGTCCTGCTAAAGTCGCGCCGATGCAGAGCTTCTCGCTCGGTAAGCGTCGTAAAAAGCGCGATGGCTGGTTAATGACCTTCACCTGGCTGGTGCTGTTTGTCGTTGTCGGACTGACAGGGGCCTGGTGGTGGCAGAACCATAAAGCGCAGCAGGAAGAGATCAGCACCATGGCCGATCAATCTTCCGCTGAACTGAATGCCGGTAAAGACACTGCGCAGAATGTACCGTTAGATACCAGCGCCGCAGCAGGTCAGGAGACAACTCCGGCTGCGGGCGATGGCGTGGTGGCGGACGCAGCGCCAGCGACTGATGCCCCGACAGCCCCGGCACCAGCCACGGATGCGCAACAGAATGCCGTAGTGGCGCCTTCTCAGGCCAACGTCGATACCGCAACCGCCGCGCCAACAGCGCCAGCGAATGCGGCACCGCTGCCGACTGACCAGGCGGGTGTCACTACCCCGGCAACCGATCCTAACGCGCTGGTAATGAATTTTACCGCTGATTGCTGGCTGGAAGTGACCGATGCGACCGGTAAAAAACTGTTCAGCGGTATGCAGCGTAAAGACGGCAATCTCAATCTGACCGGTCAGGCGCCGTACAAACTGAAAATTGGCGCTCCGGCGGCAGTGCAGATTCAGTTCCAGGGGAAACCTGTCGATCTGAGTCGTTTTATCAGAACTAACCAGGTTGCACGTCTGACCGTTAATGCCGAACAATCACCGGCTCAGTAACAGACGGCAATGCGGGAGATTTTTTAATGCATAACCAGGCTCCAATTCAACGTAGAAAATCGACACGCATTTACGTTGGGAATGTGCCGATCGGCGATGGCGCGCCCATCGCCGTACAGTCTATGACCAATACGCGTACCACTGACGTGGAAGCGACGGTTAATCAGATTAAAGCGCTGGAACGCGTAGGCGCAGACATTGTTCGCGTCTCTGTACCGACAATGGATGCCGCAGAAGCGTTCAAGCTGATCAAACAGCAGGTTAATGTGCCGCTGGTTGCCGATATTCACTTCGATTACCGCATTGCGCTGAAAGTCGCGGAATACGGTGTCGATTGCCTGCGTATTAACCCAGGCAATATCGGTAATGAAGAGCGTATCCGCATGGTGGTTGACTGCGCGCGCGATAAAAATATCCCTATCCGCATCGGCGTAAACGCCGGCTCGCTGGAAAAAGATCTGCAAGAAAAATACGGTGAACCGACGCCGCAGGCGCTGCTGGAATCCGCTATGCGTCATGTGGATCATCTGGATCGTCTGAACTTCGAACAATTCAAAGTCAGCGTTAAAGCCTCTGACGTTTTCCTCGCCGTAGAATCCTATCGCCTGCTGGCGAAACAGATCGATCAACCGCTGCACCTGGGGATCACCGAAGCCGGTGGCGCACGTAGCGGGGCGGTGAAATCCGCGATCGGTTTAGGATTGCTGCTATCCGAAGGGATCGGCGATACGCTGCGTGTTTCTCTGGCCGCCGATCCGGTGGAAGAGATCAAAGTGGGCTTCGATATTCTGAAATCGCTGCGCATTCGCGCGCGCGGGATCAACTTTATCGCTTGTCCAACCTGCTCACGTCAGGAATTCGACGTTATCGGTACGGTTAACGCGCTGGAGCAACGTCTGGAAGATATCATTACGCCAATGGATGTTTCGATCATCGGCTGCGTGGTAAACGGTCCTGGCGAAGCGCTGGTTTCTACGCTGGGCGTGACGGGCGGTAACAAGAAAAGCGGCCTGTACGAAGACGGTGTGCGTAAGGACAGACTCGACAACGACGATATGATCACGCAGCTTGAAGCCCGTATTCGCGCCAAAGCGAGTATCCTGGACGAAGCGCGTCGTATCGACGTGCAGCAGCTTGAAAAATAACAACGTGATGGGAAGCGGCGTGCTTCCCGTGTATGATTGAACCCGCATGGCGCCCGCATTGTTCGGGTTAGCGCTGAGGGTTCATTTTTATATTCATAAAGAGAATAAACGTGGCAAAAAACATTCAAGCCATTCGCGGCATGAACGATTATCTGCCTGGCGAAACCGCCATCTGGCAGCGCATTGAAGGCACTCTCAAAAACGTGCTCGGTAGCTACGGTTACAGTGAAATCCGCTTGCCGATTGTAGAGCAGACCCCGTTATTCAAACGCGCGATCGGTGAAGTCACCGACGTGGTTGAAAAAGAGATGTATACCTTTGAGGACAGAAATGGCGACAGCCTGACTCTGCGTCCTGAAGGGACAGCGGGCTGCGTACGCGCCGGCATCGAACATGGTCTCCTGTACAATCAGGAACAGCGTCTGTGGTATATCGGGCCGATGTTCCGCCACGAACGTCCGCAGAAAGGACGCTATCGTCAGTTCCATCAGTTGGGTGTCGAAGTGTTTGGCCTGCAGGGTCCGGACATCGATGCTGAACTGATTATGTTGACCGCTCGCTGGTGGCGCGCGCTGGGTATATCTCAGCATGTCAGCCTGGAGCTGAACTCAATTGGTTCGCTTGAAGCCCGCGCTAACTACCGTGATGCGCTGGTCGCCTACCTGGAACAGCATAAAGAGAAGCTGGACGAAGACTGCAAGCGTCGCATGTACACTAACCCGCTGCGTGTGCTTGACTCCAAAAACCCAGAAGTGCAGGCGCTGCTCAACGATGCACCTGCGCTGGGTGATTATCTTGATGACGACTCTCGCGAGCATTTCGCGGGTCTGTGCAAACTGCTGGAATCCGCAGGGATTGCCTACACCGTCAATCAGCGTCTGGTTCGTGGCCTTGATTACTACAACCGCACCGTATTTGAGTGGGTTACCAGCAGTCTGGGCTCGCAGGGTACCGTGTGTGCCGGTGGTCGTTACGACGGTCTGGTAGAGCAACTTGGCGGTCGCGCAACGCCTGCTGTGGGCTTCGCCATGGGCCTGGAACGACTTGTTTTATTAGTTCAGGCAGTTAATCCGGAATTTATTGCCTCCCCTGTTGTCGATATATACCTGGTTGCTTCAGGCGCAGACACACAGTCGGCGGCAATGCGGCTTGCAGAACGTCTGCGTGATGAAGTTCCTGGCGTGAAACTGATGACCAACCACGGCGGCGGCAACTTTAAGAAACAGTTTGCCCGTGCCGATAAGTGGGGCGCCCGCGTTGCACTGGTACTGGGTGAGTCCGAAGTGGCTGACGGTACCGTTGTAGTGAAGGATTTGCGCTCTGGTGAGCAAACGGCAGTAGCGCAGGATGGCGTTGCCGCGCATTTGCGCACTCTACTGGGCTAAGGAGAAGGACAGCGTGGAAATTTACGAGAACGAACACGACCAGGTTGATGCGGTAAAACGCTTCTTTGCCGAAAACGGCAAAGCGCTGGCGGTTGGGATAATTTTAGGGGTTGGCGCGCTGGTTGGCTGGCGTTACTGGACCAGCCATCAGACGGAGTCCGCACGCTCTGCTTCTCTGGCATACCAAAATACGGTGACCGCGGTTAGTGCGGGTAAAGCGGATAGCATTCCTGCGGCTGAGAAATTTGCCGCAGAGAATAAAAATACCTACGGCGCATTAGCTTCACTGGAACTTGCGCAGCAGTTTGTTGATCAAAATGAACTTGAGAAAGCCGCCAGCCAGCTGCAACAAGGCCTGGCTGCAACCAGCGATGATAATCTCAAAGCGGTGATTAACCTGCGTCTGGCTCGTGTTCAGGTTCAGCTTAAACAGGCTGATACCGCGCTGAAAACACTCGACACCATTAAAGGTGAAGGGTGGACGGCCATTGTTGCCGATCTGCGCGGTGAAGCGTTGCTGAGCAAGGGCGACAAACAAGGTGCGCGTAGCGCATGGGAAGCGGGTGTGAAAAGCGATGCCTCTCCTGCTCTGAGCGAAATGATGCAGATGAAAATCAATAATTTGTCCATCTGAGAGGGACCCGATGCAATTGCGTAAATTACTTCTGCCAGGGCTGCTTTCCGTTACCCTATTGAGCGGCTGTTCACTGTTTAGTGGCGAAGAAGATGTCGTTAAGATGTCCCCATTACCGGTGGTTGAAAACCAGTTTACTCCGTCTACGGACTGGAGCACTTCCGTGGGCAATGGTATTGGTGATTTCTATTCCAATCTTCATCCTGCGCTGGCGGATAACGTTGTCTATGCAGCCGATCGCGCAGGTGTCGTGAAAGCGTTGAACGCAGACGACGGCAAAGAAGTGTGGTCTGTTAATCTGGGTGAGAAAGACGGTTGGTTCTCCCGTGCATCTGCACAGCTTTCTGGCGGCGTAACCGTGTCCGGTGGTCATGTTTACATTGGCAGTGAAAAAGCGCAGGTTTATGCGTTGAATACCAGCGATGGTACCACCGCATGGCAGACGAAAGTTGCCGGTGAAGCGCTGTCTCGTCCGGTTGTGAGCGATGGCGTGGTATTAATCCACACCAGTAACGGTCAATTGCAGGCGTTGAACGAAGCTGACGGCGCCATCAAGTGGACCGTTAACCTCGATATGCCATCCCTGTCTCTGCGTGGCGAATCTGCCCCTGCGACGGCCTTTGGCGCAGCTATTGTTGGCGGTGATAACGGTCGCGTAAGCGCCGTGCTGATGCAGCAGGGTCAGATGATTTGGCAGCAACGTATTTCTCAGGCGACAGGCCCAACGGAAATCGATCGTCTGAGTGACGTTGATACCACGCCGGTTATCGTCAATGGCGTTGTTTACGCGCTGGCTTATAATGGTAACCTGACCGCGCTGGATCTGCGCAGTGGCCAGATTATGTGGAAACGTGAACTGGGCTCGGTGAATGATTTCATCGTCGACGGAAACCGTATCTACCTGGTCGATCAAAACGACCGCATCCTGGCGCTGACTACCGACGGCGGCGTGACGCTGTGGACGCAAAGCGATCTGCTGCACCGTCTGCTGACGTCTCCAGTATTGTATAACGGCAATTTAGTTGTGGGCGATAGCGAAGGCTACCTGCACTGGATTAACGTTGAAGATGGTCGCTTTGTTGCCCAGCAGAAAGTCGACAGCTCCGGTTTCCTGACTGAGCCAGTCTCTGCTGATGGTAAACTGCTGATCCAGGCGAAAGACGGTACGCTGTACTCCATTACGCGTTAATCGTCCTGGCCGCTCGCTTTGAAAAACGGCTCCTGGTGCAGGGGCCGTTTTACTGTTTTTAACAACGGCGCAAAAATGTGCGCGTTGTCTGATGATTTTTTAAATGAGGCTTTAAACATGGTACCTGTGGTCGCGCTTGTCGGGCGCCCTAACGTTGGCAAATCCACGTTATTTAACCGTCTAACTCGCACCCGAGATGCGCTGGTTGCGGATTTCCCGGGTCTGACTCGTGACCGTAAGTACGGTCGTGCGGAAATTGAAGGCCGCGAGTTTATCTGCATTGATACCGGCGGTATTGATGGCACCGAAGACGGTGTTGAAACCCGCATGGCTGAACAGTCTCTGTTGGCTATCGAAGAAGCGGACGTTGTGCTGTTTATGGTGGATGCGCGTGCTGGCCTGATGCCAGCGGATGAAGCCATTGCTAAACATCTGCGTTCACGCCAGAAACCGACGTTCCTGGTGGCCAACAAAACTGACGGACTGGATCCCGATCAGGCGGTTGTTGATTTCTACTCGCTGGGTCTGGGTGAAATTTATCCGATTGCTGCCTCCCATGGTCGTGGCGTTCTCAGCCTGCTGGAGCATGTTCTGCTGCCGTGGATGGATGACGTTGCACCGCAGGAAGAAGTCGATGAAGATGCGGAATATTGGGCGCAGCTGGAAGCCAAAGAAAACGGTGAAGAAGAGCCTGAAGACGACTTCAACCCGCAGGATCTGCCGATCAAACTGGCGATTGTCGGTCGTCCGAACGTAGGTAAGTCCACACTGACTAACCGTATTCTGGGCGAAGACCGCGTGGTGGTTTACGACATGCCTGGGACCACGCGTGACAGCATTTATATTCCAATGCAACGCGACGAACGTGAATATGTGCTGATCGACACCGCGGGCGTGCGTAAGCGCGGGAAAATTACCGAAGCGGTAGAAAAATTCTCAGTTATCAAAACGCTGCAGGCGATTGAAGATGCCAACGTGGTCATGCTGGTGATTGATGCGCGGGAAGGTATTTCCGATCAGGACCTGTCGCTGTTGGGCTTTATCCTCAATAGTGGGCGCTCACTTGTTATTGTCGTCAACAAATGGGACGGCCTGACGCAGGAAGTGAAAGAGCAGGTCAAGGAAACGCTGGACTTCCGTCTGGGCTTTATTGATTTTGCGCGCGTACACTTTATCTCTGCACTGCACGGTAGCGGTGTCGGTAATCTGTTTGAATCGGTCCGCGAAGCGTACGACAGCTCCACCCGTCGCGTTAGTACCGCGATGTTGACGCGTATCATGACCATGGCGGTAGAAGATCATCAGCCGCCGCTGGTACGTGGTCGTCGCGTGAAGCTGAAATATGCCCATGCCGGCGGTTATAACCCGCCGATTGTGGTGATTCATGGTAATCAGGTGAAAGATCTGCCGGATTCATATAAGCGCTATCTGATGAACTACTTCCGCAAAACTCTGGACGTGATGGGGACACCGATCCGCATTCAGTTCAAAGAAGGGGAAAACCCGTTTGCGAATAAGCGCAATACGCTGACGCCGACCCAGATGCGTAAACGTAAGCGTTTGATTAAGCACATTAAAAAAAGCAAATAATCGTTGCTGATGTTGATAAAAACCCGCGCTTGTCGCGGGTTTTTTTTCGGTATTCCATCGCCAGCTTCAGCCCGTGCGATGTCAATCACTATTCGTTTTTTACCAAGTTTAAATCTAAGAAAGTAGACATTTGTCGAGTTTTCATCTTAAAGTCCGGGGGCTGGTACTAGACAAAACTAGCCTTAAGTTATCAAATGGTTAAATAACTTTTCTCCGCATGTAAAAAATCGGTCAGATACGTAACTGGCTGGCGTACATCGCGGTGTTTACACGCACGACGACATAACTTTCGGGAGAATTATGCAATCCTCTGTTAATCAAAAAGAAAGCCGAACTTTCTTCGGTCATCCTTATCCGCTCGGCTCGCTGTTCTTCACAGAGATGTGGGAGCGTTTCTCGTTTTATGGCATTCGCCCATTACTGATCCTGTTTATGGCGGCTACCGTCTATGACGGCGGCATGGGGCTGGCCCGTGAAAACGCCTCGGCGATTGTGGGTATCTTTGCCGGTACGATGTATCTCGCTGCGCTGCCGGGTGGTTGGCTGGCGGATAACTGGCTCGGCCAACAGAAAGCGGTATGGTACGGCTCCATCCTGATTGCGCTTGGTCATCTGTCGATTGCGCTTTCGGCCATTATGGGTAACAACCTGTTCTTTATCGGCCTGATGTTTATCGTGCTCGGTTCCGGTCTGTTTAAGACCTGTATTTCGGTCATGGTTGGCACATTGTATAAAAAAGGCGATGCGCGTCGTGACGGCGGTTTCTCGCTGTTTTACATGGGCATCAATATGGGATCATTCATCGCCCCCTTGATCTCCGGTTGGTTGATTAAAACCCATGGCTGGCATTGGGGCTTTGGTATCGGTGGTATCGGCATGCTGGTGGCGTTAATCATCTTCCGTGTGTTTGCCGTTCCGTCGATGAAACGCTACGACAGCGAAGTGGGACTGGACTCGACCTGGAACAGCCCGGTAGTGAAGCGTAACGGTGTGGGCGCATGGCTACTCGCGCTGGCTGTCGGTGTGGCGGTTATCGTTACGCTGATTGCGCAGGGCGTGATTGTGATTAATCCGGTCGCGGTTGCCAGCATACTGGTGTACGTGATTGCCGCCTCTGTTGCGCTCTACTTTATCTATCTGTTCATCTTTGCCGGCCTGAATCGTAAAGAGCGTGCCAGACTGCTGGTTTGCTTTATCCTGCTGGTTTCCGCCGCATTCTTCTGGTCGGCGTTTGAGCAAAAGCCAACCTCGTTCAACCTGTTCGCCAACGACTACACTAACCGTATGATCGGTGATTTTGAAATTCCGGCAGTCTGGTTCCAGTCGATAAACGCCCTGTTTATCATCCTGCTGGCGCCGGTATTCAGCTGGGCGTGGCCGAAGCTGGCGAGCATGAACATTCGCCCGAGCAGTATCACCAAGTTCGTTATCGGCATTTTGTGTGCGGCGGCAGGCTTTGGCTTGATGATGCTGGCGGCGCAAAACGTTCTCAGCAACGGTGGGGCGGGCGTTTCTCCATTCTGGCTGGTGGGCAGTATCCTGATGCTGACGCTCGGCGAGTTGTGTCTGAGCCCGATCGGTCTGGCGACCATGACGCTGCTGGCACCGGAAAGAATGCGTGGGCAGATGATGGGTCTGTGGTTCTGCGCCAGTGCGCTGGGTAACCTGGCCGCAGGTCTGATTGGTGGTCATGTGAAGGCTGACCAACTGGATATGCTGCCGGATCTCTTCGCTCGCTGCTCGATTGCGCTGCTGATCTGCGCCGCGGTCCTGATCGTCCTCATTGTGCCGATTCGTCGCATGCTGGAGAATACGCAAACTAAACCGGCAACCAGCGCCTGATAACACCTCGATTGTGCCGGGGCAGAGGCTATGCCCCGGTCATTCAATTGATGAGGTATGACGTTTTGTTGGGCCTGGGCGACATTCAGCGTAGCGTGTTAAACTCAACACAAGAATGGAGCCCTGTACTGGAGTTGTTATGTCTATCATTTGCCCGGATTGCCACGCTGAACTGGAACCACAAAACGGTGCGGCGCACTGTGAGAGTTGTCAAAAAGATCTTCAACTGGAAGCACGTTGCCCAGAGTGCCATCAACCACTCGAAGTACTAAAGGCCTGTGGCGCGATAGATTATTTCTGTCAGCATGGCCATGGGCTTATTTCGAAAAAACGCGTGGAGTATGTGCCGGTTTAAACCGGCTTTTTCTTCCGCGTTTTTTTCGCCGCCGTTACGCCCCTAACTTCGCTTTCCACCCAGCCATCTGCTAGTCGGGTGGTGATGACATCGCCTGCGCTGACCTGTTTGATCTGTTTCAGTACGCCGCCGCCAGTGGTGGTAGAAACGCTATAGCCGCGCGCCAGGGTCGCCAGCGGACTGACCGCTTCGAGATGAGTAACCGCATTACCAAAACGTTCGCGCTGTTCGCTGAGGCGCGCGCGAATGGTTTCGGCCAGGCGATATTCCAGTTGCTGGATACGGGTTTGTGCGCGATAAATGCGTGGCTGCGGGTTTTGCTGATTGAGACGTTGCAGCATGCGTTGCTGACGCTGATTTGCCTGTTTAATCTTATTTTCAAGCGCAAATCCCATCCGCTGGCGCAACCGCTCCAGCGACGTTTGCTGACGGGCCAGACGCAGCTGCGGATGCTGCTGCTGCAGGCGATGGAACATCTGAGTAAAACGACGGCTACGGTTGGCGAGGTAGTAGTCCATCGCCATGCCCAAACGCTGCTGGGCGGACTGAATCTGGCGCAACAACTCCTGCTGGTTGCGGCTGACAATTTCTGCCGCTGCCGAAGGCGTCGGCGCACGCAGGTCGCCGACAAAATCAGCGATAGTGACGTCGGTTTCGTGGCCGACGGCGCTAACCACCGGAATGCGGCTGGCAAAGATTGCCCGCGCCACGCGTTCGTCGTTAAAACTCCATAAATCTTCCAGCGAGCCGCCGCCGCGCCCGACAATTAACACGTCGCACTCTCCGCGGGCGTTGGCCAGTTCAATCGCGCGCACGATCTGCCCAGGCGCGTCGTCGCCCTGTACCGCGGTAGGGTAGATAACTACCGGCAGCGACGGATCGCGGCGTTTTAGAACGTGGAGAATATCGTGCAGTGCCGCACCGGTTTTCGAGGTAATCACCCCGACACAGTGGGCCGGGGAGGGCAGAGGCTGCTTATATTGCTGATCGAACAATCCTTCCGCCTGCAGTTTGGCTTTCAACTGCTCATATTTTTGCTGCAATAGCCCTTCGCCCGCAGGCTGCATACTCTCGACGATAATCTGGTAGTCGCCGCGTGGCTCATACAGCGTGATGTTGGCGTGCACCAGCACCTGTTGCCCGTGCTGCGGGCGGAATGTTACCCGACGGTTGCTGTTGCGAAACATCGCGCAGCGTACCTGGGCGGTGTCATCTTTGAGCGTGAAATACCAGTGACCGGAGGACGGCTGAGTGAAATTCGAGATTTCACCGCTGATCCACACTTGTCCCATCTCCTGCTCAAGCAGCAAACGAACCGTCTGGTTCAGGCGGCTTACGGTAAAAATTGAGGTGGTCTGAGAGGATAACATGTGAGCGGGATCAAATTCTAAATCAGCAGGTTATTCAGTCGAAAGTAACATGCTCACAGAGGAGCGCAAGGTTTTTTTGCAAAAAAGTGTGGATGCAATCGGTTACGCTCTGTATAATGCCGCGGCAATATTTAATAACCTCCCAGGTGAGATATTGCCCATGCTACGTATCGCAAAAGAAGCCCTGACGTTTGACGACGTCCTCCTCGTTCCCGCTCATTCTACCGTTCTGCCGAATACTGCTGACCTCAGCACCCAGTTGACGAAAACCATTCGCCTGAACATTCCTATGCTCTCCGCAGCAATGGATACCGTGACGGAAGCGCGCCTGGCAATTGCCCTGGCACAGGAAGGCGGCATCGGTTTTATCCACAAGAACATGTCTATCGAGCGCCAGGCTGAAGAAGTTCGCCGCGTGAAAAAACACGAATCTGGCGTGGTAACTGACCCACAGACCGTACTGCCAACCACTACCCTGCGTGAAGTGAAAGAACTGACTGAACGTAACGGTTTTGCGGGCTACCCGGTAGTGACTGAAGACAACGAACTGGTTGGCATCGTCACTGGCCGTGACGTGCGCTTTGTGACTGACCTGAACCAGCCGGTTAGCGTATACATGACGCCAAAAGAGCGTCTGGTGACCGTGCGTGAAGGTGAAGCACGTGATGTCGTGCTGGCCAAAATGCACGAAAAGCGTGTAGAGAAAGCGCTGGTTGTTGATGACAGCTTCCATCTGCTCGGCATGATCACCGTTAAAGATTTCCAGAAAGCGGAACGTAAACCGAACTCATGTAAAGACGAGCATGGTCGTCTGCGCGTCGGTGCAGCTGTAGGCGCTGGTGCTGGTAACGAAGAACGTGTTGACGCGCTGGTTGCTGCGGGCGTTGACGTGCTGTTGATCGACTCCTCTCACGGTCACTCTGAAGGCGTGCTGCAACGTATCCGTGAAACCCGTGCTAAATATCCTGACCTGCAAATCATCGGCGGTAACGTCGCCACTGGCGCTGGCGCTCGCGCACTGGCGGAAGCCGGTTGCAGCGCGGTGAAAGTCGGTATCGGCCCTGGCTCCATCTGTACGACTCGTATCGTTACTGGCGTGGGCGTTCCGCAGATCACTGCCGTTTCTGACGCGGTTGAAGCGCTGGAAGGTACCGGTATTCCGGTTATCGCTGACGGCGGTATCCGTTTCTCCGGCGACATCGCCAAAGCGATTGCCGCTGGCGCCGCTGCCGTCATGGTTGGCTCGATGCTGGCCGGTACCGAAGAATCCCCGGGCGAAATCGAACTGTACCAGGGCCGCTCTTACAAATCTTACCGCGGTATGGGCTCTCTGGGTGCGATGTCCAAAGGTTCTTCCGACCGTTACTTCCAGAGCGACAACGCCGCTGACAAACTGGTGCCGGAAGGTATCGAAGGTCGCGTAGCGTATAAAGGCCGCCTGAAAGAGATCATTCACCAGCAGATGGGCGGCCTGCGCTCCTGTATGGGTCTGACCGGTTGTGGTACCATCGACCTGCTGCGTACGAAGGCTGAATTCGTGCGTATCAGCGGTGCGGGTATCCAGGAAAGCCACGTTCACGACGTGACCATTACCAAAGAGTCCCCGAACTACCGCTTGGGCTCCTGATAAGTTTCCGCGCCCGGTTTTAAACCGGGCGTTTTGTTATTGTTTCACTTGCCTCGGAATTATCGTCAAATGACAGACAATATTCATAAACATCGCATTCTCATCCTCGATTTCGGATCGCAGTACACCCAACTGGTTGCACGTCGCGTACGTGAACTGGGCGTCTACTGTGAACTGTGGGCATGGGATGTTACTGAAGCACAAATCCGTGAGTTCAACCCGAGCGGCATCATCCTCTCCGGTGGCCCGGAAAGCACCACCGAAGCAAACAGCCCGCGCGCGCCTGAGTACGTCTTCAACGCCGGTGTGCCGGTCTTCGGCGTCTGCTACGGTATGCAGACCATGGCAATGCAGCTGGGTGGCCACGTTGAAGGTTCTAACGAGCGTGAATTCGGCTACGCCCAGGTTGAAGTGCAGACCGACAGCGCACTGATTCGCGGTATCGAAGATTCTCTGACCGCCGACGGCAAACCGCTGCTGGACGTATGGATGAGCCACGGCGACAAAGTGACCGCGATCCCGGAAGGCTTCGTTACCGTTGCCAGCACCGAGACCTGCCCGTTCGCCATTATGGCGCACGAAGAAAAACGCTTCTACGGCGTGCAGTTCCACCCGGAAGTGACCCACACCCGTCAGGGCATGCGCATGCTGGAGCGCTTCGTACGCGATATTTGCCAGTGTGAAGCCCTGTGGACTCCGGCGAAAATCATCGACGATGCCGTTGTCCGTATTCGCGAGCAGGTTGGCGACGACAAAGTGATCCTCGGCCTTTCCGGCGGCGTGGATTCTTCCGTCACCGCGATGCTGCTGCACCGCGCAATCGGTAAAAACCTGACCTGCGTGTTCGTGGACAACGGTCTGCTGCGTTTGAACGAAGCCCAGCAGGTGATGGACATGTTCGGCGACCACTTTGGTCTGAACATTGTTCACGTGGAAGGCGAATCGCGCTTCCTGGAAGCGCTGAAAGGCGAGAACGATCCGGAAGCCAAACGTAAGATCATCGGCCGTGTGTTCGTTGAAGTGTTCGACGAAGAAGCGCTGAAGCTGGAAGATGTGAAGTGGCTGGCGCAGGGGACTATCTATCCTGACGTAATCGAATCTGCCGCTTCCGCGACCGGTAAAGCACATGTCATCAAATCTCACCACAACGTGGGCGGCCTGCCGAAAGAGATGAAGATGGGGCTGGTTGAGCCGCTGCGTGAGCTGTTCAAAGACGAAGTGCGCAAAATCGGTCTGGAATTGGGCCTGCCGTACGACATGCTCTACCGTCACCCGTTCCCGGGCCCGGGTCTCGGTGTTCGTGTGCTGGGTGAAGTGAAGAAAGAGTACTGCGACCTGCTGCGTCGTGCGGACGCTATCTTCATTGAAGAGCTGCACAAAGCTGACCTGTACAACAAAGTGAGCCAGGCGTTTACCGTGTTCCTGCCGGTACGTTCCGTTGGCGTGATGGGCGATGGCCGTAAATATGACTGGGTTGTCTCTCTGCGCGCGGTCGAAACCATCGACTTTATGACCGCACACTGGGCGCATCTGCCGTATGACTTCTTAGGCCGCGTCTCTAACCGTATCATCAACGAAGTGAACGGCATTTCCCGCGTGGTGTATGACATCAGCGGTAAGCCACCGGCTACCATTGAGTGGGAATAATATCCCTCTCTGTAAGCGGTTTCTGAATTCGTAATATCAAAAAACCCTCTGTTTATAGAGGGTTTTTTATTGCTCTCATTTCAGAAGGAAATTCTGATGGATGATGTTCTAATCAACCAGTTGAAGCTGAGGTTGAGAGTGGGATGCCACGTTCTCCACGCGAATATCCATCTGCGGATACGGCAGGTCAATATGATTAGCATCCAGGGCCTCTTTAATGTTTTCCAGCAAATCGTAATAGGTGTTCCAGTACTCAATATTAGGCACCCACACGCGGACGTAAAAATTGAGCGCAGAGGCACCTAACTCACCCAGACGAACGGTTACCCCTCGTTGCTTATCGATGCGACTGTCCTGCTCGATGATATGGTTAATCACGCGCTTAACATCTGCGATCCGACTCTGATAACCCACGCCAATCACAAGATCGATACGACGAAAAGGGTGGCGGGAATAGTTAATAATATTATCTGCAATGATCTTGCCGTTTGGGATCACCACTTCTTTGCTGTCAGCGGTGAGTAGGGTGGTAGAGAAAATGTGCACCTTTTCAACTGTCCCGGTGACTGCGCCAATCTGCACGATTTCTCCGGCGCGGAAAGGTCGCAGGGAAACCAACAGTACACCAGCGGCGAAGTTGGAGAGCGATCCTTGTAGCGCGAGACCAATAGCCAGTCCGGCGGCGCCAATGACGGCAATAATGGAGGATGTTTCAATACCGACTCTCCCCAACGCAGCGACCACGAAAAAGGCGATCGTGATGTAACGTACCAGGGCGGTGAAGAACTGAATGATGGTCCGGTCAACTTTACGTTTTAACAGCAACTTTTCCAGTCCACGGGAGAGTAGTCGAGAGATAAGTTTACCGATAAAAAGTAAAATCACGGCAGCAACGATATTCCAGCCGAATTGCATAACGGCATCGCTGTGCCCGGCGATCCACTCAATTCCGTTTCTTATTTTCGGGAATAATGAAAAACCATTCATAGTATTGCTCTGTAGTATTTAAAAATGTTAACAGTTCAAATAAGGTCTTAATTTCATACGAAATATTAATGTTATCGCCAGTGATATTTCCTGGTGATATTAATTAAAGACTATTTGAACTGACTTTATCTTTTTTATGTCCAGTAAACGGGAGCGTAAGAAATTAGCGCGAATGGTGCGGTGAAGCCGGATTAAAAGATTGTGTATTTGTGCGAAAAGCAGGGGATGATTATCTGTATTTTCAATGTGTGTCGAGGGCAAGATGATGAGTAGTGCCGTCACTCAAATCCCTTACCGGATGGTTAATTGTCAGGCGATTAGCCATCCGGTAAGGAATCTTAATGCTGGGGGATTACAGGCAAGCGCGATCAACGTACGTCGGTTTGCGTTGGCGATGTCTGTTGCGGCTGGGTTAACTGCTGAGATTCTTTTTTGTCCTGGTGGTGATGCCACGCACCAATGGCGGAGTAGACGAAGCGTCCGAAGAAGAAGAGAAAGCTGATAAGCAGTACGATCCGGATCATGCGACTGTTAAATCGGTGTCGTTTGCGTAGGCTGGTAACCTGGCTCACAAAAGGTTCCTTGTTGTGTACCCGACGAGGGGCGATACTTACATTAAGGCATACTGTGAGGGAATGGTCAATTCTTCGTTATGTAAAATTGCTTCAGTTGTTTTATCCTCTTATGTTATGAAAATTAATATTATTATTTACATGAATAATGAATTAACGATAAAAAACAATGAAAAGAGTAATAATTGATTAATGAGGGGTGTTTTTTTTGATATGTATCAAACGCCACCCTTTGCTAATAACTAAAATTGATGAGCCCTTATGATGTATTTTACTTTATCGTTTTAAAGTCAGGTGGGATGCCTGTCTGAATACCCCCTACAGGATGTGTGGGATTCTACTGAGCATCTATGAAACTCAATAAAAAATATATTGGTATTAGAGATAGATGGTGGGCGTTACCTCTCATCTTACCTTCTTTACTGTTGCCTATATTGAGCACCGCCAACACCTATGCCCATATTAGTACAGGGACCGTAGTACTTTTCTATCTGCCATTGGCGCTGATGATTAGTCTGATGCTTTTTTTTGGCTGGGCGGCATTGCCAGGAATTATCATTTCCATTATCTGGTATAAATATCCGCAGGTTGGCCTATTTGAAACACTCTCAATAATTTCGCACTTTATAGTTACGCTAGTGCTTAGCTGGGGCGGGTATAAGGTATTTACTCCCCGACGCAATAATGTTTCGCACGGCGATTCTCACTTGATGTTTCAGCGAATGTTCTGGCAGGTGTTCTGCCCGGCAACGCTGTTTCTGATTCTTTTTCAGTTTGCCGCCTTTGTGGGCGTCTATGAGAGCAAATCAGGCATGTTGGGCGTAATGCCCTTCAATACTGGTACGTTGATCAATTATCAGGCCATGCTGGTGGGGAATCTTGTTGGGGTTCCACTGTGCTATCTTATTATTCGAGCGATACGTAATCCTTTGCACCTTAGAGGCTATTTTTCTCAGTTAAAGCAGCAGTTTGACAGCAAAGTCACCAAGACAGAGCTTGCAGTCTGGTCGATTATATTAATGGCACTGATGTCTATGTTATGCATGCCGTTAAATGAACAAAGCTCAATATTTAGCACGAATTACACCTTGTCGCTGTTACTGCCCGTTATGCTTTGGGGCGCAATGCGTTACGGGTACAGGTTTATTTCGTTGGTATGGTCAGTCGTACTTATTACTGCAATTCATTACTATCAGCGCTATATGCCCTGGTATTCGGGCTATGACACCCAGCTTGCCATTACCTCATCGAGCTATCTGGTTTTCTCCTTTATAGTGAATTTTATTGCCGTACTGGCAACGCGACAGCGGTTCGTTACCCGACGGAACCATCGTCTGGCATACTTTGATCCGATGGTACATATTCCTAACTTGCGCGCGTTGAATCGGGATTTGAAAAAAGCGCCCTGGTCAGTGCTTTGTTTTTTGCGGGTTCCCGGCATGGAACTGCTGGTGAAAAATTACGGCATTATGCTGCGTATCCAGTACAAGCAAAAACTCGCTCAGTGGATAACACCTCTGTTAGAACTGGATGAGCATGTCTATCAATTATCGGGCAATGATCTCGTTTTACGTTTTAACACAGAGGCTCATCAGGAACGTATTGAAGCACTGGACAGGCATATTAAGCAATTCCGCTTTATCTGGGATGGCATGCCTTTACAGCCGCAGGTAGGTATCAGCTTTTGCTATGTTCGTGCTCCGGTTAACCACATTTATTTGTTGCTCGGTGAGTTAAGCACCATTGCTGAGATCTCCCTGGCGACCAATTCTCCAGAAAATATGCAGCGTCGCGGCGTGATGCACTTACAACGTGACCTGAAAGATAAGGTTGCGATGATGAACCGTCTGCAGCAGGCACTGGAGCACAATCGTTTTTTCCTGATGGCGCAGCCGATCGCTGGTGTACGTGGTGATGTCTATCACGAAATTCTGCTGCGACTTCATGGGGATGACGGTGAAATTATCGCTCCGGATAATTTCTTGCCAGTAGCGCACGAGTTTGGCTTGTCATCCAGCATCGACATGTGGGTGATTGAAAATACGCTGAAATTTATGGCGCAGAATCGGGAACAAATGCCTGCCCGACGGTTTGCTATTAACTTATCACCTACATCGGTATGCCGCGCCCGGCTTCCGCATGACATCAATCAGTTACTGATGAAATACAAAGTTGAAGCCTGGCAACTCATCTTTGAGGTGACGGAAAGCAATGCCTTAACCAATGCGGACCAGGCGCAGGCGACGTTACTACAGCTGCAAGCTTTGGGTTGTCAGATTGCGATTGATGATTTTGGGACAGGATATGCCAGCTATGCGCGACTGAAAAATGTGAATGCCGATATCCTGAAAATTGACGGCAGTTTTATTCGTAATATCGTTTCGAACAGCCTCGATTACCAAATCGTGGCCTCCATTTGTCATCTGGCGCGGATGAAAAGAATGCTGGTGGTTGCGGAGTACGTCGAAAGCGAAGAAATACGCAGTGCAGTGGTTTCGCTGGGGATTGATTACTTGCAGGGGTATTTGATTGGCAAACCGCAGGCGCTTCATGAAACTCTGGAGGTGCAGGTGCCAGACGAGCCGGCACCTGTTGAGAGCTTATGCGGCGAGATCGGGTGAGCTTTCTTCTTCAATTTTGAGACGCCAGCCGGTTACTGCGTCCCAGTATTGCTGCTCTTTTTCCAGATCGAGCAGGACCAGCG
This sequence comes from Citrobacter sp. wls615, assembly GCF_005281355.1. Classification (NCBI taxonomy): domain Bacteria; kingdom Pseudomonadati; phylum Pseudomonadota; class Gammaproteobacteria; order Enterobacterales; family Enterobacteriaceae; genus Citrobacter; species Citrobacter sp. wls615. Next base: position 17,722 of record NZ_SZXM01000082.1, on the reverse strand, counting down.
CATTTTGGCTGAACCAGTCATGCGGGAAGCGTAAGGTCCAGTGGTTGTCTTCGGTTAACAGGGTCAGAGTCGGCGGCGTAGTTGTCGCCTGACGCTGATTATTCAGCAATACCCCCAGACGCAACAGCTGGATTAACGGCAGAAACTGTTTTTTCTTAAACAGCGTAAAGCGGGGTAAATCATCAAGTTTCACCGCTTTACGATGGTAACGAACTAGTGTTGCCATCATCAGCTGTTGTTCCTGATTAAATCCAGGTAAATCGCTATTTTGTAGAATGTAAGCAGAATGGCGATGCAGACCGCTGTGGTTGATGTTCAGCCCAACCTCATGCAGCATCGCAGCCCAGCGCAGTAATGCTTCCAACTGCGGATTGGCCAGTTTTGGTTGCTGGTTATGCCACTGGTCATACATCTGCATGGTGGTTTCCAGCACACGGCGGGCTTGCTCACTGTCGATGTTGTACTGATTCGCCAGGCTGCTGGCGGTGCGGCTGCGTACATCCTGATGGCGAAAACGGCCTTCCATCTCATACAGCACGCCTTCACGTAGCGCGCCATCGGACAGTCGAAGTTCGCGAATAGCCAGCGCATCAAAAACGCCACACAAAATAGCTAGCCCAGGTACAAACACCGCTTTTCGTTCTTCTGACAGTCCCGGCAAACTGAGCGCATCGAATGACGTGTGCTTCAGCACTTCAGCGGTCAGTTTTTCCAGACGTTCGGGGGTGATAAAACCATCTTTTTCACCCATCTCCAGCAGCACCTCGTGTGCCGCTTTAATGGTCCCCGACGCGCCCAGCGCAACGTTCCAGCCCTGAATGCGAAACTGCCAGGTTAGCGTTTCAAGTTTCTGCGCTGCCGCCATGCGGGCGCGCTGGAAGTTTTCCCGACTAATGGCACCACCCGGGAAATACATCTGAGCAAAACTAACGCAGCCCATACGGCGGCTTTCAACCAGTTTGGGTTCGAAATCTTCGCCGATCACCAGTTCCGTTGAGCCGCCGCCGATATCGATAACCAGCTTGCGGCCTTTTTCCGGCTGGGTGTGTTCAACGCCCATAAAAATCAGTCGGGCTTCTTCGTTACCGGAAATAATCTCAATCGGGTAGGGGATGACTTTTTCTGCGCGCTTGAGAAAATCGGTCGCATTCAGCGCCTGACGTAGAGTATGGGTTCCCACGATACATACGCTCGATGGGGGAAAGCCTTGCAGTCGTTCGGCGAAAAGTGACAAACAGCTTAATCCGCGCTCCATTGCTTCTTCGCTCAGCTTGTTGTCTGCGCCGAGCCCATCCGCCAGATGTACGCGTTGTTTCAGTCGTCCGATAATTTGCATTGCACCATCAACCACGCGGGCAATGACCATATGAAAACTGTTTGAACCCAGGTCGACCGCAGCAAATTCCTGCGGTCGCGGTGACTTGTCGTGTATTGGCATATCGTTAGTCAGGTTGCTCGAGTGATTTGATGTAGTCGTAAATCGCCAATTGTGACTGAACCTTACGGCGGTTTCCACGTGGCACGTAGCGATTACTCAGTTCTTTATCGATGAAGCGAGCCTTCACCGTATCGCTAAACAGGATATCAATGATATCCAGCACGCGTTGCTTGAGGCGCGGGTCAAGTAGCGGGGTAGCGACTTCGATACGATAGTCGATATTTCTTGTCATCCAGTCAGCCGAGGAGAGATACACCTGCTTATCGCCGCCGTTCTCAAAAATATAGACCCGGTCATGTTCGAGGTAGCGGTCAACAATGCTGATAACGCGAATATTGTCGCTGATGCCTTCCAGGTTCGGGATCAGAGAACACATACCGCGAATCAATAAATTGACCGGCACGCCCGAGCCTGAGGCCGCATAGAGACGATCCACCAGACCTTTATCGACCAGGTTATTCAGTTTTAACGTAATACCTGAAGGTAACCCTTGCTGTGCGTTGGCGATCTCTTTGTCGATCATGGCGTACAGCAGGCGACGTGAGTTCTGCGGAGAAACCAGCAGATAATCAAACGTGACCGGACGATATGGGTTTTCAATGAAGTTGAATACCCGACGAACTTCGTTGGTAATGCGCGAATCGGCAGTAAGCAATGAGTAGTCGGTATACAGTCGCGCCGTTTTTTCGTTGAAGTTCCCGGTCCCGATATGCGCATAGCGCACGACTTCATCGCCTTCTTTACGTGAGATAAGGAACAGCTTGGCGTGAATTTTCAGACCGGGAGCGGAGAAGATGACGTGCACGCCCGCTTCGGTAAGACGTTTGGCCCAATGAATGTTGGCTTCTTCATCGAAGCGTGCCTGCAGTTCCACGACGACAGTGACTTTCTTACTGTTATGCGCGGCATGGATCATCGCGTCGATGATGCGCGAGTCTTTTGCCACACGGTAGATGTTGATTTTTATCGCCAGCACGCTTGGGTCGAAAGAGGCCTGACGCAGCAGTTCCAGCACATGCTCAAAGGTATGATACGGATAATAAAGCAGTACATCACGCTCGCGGATTGCATCAAATCCGTTACGGAATTTCTCGTTATCGAACCAGATATGACGCAGACGGGGCAGCGGTTTATTCACCAGGTTAGCTTTGCCAACGTTGGGGAAGTTAATAAAGTCTTTGAAGTTATGGTAACGCCCGCCAGGAACGATGGAGTCGTAGCGAGAAATGGTCAGTTTTTCACGCAGCACCTCGACCAGCGCATTAGGCATATCTCGCTGATAAACAAAGCGCACAGGTTCGGCGGTCAGACGCTGTTTCAGGCTGGATGACATCAGCTCCATCAGGCTGGATTCCATCTCGTGCACTAAATCGTATTCGGCGTCGCGGGTCATTTTCATCGAATAGGCGTTCAGCGCATCGTAATCAAAGAACCCTTTGAAAATATCGTCAAGGCAATAACGTAAAATGTTGTCCAACAGGATCATCGGTTTACGACGGCGCGGGGTCTCCGGCGGCAAATTCACAAAACGGGGAACCTTGTCAGAAGGGATTTCCAGTAGCGCGTAGCGGATCGTATCACCACGGATAATCTCCACCGCCAGATAGGTATAGTCATCTTTCAGAAACTGGACTAAATCCGTCTCGCGGTTAATCAGGATCGGCGTAATGTGCTGGCGAAGATACTGCTTGAAGTAATGGCGTAACCAGCTCTGCTGATTCACCGACAATTGGCGTTCGTTGATTAAGAAAATCTGGTTGCGCGCCATCTCCAGCAGTAATTCGTTGTACAGGCCATCAAATTCCTGATCGGCTTTTAATACGCGGGCCTGGATTTTGCCGAGTAAATGGCGGGAGTGAGAGTTTGAACCCTGTTCTTCGCTAATGATGATTCGGCGCTTCAGTTCGGCAAAACGAACCTTGTAAAACTCGTCGAGGTTATTGGAATAGATGCCTAAAAAACGCATCCGTTCGATCAACGGGTTTGATTTATCAGCAGCTTCCTGGAGTACACGTTCGTTGAACGCTAACCAGCTGAGTTCTTTCTCGATATATAGCTTTTCCTGACCCATTACCACTTTTACTCCGTTTCATTCACGGGACACTACCGATTTATTATGGCGAGCATTGCTCTCAGATGTCCAACTGTGCCAGAAAAATATGACAATAAACTGTCTGATAGCAAAGAGAAAGAGGGGAAGAAGAGTAGGCCCGATAAGCGAAGCGCTCTCAGGCCTACCGGAGGATGTGATTATTCGTCGGCGGCATAACCTTGTGGTGGCAGGCGATTACCGTCCAGCCACGCGGCGTTATCGCGCATTTTCAGTCGGCCGTCTGTAAACCAGCTAATCACCAGCGGGTAAATATCATGTTCCTGCGCCTGAACCCGGGCAGTGACATCATCTTCGCTGTCGCCTTCAAATACCGGTACTGTCGCCTGGAGAATAACCGGTCCGCCGTCCAGTTCATCCGTTACGAAATGGACTGAGGTTCCATGCTGTTCATCGCCGTTTTCCAGTACCTGACGGTGCGTATGCAGGCCGGGATACTTTGGCAACAACGAAGGGTGGATATTCAACAATCGTTCAGAATAGTGAGCGACAAACGCTGGGCTGAGGATGCGCATATAACCGGCCAACACCACGACATCGGGGCCGTAGGCGTCAATCTCTTGTATCAGTTGGCGGTCAAATGCTTCGCGGCTGGCAAACTGAGCGGCTTCCAGCGAATGTGCCGGAATATTCGCTTCTCGTGCACGTTCAAGGCCGAACGCATCGGCCTTGTTACTGAATACTGCACGTATGGTGCCATTGATTTTTTTCTGTTCGCAGGCGTTGATGATCGCCTGCAAATTGCTTCCGTTACCGGAAATGAGCACCACAATGTTTTTCATTCAATGACCACACGCTGTTCGGAATCAGAGGCTTTGATAATACCGATTTTCCATGCGTTTTCACCTTTCTCATTGAGCAAAGCGAGGGCGTTGTCCACTTCCGAAGCTGGCAGGGCGATGACCATGCCAACGCCGCAGTTAAAGGTGCGATACATCTCGTGCTGGCTGACGTTACCCGCCGTTTGCAGCCAGTTAAAGACGGCTGGCCACTGCCATGAGGATTCGTCGATCACTGCCTGCGTGTTGTCTGGCAGGACGCGCGGAATATTTTCCCAGAAGCCGCCGCCGGTCAGGTGAGCAATGGCATGCACATCCACCTTCTCGATCAGTTCCAGAATGGATTTAACGTAAATGCGTGTCGGGGCCAGCAAGTGATCGGCCAGCGGTTTACCGTCAAGCTCAGTGGTTTCCGGATTGCAACCGCTGACTTCAACGATTTTACGCACCAGGGAATAGCCGTTGGAGTGTGGACCACTGGAGCCGAGCGCAATCAGCACGTCGCCGTCAGCCACTTTTGAACCGTCGATAATCTCGGATTTTTCGACGACGCCAACACAGAAGCCAGCCACGTCGTAATCTTCACCGTGGTACATTCCCGGCATTTCAGCCGTTTCACCGCCCACCAGCGCACAGCCTGACTGCAGACAGCCTTCGGCAATACCATTAATGACGCTGGCTGCGGTATCCACATCCAGTTTGCCTGTCGCATAGTAGTCGAGGAAAAACAGCGGCTCAGCGCCCTGAACCACGAGGTCGTTGACGCACATTGCGACCAGATCGATACCAATAGTGTCGTGACGTTTCAGGTCCATCGCCAGACGCAGTTTTGTGCCAACGCCATCCGTGCCGGAAACCAGCACCGGTTCACGATATTTTTGCGGCAATGCGCACAGCGCACCGAAGCCACCCAGACCACCCATCACTTCCGGGCGACGCGTTTTCTTTACTACGCCTTTGATTCGATCAACCAGAGCATTACCTGCATCAATATCAACACCGGCATCTTTGTAGCTAAGAGAGGTTTTATCGGTCACTGCCTGCTTCCCCACATGTTTACTTGCAGTAAAAGTTAAATTCGGCGCAATTCTAACAGGGAAAGCAAACGTTTGCGAGCGTGCTCTGCATCAAGTTTTATCTGCTGATTTTTTCAGCATTTTACAGTCATTTATCTATTTGTTTGAATCACGCCACGAAAATGAAACCGGTTTCTTTTTTCTGTTACGGACCTCACGGAGAGTGTTTTGCACAGAGCAAGCTGCGGGCTTATCTTCATCGATAAAAATAATGACGGTAGTGGGACATTAGCACGCTCGCCTAAGAAATCTTTTTCATGGTATCAAAACATCATCCGGAGTAATGATGAATATCTTTAAAATTCATGGTATTGAATGCAGATCCCGCCATTAGCGCGGGCCTTGTTTTATACTCATCATCCAGACGCAAACGACTTTGGTTGATCCATATCAAGCGGATGCAGTGTTGCGCCAGAGACGAAAAGCGGTATAATCCGGCGATTTTTTTTGTGGTTGCCACTCGTCTGAGGAAAGGAGAAGAGTATGAAGATCGTGGAAGTCAAACACCCACTCGTCAAACACAAGCTGGGACTGATGCGTGAAAACGATATCAGCACTAAACGCTTTCGTGAACTCGCCTCGGAAGTTGGCAGCCTGCTGACTTATGAAGCAACCGCAGGCCTGGAAACCGAAAAGGTGACCATTGAAGGCTGGAACGGTCCGGTTGAAGTAGACCAAATCAAAGGTAAAAAAATCACCGTTGTGCCAATCCTGCGTGCCGGTCTGGGTATGATGGAAGGTGTACTGGAAAACGTTCCGAGCGCGCGTATCAGCGTTGTCGGTATGTACCGTAACGAAGAAACGCTGGAGCCGGTTCCGTATTTCCAGAAGCTGGTTTCTAACATCGATGAGCGTATGGCGCTGATCGTTGACCCGATGCTGGCCACCGGCGGTTCCGTTATCGCCACTATTGACCTGCTGAAAAATGCAGGCTGCACCAGCATCAAAGTGTTGGTGCTGGTTGCGGCGCCGGAAGGTATCGCGGCGCTGGAAAAAGCGCACCCGGATGTTGAGCTGTACACGGCCTCCATCGATCAGGGACTGAACGAGCACGGATACATTATTCCGGGGCTTGGCGATGCCGGCGATAAGATTTTTGGTACCAAGTAAACGAATAAGTGAAAAGAAGCCGACTTTAAGAGTCGGCTTTTTTTTGAATACAACAACCTAATCGCTAATAACAAACAATACTCAGAGGAAAACACTATGACGCGCCGTGCTATCGGGGTAAGTGAAAGACCGCCGCTTTTACAGACAATCCCGCTTAGTTTACAGCACCTGTTCGCTATGTTTGGCGCAACGGTACTGGTGCCAGTCCTGTTCCACATCAACCCGGCTACCGTTCTGCTGTTTAACGGCATTGGTACGTTGCTGTATCTCTTTATCTGTAAGGGTAAAATCCCCGCGTACCTCGGTTCCAGCTTTGCGTTTATTTCTCCGGTACTGCTGCTGCTGCCGTTAGGTTATGAAGTGGCGCTGGGCGGTTTCATTATGTGCGGCGTCCTGTTCTGCCTGGTTTCTTTTATCGTTAAGAAAGCCGGCACCGGCTGGCTGGATGTGATGTTCCCTCCAGCGGCGATGGGCGCAATCGTTGCCGTCATCGGCCTGGAACTGGCGGGCGTCGCTGCAGGCATGGCGGGGTTACTGCCTGCCGAAGGGCAATTACCGGATTCGAAAACCATCATCATCTCGATGGTGACGCTGGCGGTGACGGTCTTTGGCTCCGTACTGTTCCGCGGTTTTATGGCAATTATCCCGATCCTGATTGGGGTGCTGGCCGGTTATGCACTTTCTTTTGTGATGGGCGTCGTGGACACTACGCCGATTGCCCAGGCACACTGGTTTGCGCTGCCGACTTTCTACACGCCGCGTTTTGAATGGGTTGCCATTCTGACCATCCTGCCTGCTGCGCTGGTGGTGATTGCTGAACACGTCGGACACCTGGTGGTGACGGCAAATATCGTGAAAAAAGATTTGATCCGCGATCCTGGTCTGCATCGTTCCATGTTCGCCAACGGTCTGTCTACGGTGATCTCCGGTTTCTTCGGCTCTACGCCGAACACCACGTATGGCGAAAACATCGGCGTCATGGCGATTACCCGCGTATACAGTACCTGGGTTATTGGCGGCGCCGCGATTTTTGCCATCCTGCTCTCCTGTGTGGGCAAACTGGCGGCGGCGATCCAGATCATCCCACTGCCGGTCATGGGCGGCGTATCGCTGTTACTGTACGGCGTGATTGGCGCTTCCGGTATTCGCGTACTGATCGAATCAAAAGTTGACTACAACAAAGCTCAGAACCTGATCCTGACCTCGGTCATTTTGATCATTGGTGTGAGTGGGGCGAAAGTTCATATCGGTGCCGCAGAGCTGAAAGGTATGGCGCTGGCGACCATTGTCGGCGTCTGCCTGAGCCTGATTTTCAAAGTCATCAGCCTGCTGCGTCCGGAAGAAGTGGTGCTCGACGCAGAAGATGCAGACAGCCCGCAACAGTAAGTCTCTGACCGGGCAGCGTCGCTGCCCGGTTCTATCGCGACGTATTTCTGTGTTAAACTCAACGCGATTTTATGAAATCCTGGGTTGAGGTATCTCTGAACACACCGGCACAGCTCTCTCTGCCACTTTATCTTCCTGACGACGAAACGTTTGCAAGTTTCTGGCCGGGGGATAACTCCTCTTTACTGGCTGCACTGCAAAACGTGCTGCGTCAGGAACATAGCGGGTATATTTATCTCTGGTCGCGTGAAGGCGCTGGCCGTAGTCATTTGCTGCATGCAGCCTGTGCGGAACTGTCTGCGCGCGGCGACGCGGTAGGCTATGTGCCGCTCGATAAGCGCACCTGGTTTGTTCCCGAGGTGCTCGACGGTATGGAGCATTTATCGCTGGTATGCATCGATAACATTGAATGTGTGGCCGGTGATTCGCTGTGGGAAATGGCGATCTTTGATCTCTACAACCGTATTCTGGAGTCGGGAAAAACGCGATTGCTGATCACCGGCGATCGCCCACCCAGGCAGCTCAATCTGGGGTTACCGGATCTCGCTTCGCGCCTGGACTGGGGACAAATCTACAAGCTGCAGCCGCTTTCTGATGAAGATAAGCTGCAGGCGTTACAATTACGCGCCAGACTTCGTGGGTTTGAACTGCCGGAAGATGTGGGACGTTTCCTGCTTAAACGTTTGGATCGGGAAATGCGTACGCTGTTTATGACGTTGGATCAGCTTGATCACGCATCGATCACCGCCCAGCGTAAGCTGACCATTCCGTTCGTAAAAGAGATTTTGAAACTGTAAACGCCGCAGCCGAAAAGACTGCGGCTGGCTTCAGCTTAACCGACGATTTCCAGTACCTGCTCCGGCGGACGTCCAATCCGCGCCTGGCCTTTGGCCACCACAATTGGGCGCTCCATCAGTTTCGGGTTGTCTACCATGGCCTGAATCAGCGCATCTTCACTCAAATTTTTGTCCGCCAGGTTAAGCGACTTGTAGAGATCTTCTTTCTGGCGCATCAGTTCACGCGCGCTGGACATCCCCAACATCTGCAGCAGTTCGCGCAGGGTTGCGGCGTCAGCCGGAGTGTCCAGATACAGTACCACTTCCGGGTCCACGCCGTTGGACTTCAGTAATTCCAGCGTTTCGCGGCTCTTGGAACAACGTGGGTTATGGTAGATTTTAATCGCGTCTGACATGACTTCTCCTTGCATAACAATACTGCCGGATGGCGGCCAAAAGGCCTTATCCGGCCTACATATCGCGTCTGACGTAGGCCGGATAAGACGCTACAGCGTCGCCATCCGGCAAGGGTTCGATAATTACATTTTCGTATACGGTTTAAAGCGTTCTTGCAGTTGGCGCAACTGGTCGATACGGGCGTCGTATATGGCCTGCTGCTGGCTTCCCAGTTTAACCTGCGAACTTGCGCTGCTGAGCATCGAAATCGCCTGGTCAAGACGTCCTGCAAGGGCATACCCTTCCGCGCGAGCCGCCAGTTCCTGATCGCGGTTACCGAGACCGGCCTCCGTTTGCGCTAACAAATCCCAGCCGTTAGGGTCATCCTTGTGGTTAAACGTATAACGATTCAGGATATTGGCTGCTTCTTTGGCTTGTCCGCCCTGTAAATACGCATTTGCCAGATTGAGCTGCAGTACCGGGTTGACTCGCAGGTCTCGAGCATTTTTAAGGCGATTAATCGCGTCGCCGGTTTTCTTCTGTCCGAGATCGATATCCGTTGCCAGGTCGAGATACCAGGCATTGTTAGGGTCAGCCGTCAGCAATGGTTGCAGCGCTTTACGCGCCTCGTCGTATTTACTGGCTTCCATCGCCTGGAGTGCGCGGCCATACTGCGCCGCACGTTGCTCGCGTATGTTGCCTTTCGACCAGTTACTCAGTAAGTCATCGGTCAACTGATTGCGGCCAGAGTTATACATGCCTAAGGTACGCGCCTTGGCCAGATAAAAATCTTCTGAAGACTGGACGACGACCGGGCGCATCTGGTTGGCGCGGTTACGCGCATCTGCCAGACGGCTTTCTGGCAGGGGGTGGGTCAGCAAAATTTCCGGTGGACGCGAAGAGTAACGGGCCTGATCGAGCAGTTTTTCCAGGAACGTCGGCATGGCCTGGGGATCGAAACCCGAGCGTTGCAGTACCTGAATACCGATGCGATCCGCTTCCTGTTCGTTTTGCTGCGTAAAGCTGATCATTCCCTGGCGCGTACCCGCCAGCGTACCGGTCAGCGCCGCCATACCCGCCTGGGGGCTGGCCATCGCTAATAAAATGGAGCCTAACGCACCGACCCACGTTAGCGGGGCGCTGCGTTTCTGATCTTCCATCGCACGCGCCAGGTGACGCTGCGTGACGTGGGAAATTTCGTGCGCCATAACCGATGCCAGCTGGCTTTCGTTATCGGAATAGCGGAACAGGGCGGAGTGCAAAACAACGTTGCCGCCAAAGAAAGCAAAGGCGTTGATTTCATCGTTGTTGATTAAAAAGAAGGTGAAAGGCGTTTTTACCGAGTCGGCGTGTGCAACTAAACGCATCCCCAGACTATTAATATATTGGGTCAGCAGCGGATCGTTAATTAACGGCGCGCTGCCTCGCAGCTGGCGTACGTAAAAATCGCCCATCTGCATTTCCTGTCCTATGGAAAGGGTACTCCCTGCCGAGGTTCCCATATCAGGCAGGGTGTCCGCGGGGTCAGCAAATGCGGGCGCAACCTGACCGATGGTCAGTGCGGCAATGAGGGTAGCAACCAGGTTTTTTTTCAACTGCCTGAACATAACCTCTGTCCTGTATTCTTTTTTGAGATAGCCATTTGACCAATGCCGTGAAGTATCGTTCACACTCCGCAAGCTTAGGAAGTTTAACTGTGAAACCTGACGATGAACACCCAGGAAAAATGTCTTTTCACTTTGCGTAATCAGCCATAAAAAGCGAAGTCTTTTTTGTGACATTTCGATACAATTCGGGATCGCAGTCCCGCTATTGGGTTCATGGAAGGGTTTTATGCTCGAAATGTTGATGCAATGGTATCGCCGCCGCTTTAGCGACCCCGAGGCCATCGCCCTGCTAATTATTCTGGTTGCCGGTTTTGGCATCCTGTTCTTCTTTAGCGGTCTTTTGGCGCCGCTGCTGGTCGCCATTGTGCTGGCGTACCTGCTTGAATGGCCGACGGTACGGCTGGAACATATCGGCTGTTCACGGCGTTGGGCGACATCAATCGTGCTGGTGGTTTTTGTCGGCATTTTGCTGCTGATGGCGTTTGTCGTGATGCCCGTCGCGTGGCAGCAGGGGATTTACCTGATCCGCGATATGCCCGGTATGCTCAATAAATTATCTGATTTTGCCGCCACTTTACCACGACGTTATCCGGCGCTGATGGATGCGGGCATTATTGATGCGATGGCGGAGAATATGCGCTCGCGAATGCTCACCATGGGGGATTCGGTGGTGAAATATTCGTTAGCCTCCCTGGTCGGATTACTCACGCTGGCGGTTTATCTGGTGCTTGTCCCGTTGATGGTGTTCTTCCTGATCAAAGATAAAGGCCAGATGCTGAACGCCGTGCGCCGGGTGCTACCGCGTAATCGCGGGCTGGCGGGACAGGTATGGAAAGAGATGAACCAGCAAATCACCAACTATATCCGCGGTAAAGTGTTGGAAATGGTGGTGGTTGGCGTGGCGACCTGGCTCGGCTTCCTGCTGTTTGGCCTTAACTATTCTCTGCTATTGGCGGTGCTGGTGGGGTTCTCGGTTTTGATCCCATATATCGGCGCTTTTGTGGTGACGATCCCGGTCGTCGGGGTGGCGTTGTTCCAGTTCGGGCTTGGCACCGAATTCTGGAGCTGCTTTGCCGTGTACCTGATAATCCAGGCGCTGGACGGTAATCTGCTGGTCCCCGTCCTGTTCTCCGAGGCCGTTAACCTGCACCCGCTGGTGATTATTCTGTCGGTCGTGATTTTTGGCGGGCTATGGGGGTTCTGGGGCGTATTCTTTGCGATTCCTCTGGCGACGCTCATCAAAGCCGTCATGCATGCCTGGCCTGACGGTCAGGCTGTTGACGAACCCTAATCTGCAAACTCCGGCGATGCAATGTCGCCGGAACTGAACTTGTCTGACCTCTATCCACACATTCTGAATAATCTCCTCTGGTGTCGTTTTTCTCCGCATTTGTCTTTAACTTGACCAACGTGATGTCTTTTCGTCACGCAAGGATAAGGCCAACAGGAGAACAAAATGGGTCACAACACACACACGCAGCAAAAGGTGGGATGGGGCGGTTATCTCGCTTTTTTAATTACAATAATTCTTTTTTCCGGCATGTTTGCGAAAAGTACCGAATGGTGGCGGGTTTTTGACTTCACCGTCCTCAACGGTGCGTTTGGGAAAGTTAATGCGGCAGGCGATACGGCGATCTCTTTTCGCGGTACGGGTGGTATGGGCGCTAAAGATGGCTTTTTATTCGCACTGGAGCTGGCACCTTCCGTCATTCTTTCTCTGGGGATTATTTCCGTCACCGAAGGGTTAGGTGGATTGCGCGCCGCACAACAGTTGATGACGCCTGTCCTGCGCCCGTTACTCGGCATTCCAGGTGTTTGTTCGCTGGCGCTGATCGCGAATTTGCAAAATACCGATGCCGCGGCCGGGATGACGAAAGAGATGGCTGAAGAGGGCATTATCACTGAACAGGAACGGGCCATTTTTGCCTGCTGGCAAACCAGTGGCAGCGCCTGTATTACCAACTATTTTTCCTCGGGAGCCGCGCTGTTTACGATGGTTACCGTTCCGGTGATTACGCCGCTGGCGGTGATCCTCGTGTTCAAATTTGTGGGGGCTAACCTGCTGCGCTTATGGATTACGCAGTTGGAAAATCGCCGTACGCAGCAGGAGGCATGAGATGACAACTCAGGTACGTAAAAACGTCATGGATATGTTTATCGATGGCGCACGGCGCGGGTTTACCATAGCAACAACCAGCCTGTTGCCGAACGTGGTGATGGCGTTTGTGATTATTCAGGCGCTGAAAGTGACGGGGCTGCTCGAGATTGTCGGGCGGGTATGTGAGCCGGTTATGGCGCTATGGGGGCTGCCGGGCGAATCTGCCACCGTTCTGCTGGCGGCGGTAATGAGTATGGGAGGCGGCGTCGGTGTTTGCGCCAGCCTGGTTGTTGCCGGTACGCTTTCGGGACATGATGCTACGGTATTGTTACCCGCTATCTACCTGATGGGTAACCCGGTGCAAAATGTGGGACGTTGTCTGGGGACAGCGGGGGTCCATCCTCGTTACTATCCGCTTATTATTGCGGTGTGCGTCATTAATGCACTGCTCTCTATTTGGGTCATGCAGGTTATTGCCTGACAAGGAAGGTTATGAACTGTTCAATTCTTGATTTGACGTTGTTCCAGCAGGGACATGTGTACGCGCCGGAAGATTTAGGCCGACAGGATATACTGGTATCCGGCAGCAAGATTGTTGCCATCGCGCCGTCGATCTCCCCGGAAGACTTTCCTGGCTGCGAGTGTGTCAATCTTGACGGCGCGATTGTCTGCCCTGGGTTTATCGATCAGCACGTCCATTTGATTGGCGGCGGCGGAGAAGCGGGGCCGCACACCCGCACGCCGGAAGTGCGTTTGTCACGGCTGGTTGAAGCAGGGGTCACTTCGGTGGTGGGATTACTGGGCACAGATGGTATTACCCGTCATCCGGAGTCGCTGCTGGCGAAAACTCGCGCGCTGGAGTTTGAAGGTATCAGCGCCTGGATGCTGACCGGGGCGTACTCTCTGCCTTCCCCGACTATCACCGGCAGCATCGATCGCGACGTGGCGCTGATCGATAAAGTGATTGGCGTGAAGTGTGCGATTTCGGACCATCGTTCTTCAGCACCAGATACTCAGGCACTAGCGAACATGGCGGCGCAGTCGCGTGTCGGTGGATTACTGGGGCGTAAACCGGGAATCAGCGTTTTCCATATGGGCGACAGCCCGCGCATGCTGGAACCGTTGTATCAGATCCTTGAAAACTGCGACGTGCCGATAACTAAACTGTTACCGACACACGTTAATCGTGCGGAACCCTTGTTCCAGGCGGCACTAGAGTATGCCCGCCAGGGCGGTTATATCGACATTACCAGCAGCATTGATGAGCCTGTTGATCCGGCCACGGCTATTGCCACGGCGCTGCGCCAAAATGTGCCGCTGTCGCGCATTACCTTAAGCTCGGACGGCAACGGTAGCCAGCCGGAATTTGATGAGTCAGGTAATCTCACCGGGATTGGCGTCGCGGGGTTTGAATCCCTGGCGGAAACGGTGCGTCAGTTGGTGAAGGTGCATGCTGTGCCGTTGGAACAGGCGCTGTGTCCGCTGACGCGTACGGTGGCAGAGTTTTTAGGACTGGAGCATAAAGGGCGTCTGGCGGTGGGATGCGATGCGGACATTCTGGTACTCAACGACGCGCTGGAGGTGAATCACCTGTGGGCGAAGGGAAAAACCGTAGTCAGAGCGAAAAAAGCCTGCGTCAAAGGGACGTTTGAATAACCGAGGTTGATGCCGGATGGCGGCGTAAACGCCTTATCCGGCCTACGGGTTTGTGCGGATCGAAGCCTGATAACACGCGTAGCGTCGCCATCAGGCTTTTTTCTGCAAAACGTGAATCAGGCGTTCTCTTTCAGCCAGTTCATTACCACGTCGTGGTGATTGCTGGTTTTGAAGTTATCAAACACATGCTCGATTTTCCCTTCAGCATCAATCAGGAAGCTGATGCGGTGGATGCCATCGTAGGTTTTGCCCATAAATGACTTCTCACCCCAGACGCCGAACTGCTCGCAAACCTGATGATCTTCGTCGGACAAGAGCGTGAAGTTAAGAACTTCTTTCTCAGCGAATCGGGAAAGTTTTTCCGGTTTATCGGTGCTGATTCCCAGCACTTCAACACCTGCTTTTTTTAACTCATCCATGTTATCGCGCAGGCCGCAGGCCTGTACGGTACAGCCGGGTGTCATGGCTTTCGGGTAAAAATAAACCAGAACACGCTGTCCCTGGAAGTCGGTTAAATTAACTTGTTCTCCGTCTTGATCCGGCAAGCTAAATTTCGGTGCGATATCACCGGCTTTCAGTGGGTTCATTACTTAACTCCATCCTGTTCATCATGCTGTGAGTAATTGACGACGTTAATACTGCCTTGCGCATTGAGTTCTGTACAGAGTGCTTTAAACGCATCTTCAATATTTGCCGCGTCATGTGACGCAGGACTATGTGCGGTAATTTGAATAAACAGCTGTGCCGTCTTTCCATTCTCAGCCGGTTGCGTGCGTGAAACCAGTTCCGCAATATTCATTTGGTGGCTGTCAAACAGGGCGGTAAAGCGTTCAATCAAATGTGGAGAATCGGGGACATCGACCTGTACCCATACCGTGGCGGGCATCGCTGGGCGGGGACGCGCAGTCGTGCGCTTCATGACAATCAATAAATCCAGCTCAGCGCCTTTCAACGGCAAGGTTGATTCAATCAGGGTGATGGCATTCCAGGTGCCTGACAGCAGCATGATAAATGTGAATTCATCGCCCAGCATCGCCAGTCGGCTGTCTTCGATATTACAGCCGCAACTGCTGACATGACGCGTGATGGTGTTCACAATTCCTGGGCGGTCGGCACCCAGCGCAGTAATGACCAGATAGTGTTGCGATGACGATGTCAAACCTGTTCTTCCTTTGAGCGGTGAGGTAATCATAAGGAAAGCATAAAAAAAACATGCATACAACAATCAGAACGGCTCTGGTCGCTTGCTTTTATTGTCGTACCAAACGTACCATTGAGACACTTGTTTGCACAGAGGATGGCCCATGTTCACGGGAAGTATTGTCGCGCTTGTTACGCCGATGGATGAGAAAGGTAAAGTCTGCCGGTCGAGCCTGAAAAAACTGATTGATTATCATGTCGCCAGCGGCACCTCGGCGATCGTTTCGGTTGGCACCACCGGTGAGTCTGCCACCCTGAGTCATGATGAACATGGCGATGTGGTGATGATGACGCTGGAGCTGGCCGACGGGCGTATTCCGGTTATTGCCGGAACCGGCGCCAATGCGACCGCAGAAGCCATTAGTCTGACGCAGCGTTTCAACGATAGCGGTGTTGTCGGCTGCCTGACGGTGACGCCGTACTACAACCGCCCAACCCAGGAAGGTTTGTTCCAGCATTTCAAAGCCATCGCTGAACATACTGACCTGCCGCAAATTCTGTATAATGTGCCGTCCCGTACTGGCTGCGATATGCTGCCAGAAACCGTTGGCCGCCTGGCGAAAGTAAAAAATATTATCGCTATTAAAGAGGCCACGGGGAACTTAAGTCGCGTTCACCAGATCAAAGAGCTGGTTTCAGACGACTTCATTCTGCTCAGCGGTGATGACGCGACCGGACTGGATTTTATGCAGCTCGGTGGTCATGGCGTGATTTCCGTAACGTCTAACGTTGCGGCGCGTGACATGGCTGAAATGTGCAAACTGGCGGCAGCGGGGAATTTTGCCGAGGCGCGGGTGATTAACCAGCGTCTGATGCCGTTACACAACAAACTATTTGTCGAACCCAATCCTATCCCAGTGAAATGGGCATGTAAGGAGTTGGGACTTGTGGCGACCGATACGCTGCGTCTGCCGATGACGCCAATCACGGACAATGCTCGTGAAATCGTCAAGGCGGCGCTTAAGCATGCCGGTTTGCTGTAAAGTTTAGGGAGATTTGATGGCTTACTCAGTACAAAAGTCGCGCCTGGCCAAGGTTGCGGGTGTTTCGCTTGTTATGTTGCTCGCGGCCTGTAGTTCTGACTCGCGCTATAAGCGCCAGGTGAGCGGTGATGAATCCTATCTGGAGGCCGCACCGCTTGCTGAGCTTCATGCGCCAGCTGGGATGATTCTGCCGGTTATGTCGGGTGACTATAATATCCCGGTAACCAACGGTAGTGGTGCCGTGGGTAAAGCGCTGGACATTCGCCCACCGGCTCAGCCGTTAGCGTTAGTCACTGGCGCTCGTACCCAGATCGCGGGTGATACGTCGACATTGCTGGTGGAAAATGGTCGTGGCAACACGCTGTGGCCACAGGTCGTTAGCGTCATTCAGTCTAAAAACTACACGATCGCTAAGTGTGATGATGCCAGCCAGACGTTGACCACCGACTGGGTTGACTGGAACCGTCTGGATGAAGACGAGCAGTACCGTGGACGTTATCAAATCTCGGTTAAACCGCAGGGCTATCAGCAAGCGGTAACGGTGAAACTGACGAACCTTGAGCAGGCGGGTAAACCCGTAGCCGATGCGGCATCAATGCAGCGTTACAGCGCTGAGATGATGAACGTTATCTCTGCCGGTCTGGATAAGAACGCCACCGATGCGGCGAATGCCGCGCAGAACCGCTCTGCAGCCACCATGGACGTTCAGAGCGCCGCCGATGACACCGGTTTACCAATGCTGGTGGTGCGTGGACCGTTCAACGTGGTTTGGCAACGTCTGCCGGCAGCGCTTGAGAAAGTGGGCATGAAAGTGACCGACAGTACCCGTTCTCAGGGCAGCATCGCTGTGACCTACAAACCGCTGTCTGATAGCAGCTGGCAGGAACTGGGCGCAAGCGATCCAGGTTTAGTGTCAGGCGACTATAAACTGCAGGTCGGTGATTTAGATAACCGCAGTAGTATGCAGTTTATCGATCCGAAGGGACATACCCTGACGCAAAGCCAGAACGACGCGCTGGTCGCCGTCTTCCAGGCAGCGTTCAGTAAGTAAAAATGAAGGGCTGGATAACTCCAGCCCTTTTTTTGTGCACAGAAAACCCCCAGCTA